>JBEKGC010000334.1:0-7590 GCA_050013055.1 Streptosporangiaceae bacterium
GACGCGCTCGCTCATGACGACGTCCGCACCTGCATCACGGAGCGCGGCCGCCCACCTCGTCGCGTTCTCAAGGAAGAACGGCTCCAGTGTGCCGGCGACGAGGTACGCGCGCGGAAGCGAACCCGGCATCAGCGCAGGCGGCCGGTAACCCGCGCCCGGCGAGGCGCAGAAGACCGCACCGTAGATGTCCGGATGCCGAAGCCCCAGGGCGAGCGCCAGCTCTGCGCCCGCCGACACTCCGCACACCGCGGTGCGGCCGGCGGGCAGCGCTACTCCGAACCGCGACCCCGTCCACCGGCGCACGTCCTCGACGAAGAACCTCGCGTGTGCCGCGAACCGTTCCGGGGCCAAGGCCGGTGAGTACTCCTGGAGCCGCGGCGTCTCGCCGGCCAGCCCGTGAACACCGACGATCATCGTGGACCGTACGCCGGCTGTGTCAAGGACCGCACCCCACCGCGAGATGACCTGACCGTCACCGGCGAACACGACCGCCTCGGGCGGGTCCGGCGGGACGTACACCGTGACCTGCCGCCCACCGTCGTAGTCCAACGTCTCGGTAACGAACTCCCCCGAGACCGGGCCGGCGATTGCCTGGTCCTCCATAGTCGCGCCCGATCGTTGAGAGCTTCGCGGGTTCGTACATAGAGTAAGGCGCCGGCAAACCTGACATGATCGGCGGGCTCGTGCCTGGGGGTGCTGCTGGCCGGCCGGGCGAGCCCCGTCCGTATGAGGGGGTTTCTCCGCCGTCGCGGCCATCGGGCGCGGGGTTTGCGCGGGCTTGGCTCGGCGCAACGCCCAGCCCCGGCGGCTGCGCCGCCGGGGCTGGGGCAGGCTAGCTGTTCAAGCAGGTGCTGCCGAAGGTCGGGTTGAGCAGGCCGACGATGTCTATGGCGTTGCCGCAGAGATTGATCGGGATGGCGATGGGGACTTGGATGGCGTCGCCGCTGATGACGTCCGGGCTGCCGACGGCTGCGCCTGAGGCGCCGGAATCTGCTGGAGTGGAACTGCTGGCTGCCGCGGCGTCGGGCGGGATGTTCTCCGTGGTCCGCGCGGGCACGACGGCGACCTGGTGGCCGCTGGCGTTGTAGATGCCGAACGGGTCGCTGTAGCCGTTCTGGACCGAGGCGATGGTCGCGTCGGCCGACTGCAGCTCGACATAGTCGTCACCGTCGGGAGGGGCGACCGCGACGGCGAGGGTGCCGGTCCCGGTTTCGTCGGCGCCGCTGTAGACGGCCAGGTCGCCGATGCTGGCGAACAGTGCGGCGGCCGCCTTGACGTCGTCCGCGGGTCCCTGCGCAGACAGGTAGCCGTCGTGGATTACGACGGTCAGGCCGGTTGCCTGGAGGGCGGCGAGCGTGTGGCCCGCGGCGCGCGGCGCGGCGTGCGCGGGCGCCGCGGCGCCTGGTCCGGCCCGGCGTAGTGCGGGCCGGGCCGCCGGTTTCGCGTGGAAGATCGGGCTCCCGCGGAGAGTTTGGTACCCGATAGGGTACCGAAACTTACAGGTAAGCCGAATACTCCACGATTTTTTTCGACAGTTGTGACGGGTGGGTTGCGGGTGCGGGGAGCGGCGGGGGTGGCGGCTGGGTGCGGCGCTTCGGGCCTTCAGTGCGTCGTCCGGGCGCGACCCTTCGCTGCCGGGTAACCAGGCCCACGCTGATTGATGCGGCACTTGATTCCGGGGAGCCAACCCGGGAGCCACCGTAGACAGACGGCGGGCAACGTAGGGCGCCAACGCCTTCGACATCACCTTCAACGGCCGCCTGCCCGCAGGACGGAAGTAGAACCTACAAGATCAGTGACACCGAAGAAGACTTGACGGACACGCGCCTGACCGGTGACCCCGACAGCGTGCCCGCCAACAGCTGTGGGGTGCCCACTTCGGGCGCGCGCCCTGAGCGATCCAGCGGTGGCGCACGGGGCTCAATTAACAGGTAACACCCGGGTCCGTTCGGAGTAATTAAAGATACTGCGCGGCCTCGGTGCCGATGAGCGGCGGGCGAGGCGGACGGTCACCGCTTCGCTGGCCGGGATCGAGTACTGGCAGGCGCGGGCGGAAGGCCGCGGCCAGGGCGCCGCGGCCGCCGGCCGCGGGCTTGCCGCATCGGGGACCGTGGCGACGGCGCTGGCCGAAGCCGTCAAGCGGGAACTCCAGCCGTTCGCGGACCGGCTGGCCAGCATCGAGCAGCGGCTATCCGCGCCACCCGCTGGGTAGTTGCGTCCGCCGCATGCCTGCCGGGGCGGCCGAGAGCATCCGCTCGTTTGCCGTCGAGACGATCGCACGCACGCCCAGCCTGAGCAGTCGGATCGCGAAGATAAATCGGCACCGGCGTAGGACGCGAGCACGTCGTCGGACAGCCGCGGCCACGCCTGCTTGGCCCAGTCGCCGAAGTCGCGGTCGGCGAGGGAGGCGCAGGCGATGCGGGCCTCTGGGTCCACCCAGAGGAAGCTGCCTGAGCCCCCGAAATGACCGAACGTCCGGGCCGAGTTCGCCGATCCGGTCCAGTGCGGCTCCTTGCTGTCCCTGATCTCGAACCCAAGGCCCCAGTCGCAGCGCGGCTGCCGGCCAAAGCCAGGCAATACGCCGGGCAGGCCGGGAAAGGCGGTCTGGGTCGCCTCCGCCAGCAGGTCCTCGCGGACAAGCTCCGGACTGACCAGTTCGATCGCCAGTGTCATGAGGTCGCGGAGCGGGCCGACCGCGCCCCAGGCCGGGGAGCCCTCAAGCCGGGTGCCCGTCATCCCGAGCGGCAGGCAGATCTCGTCGGCCAGCAGCCGCTCGAAGGGCTGGCCGGACCGGGCGGCGAGGTTGTCCGCGACGATCTCGATACCGCGGTTGGAGTAGATCCGCTGGCGGCCCGGACGGCTGAGGATCGCGTCGCCGTTGAGCCCGAGCCCGGACGCGTGCGACAGCAGGTGCCTGATCGTCGATCCCGGCGGTCCGGCCGGCTCGTCCAGGTCGAACAGGCCGCGCTGCACGGCGTCGAGCGCGGCCAGCGCGACGAGCAGTTTGGTCACTGACGCCCACCGATAGGGCCGCTCGGCCGGCCCGGCCGATGCCAGCAGGCCCGCCGCCGACACGACGCCGGCCGCGGCGGTGGCCGGCCACGACGCCACCTGATCGAGCGGATTCGCCACTGCTTTATCTTCCCTTCCGGCACGTTGGTTCCTTGCCTGGAGTATCGCCTGGGAGGATGCTGGGCAAAGACGCGGGTCACTCCACCGCCGCAGCGATCTGACCGGGTCGCCGGGACTCGTGATGAGAGGACGCTGATGCTGGAAGATCTTGACCCGGCCGAGACCCGTGAGTGGCGTGAGGCTCTCGATTCTGTGCTGGCCTACGAGGGCGCGGACCGTGCGTTCTTCCTGCTGGATGAGGTGGTCGCGGAGGCCCGCCGGAAGGGGGCGCCGGTCCCTTACAGCGCCACGACGCCGTACCTCAACACGATCCCGGCCGAGAAGGAAGACCGGCTGAGCCCGCGGGAACTGTCCATCGACCACCGCATCAGGTCGCTGATCCGGTGGAACGCCCTGGCCATCGTGCTGCGGGCGAACGCGGAGTCCTCCGAGCTCGGCGGTCATATCGCCAGCTTCCAGTCCGCGGCGACGCTTTATGACGTCGGCTTCCAGCATTTCTTCCGGGCCGCGTCGGCCGCCCACGGCGGCGACCTGCTGTTCATCCAGGGACATTCGTCGCCGGGCATCTACGCCCGCTCGTTCGTGGAGGGCCGGCTCACCGAGGACCAGCTGAGGAAGTTCCGGATGGAGGTCGACGGCGGCGGCCTTTCCTCCTATCCGCACCCGTGGCTGATGCCGGAGTACTGGCAGATGCCCACGGTGTCGATGGGCCTGGGCCCGATCATGGCGATCTACCAGGCCCGCTTCCTGAAGTACCTGACCTGCCGCGGACTGGCGGACACCTCGGACCGGAAGGTCTGGGCGTTCCTCGGCGACGGGGAGACCGACGAGCCGGAGTCGCTGGGTGCCATCGCGATGGCCAGCCGGGAAAAGCTCGACAACCTCATCTTCGTGGTCAATTGCAACCTGCAGCGGCTCGATGGCCCGGTCCGCGGCAACGGCAAGATCATCCAGGAGCTTGAGGGCATCTTCCGCGGCGCGGGCTGGAACGTGATCAAGGTGATCTGGGGCAGCAACTGGGACCCGCTCATCGCCCGCGATTCCACCGGCCTGCTGCTCAAGCGGATGGAGGAATGCGTCGACGGCGAGTACCAGGACTTCAAGTCCAAAGACGGCGCGTACGTGCGGGAGAAGTTTTTCGGCAAGTACCCGGAACTGGCCGAAATGGTCGCGGGCATGACCGACGAACAGATCTGGGCACTGAACCGCGGCGGCCATGATCCGGTCAAGGTCTACGCCGCGTATGCGGCCGCGGTGCGGACGACCGGCCAGCCCACCGTCATCCTGGCCAAGACCATCAAGGGCTACGGGATGGGGGAATCGGGCGAAGGCCAGAACATCACCCACCAGCAGAAGCACATGGGCGATGCGGCCCTGGCCAGGTTCCGGGACCGGTTCAGCCTGCCGCTGTCCGACGAGCAGCTGGCCGAGCTGCCGTTCCTCCGCTTCGAGGACGGCAGCGAGGAGATGGCCTACCTGCGGGAACGGCGGGCCGCACTCGGCGGGTACCTGCCCGCCCGCCAGCGGCGGTCGAGCCAGACGCTGGCGGTGCCCGAGCTGACCGCGTTCGGCGGCCAGCTGGCCGGGACGCCGGGCCGGGAGATCTCCACCACGATGGCGTTCGTGCGGATCCTCAACACGCTGCTGCGGGACAAGGCCATCGGCAAGCACGTGGTGCCGATCGTGGCGGACGAATCCCGGACGTTCGGAATGGAAGGCATGTTCCGCCAGTTCGGCATCTTCAGCCAGGCCGGCCAGCTCTACCAGCCCGAGGACGCCCACCAGCTGATGTACTACCGCGAGGCGCCGGACGGCCAGATGCTGCAGGAGGGCATCAACGAGGCCGGCGCGATGGCGTCGTGGATAGCCGCGGCGACGGCTTACAGCACCAGCGACATACCGATGATCCCGTGCTACATCTTCTACTCGATGTTCGGCTTCCAGCGGGTCATGGACCTGATCTGGGCGGCCGGGGACTGCCGCGCCCGCGGTTTCCTGCTCGGCGGGACCGCTGGCCGGACCACGCTCAACGGCGAGGGGCTGCAGCACGAAGACGGCCACAGCCACGTGCTGGCCTCGGTCGTGCCCAGCTGCGTGTGCTACGACCCGACCTATTCCTACGAGGTCGCGGTCATCATCGCCGACGGGCTGCGGCGGATGGTCGCCGAGCAGGAAGACGTGTTCTACTACATCACCTTGATGAACGAGAACTACGAGCAGCCCGCGTTGCCCGAGGGCGTCGAGCCTGGCATCTTGCGCGGGATGTACCTGCTGCGTCATGGCTCTGGTCCGGACGGTCCCGCGGTACAGCTGCTGGGCAGCGGCACCATCTTGCGGGAGGTGCTGGCCGGCGCCG
This sequence comes from Streptosporangiaceae bacterium, assembly GCA_050013055.1. Lineage (GTDB taxonomy): Bacteria > Actinomycetota > Actinomycetes > Streptosporangiales > Streptosporangiaceae > Palsa-504. The sequence goes on from JBEKGC010000334.1 coordinate 5,489, forward strand.
ACCTGCTGGCCGCGGACTACGGCGTCGCCGCCGACGTCTGGAGCGCGACGAGCTTCACCGAGCTGCGGCGCGACGGGCTTGCCACCGAGCGGTGGAACATGCTGCACCCGACCGAGCCGCCCCGGCGCAGCTACGTCGAGGACTGCCTGGCCGGCCGGCGCGGCCCCGTCATCGCCGCGACCGACTACATCAAGAGCTTCGCCGACCAGATCCGCCCCTTCGTGCCCAGGCGTTACCGGGTGCTGGGGACAGACGGCTACGGCCGTTCGGACTACCGCCGCAACCTGCGCCGCTTCTTCGAGGTCGACCGGCACTACGTCGCCGTGGCCGCGCTGGCGTCGCTCGCCCAGGACGGGACGATCCCGGCGGCCACGGTCGCCGACGCCATCTCGCGCTACGGCATCGATCCCGGCAAACCCGACCCGGCGCGGGCATGATCCGCCCGCCATCGCCCCGACCACTGACGGGAAGCAGCCATGCCCGCTGTCAATGAAGTCAGCGTTCCCGACATCGGCGACTTCGCCGAGGTGCCGGTCATCGAGATCCACGTCGCGGCCGGTGAGGTGGTCAGCGCCGAGGATCCGCTGATCACCCTGGAATCGGACAAGGCCACCATGGACATCCCCTCGCCCGCCGCGGGCACGATCCGCGAGCTGCGGGTCAAGGTCGGTGACCTGGTCAGCCGCGGGTCACCGATCCTGCTGCTCGACACCGAGGGCGCGTTCACCGAGCCGCCGCCGCTGACCGACCAGCAGGAGCCGCCCGGCCAGACGGCGGCTGACCCGCTGGCGGTGGCGGGGGAACCGGCGCGCCGTTCGGCCGAGGCGGCGCTGGCCACCGGTACCGGGGCGCCGGGCCCCGCTACGCCGGTGACCGCGGTCGAGGCCGGAACGCCTGCCGACTTCGACGGCGCGCACGCCGGGCCGGGCGTGCGCCGGCTGGCCCGGGAGCTCGGCATTGATCTCACCGCGCTCACCGGGACCGGGCCGAAGGGCCGGATCACGAAGGATGACGTGATCGCTATCGTCCGCGGACCCGCCGTCGCTCCGGCCGTCGCTCCGGCCGTCGCTCCGGCCGCCGCGACTCCGGCGCAGGGCGGCGGCATCCCGGAAATCCCCGTCCAGGACTTCTCCAAATTCGGCCCGGTTGAGATCCGGCCGCTGTCGCGCATCCAGCGGCTGTCCGGGCCTGCGCTACACCGGTCGTGGCTCAACGTCCCCCATGTCACCCACCACGACGAGGCCGACATCACCGATCTCGACGTCTACCGCAAGGAACTCGATGCCGTCGCCAAGGCGGAGGGCTACCGGGTCACGCTGCTGGCCTTCCTGATGAAGGCCAGCGTCTCGGCGCTGCGGGAGTTCCCCCGGTTCAACAGCTCGCTGACGCCGGAGAAGGACGCGCTGATCTACAAGAGCTACTACCACCTCGGCGTGGCCGTGGACACGCCCGAGGGCCTGGTGGTGCCGGTGATCCGCGATGTGGACCGCAAGGGCGTCAGGGAAATCAGCCGGGAACTCGGCACCGTCTCGGCCAAAGCCCGAGACGGCAAGCTCGTCCTGGCCGACCTGCAGGGCGCCTGTTTCACGATCTCCAGCCTGGGCGGCATCGGCGGTACCGCCTTCACGCCGATCGTCAACGCCCCCGAGGTAGCGATCCTCGGCGTCGTCCGGGCCAGGACCGCGCCGGTCTGGGACGGGACGGCGTTCATCCCGCGGCTGATGCTGCCGATCTCGCTGTCCTACGACCACCGGGTCATCGACGGGGCGCTGGCCGCACGGTTCGCCCGGTACCTGTGCCAGCTGCTCGAAGACATACGCGGCCTCCTGCTCTGACCGCTGCCCGGGCCATTGCGACGCATCCCCTTCCCCTGGAGCCTGACATGGACATCACAGTTCCCAACATCGGCCACTTCATCGACGTGCCGGTCATAGAGGTACATGTGACCGCCGGTGACGTGGTGGCCGCCGAGGATCCGGTCATCACGCTCGAGTCCGACAAGGCCACGCTGGACGTTCCCGCGTCAGCGGCGGGAACCGTCAGCGAAGTCGCCATCCGGGTCGGCGACCGGGTATCCGCCGGGGACCTCATCTTCCGGCTCG
>JBEKGC010000335.1:0-7584 GCA_050013055.1 Streptosporangiaceae bacterium
GTGATGGCGTCGAGGTCGGCGACGGCGAGCCCGAAGGCCGGGTCGGCGTGGACGGCGAGCCGCAGCGCCGTGGCGGCCGCGGCCGAGTCGGCGGCGCGCTGTGCCTGCCGGTACCGCGCAGCAGCCCGCCGCTTTGCGGTGACCACGCGGCCGTGGACGTCAACCGCAGGCCCGGCAGCGGCCAGGTGGTCATGGTGGCTGGGGTACTCATCACGCATTGGCTGCATGAGTGCAAGGTTGCCAGGGGGCGCTGAGGTGGCGCTGAGGTGATGCTGAGGTCAGCTGGCGGCAGGCGATGGCCAGAGCTTCGGCGTGTGGTTTGCCGAGGGTCACGCCGCCGGCGCCCGAAGGAACGCGGCGAAAACGGCCCGCGGCGGGTCCCTGCTGGCCGAAGCGTCTTCGGCGGCGTCAGCGGCGAAGACGGCGGCGTCTGGGTGGCCGGGGGCGAGCGCCCACCACGCCAGGCCCGCGAGCACACGGGGCGGGCCGACCGGGAGATCGACGTGCCGGTAGTGGCTTCGTGCCGCGTCGAGCAGCGCCCGCGCCCGCGCCAGATCACCGAGCCGTCGGGCGGCCGCCCGGCCGACCAGCAAAGCGGCCAGGGCCTCGGGCAGGTTCACCCTTGACCGGCTCGTATGGCCCGCCGAGGGCGGCGAATCCACACACGAAGCTACTCCCACGGCGAGCCCCGCCATGCTGCGGCCGCCCAGGCGTCCTATGCGTCTGCGACGGTCGGCGGTACAGGCAGAACGAACGGTCATGCGCGCAAGAACAGGACGACCCGGACTGCGGCTTGACGCCCAGATCAGGCGGTTCCGGCGCGGGAATGCCGGGCTGCGGGTGCGGGTACTGTCACCGGGCGTGGGCTGGCTATGGATCAGCCTGGATGCGGTCCAGGGTGCGGCGGCCCAGCCGGCTCATGGCCGGGTTGCTGCCGGCGTAGTACCAGACCAGCCCCATCGCCTGCTCGAAAGCCCACGCCTTGCCGCGCTCCCACTCCAGATCGTCGCATCTCAGGTCGTCTCGCAGCACCTGCCGGGGACCGGCCTCGAGCAGATGCCAGGCAGCCACCAGATCCAGCGCGGGGTCGGCGGGTCCCAGGCCGCCGGCATCGAGGATCCCGGCCAGCCGCCCGCCGGACACAAGCACATTGCCGGGAATCAGGTCGCCGTGGTTCATCATGTCACCGGCCGGGCCGCGCGGCAGCGCGCGCATGGCGTCCCATATCCCGCGAAGCCGCGGGACGTCCAGCAGCTGGCCGCTGCGCGCCAGGCAGGTTTGCATCCACCCGTCATGCGAGCGCAGGTCACCTCCCCGGCCCTGGCCGCTGAACGTCCGGCCGCCGGTGCCGATCGCGCGCACGCCGCTGATGAACCCGGCGAGGTCGCGGGCGAACGCGGCGGATCGGCCCGGGTCCTCATCGGCGGCCGTGGTCCCGGGCAGCCAGGTCTGCACCGTCCACGGCAGCGGGTAGCCCGCGCCCGGCTGACCGATTGCCACCGGCTCGGGCGTGGCGATCCGGGTAGCCCCGGCCAGCTCGCGGGCCGCGGCCGCCTCGGCTTCCAGTTGCCGCCGGACGCAGGCGGCATCGCCGGGCCGCAGCGGGAACCTGGCGGCGAGGCGGGAGCCGATGCGGAAGATGGCGTTGACCGTCCCCGCGGCATCGACCTTCGTGATGGCAAGCTGGCGCCAGCCGGGGAACTGCTCCTTCACCAGCTCGCGGACCACGCCCGGTGAAACAGCCAGCTGGTCAGCATGCATGTTCACCCCGGCAGCGTCCCGCGCCCCGCTTACCGCCGCAACCGGCTTTCCAGTCACACCCTGGATCGCGGAACCACCCGGCAGCAATCGTGACGCAACGGCCGGCTCAGCACGCCACCAGGAACGGAACTGAACTACAAACAGTGTTGGCGGTCCAAGCTACACCGCTCCCATAACGAACGACTCTGCGCGCAAGATGATCAATGATCCGTGGTGGTACATACGCACGCAGGTCGTCCCGTTCGGGCTACCGGTGCTTTAGAGGCGTTTTGGTGGGCCGGGTCATTACCCCTGATAAGAGAACGGCCTGCAAGACCGTCTGTTGCAGATCGAGGGGGCGCCGTCGTGCTCGTTCCCCCGCGCGCCCGCTCCCTCGCCCTTGCCTGACCGCGCGCGACTCGGCCCAGGCTTGCGCTGGCAGCATCGCGAAATCAAAGGCGAGAGCGTTCAGCTCGCCGTCGAGGGTCTAACCCCTGCACGAGGCTTGCGCCTGCCCGGCGTGCCCGGGAGCGCACACAGACAGCGAGTTACCCTCCGGCCCTAACCCCAGGGGTGGCGGTGAGGCATAGTTCAGCTTCGGCCCGGTCGCGTTGATCAGGTAGTCGTAGCTCAGCCGTTCCCGCTCGCCTTGCCGGCCGGGAAGGGTGAAGACGATGTCCACAGCGGGCTGCCCGTTATCACCATCCCCCGCAGGCTGGATCACCCCCGCCCTGGCCTAGCGGAACTCGATGCCCTGGCGCCGGTACACCGGAGCCAGCGGGAAGGTCACCTGATGGGGGGCATCCGCCCGACCCCGACCCAGATGTTCGACGGGATCCAGTTACAGTCCGCGTTCGGCGATACGACCACCACCTCATGGCCCGTGCCGAGCAACCGCCGCAGATGCAGGGCAGCGGCGTGCCCCGAAATCCCGGCTCCGAGGATCACCACACGTGCCATGACCTGCCTCCTAGCGGCAGTCCGCAAGCTCACATCGAGCTTGATGCTCAGAATACCCAGCGGGGTATCGGCTTGGAATTTGCCTGATTCCTCTTTTCCGGCGCAACGCCGTCGTGACGGTGCTGTTACTGCCAGGTCCCGGCCAGCTCGGCGGCCGGCTCGCCCAGGTCGAGGGCCAGGCCGGGGAGTTCCAGTTGCAGCGTGGACAGGCCGCCGGACAGCGAGCGGACGTCGGGCCAGCCGCGTTGCCGCAGCAGCCGGAGCGCGAGGTAGGACCGGAAGCCCGACGCGCAGTACACCAGCAGAGGGCGGTCCGGGGGGATCTCGCCGAGCCGCTGGCGCAGTTCGGTGTGCGGGATGTTCAGCGCGCCGGGCAGGTGGCCGGAGCCGAACTCGGCCGCTGACCGGACGTCCAGCAGCACCGCCTGGGAGCCGGCCTGGGGCAGGTCGCCGGCCCGCCATAGGGCCAGGTCGCCGGTGAGCAGGTTGCTGGCCACCATGCCGGCCAGGTTGACCGGGTCCTTGGCTGACCCGAACGGCGGGGAGTAGGCGAGTTCGAGGCTGGCCAGGTCATGGACGGTCAGGCCGGCCAGGATGGCGGTGGCGATGACGTCGATCCGCTTATCAACGCCGTCAGCGCCGGTCGTCTGGGCGCCGAGCACCCGCCCGTCCGGGGCGAAGAGCAGCTTCAGGTGCAGCGGGCAGGCCCCTGGGTAGTACCCGGCGTGGTTGTCCGGGTGCAGGTGCACGGCGTGGTGCGGAATTCCTGCCGCGCGGAGCGCCTTCTCACTCGGGCCGGTGGTGGCGGCGACGGTGCCGAAGACGCGCACGATAGCCGTGCCGAGAACCGGTGAGCGCCGTCCGCCGCCGCCGAACAGGTGGTCAGCGACCGCGCGGCCCTGCCGGCTGGCCGGCCCGGCCAGCGGCACCAGGGCCGGGCCGCCGGTGACGGCGTCGGTGACCTCGATCGCATCCCCCACGCCGTAGATGGAGGGCACCGAGGTCCGCAGGTGCTCGTCGACGAGCAGGGCGCCGCGGGCGCCCAGCGCGAGGCCGGCCGCGGCGGCGAGCGAGGTCTCCGGGCGGACCCCGGCGGCGAGCAGCACCAGGTCGGCCAGGACCCGGGATCCGTCGGAGAGATCAGCGGCGACGGTGCCGTCGCCCGCCTCCCGTAGCGCGGTGACCGAGGTGCCCAGGCGTACCTCGACGCCGGCCTTGAGCAGCTCGAGTTCGATGCTGCGGGCCATCTCCGGGTCCAGGGCCGGCATGACCTGGCCGGCCAGCTCGACCAGCGTGACCGCCAGGCCGAGGTGCCGCAGCGCCTCGGCCGACTCCAGGCCGATGAACCCGGCCCCGACGATGACGGCCCGGCGGGCCCCGCCGTCCACCATGGCCCGCAAGACGTCCACGTCGGGGACGGTTCGCAGTACCCGGACCGCGGGCAGGCCGGCTCCCGGGACCGGCGGGATGACCGGCGCGGCCCCGGTGGACAGCACCAGCACGTCGTAAGCCTCGCGGTAGTCCCGGCCCGTCGCGAGCTCGCGGACGGTGACGGTGCGCCCGGCCGGGTCGATGGCCAGGACCTGGTGACCTGTGCGCACGTCCAGCGCCAGGCTCGCGGCCAGCGACTGCGGTGTGTGCAGCAGGAGAGCATCCCGGTCACCGATCTCACCGCCCAGGTGATAAGGCAGGCCGCAGTTCGCGTACGAGACGTAGGGGTCCCGCTCGAGCACCACGATCTCCGCGTCCTCGGCCAGGCGGCGGGCCCGCGCCGCGAAGCTCATTCCCCCGGCGACCCCGCCCACCACGACGACCTTCATTTGCGTGCCCCATCTTCTTGATGTCCCGTGCCCGCGGCCTCATCGGCCTGGGGCTGGTCTAACGGCAGGTGCAGCGGTTCTCTGGCGGGATTCCGGCGAGGGCCTGCTCCACATGCTGGCCGCAGCCAGTCCAGGTGATCTTCTGGCAGCGGTCGCAGACAGCTGGGCTGCACATGAATACTCCTAACGCGCTGGTGATAATAACCAACTATACCCCTGGGGGTATTAAGATCGTAGCTTGGCGGCTGTGATACTCCCCACGCCCCGGTCCGGGCCTGCGGCCTGTCAGGTGAAGATGATCTGGCCTCCGGCTGCGAGGGCATAGAACTCGCCTACCTTGATGATGTCCTTGACTTGCTCGATGAGGTCATCTTTGGTGAGCCCGAACAGGTCGCAGGATGCCTGGCAGCCGTACAGGCCGGCCCCGTTGGCACGTCGGTGGCGTCGCCGAGAGCGAACACGTTGGGCTTGGCCGTGGCCTGGGGGGTGCGGGGGTTCACGGGAATGAAGCCGAGTTCGTCACCTAGGCCGGGGGACCGGTCCACGAAGGCGGCGCCGCCGTGCAGCGGGATGACAAACGGCTAGGTCGAAGGGCACGTCGCGGCCATCGTAAGAGACCAGCCGGCCGCCCGGCGCCGCGCTGGCGGCGGGCCCCCCTCGACCCTGACGGTGTTAAACTCGGTCACCAGTTCGATGCCCTTGCCGGCCAGCAGCCCGCTCAGTTCCCGGTTGCAGACCGGTTTGGTGAACGCGCCGTCCGGTGGCGTGACGTAGGTCAGCCCAACGCGGTCGCGGATGCCCCGCCGGCGGAAGTAATCGTCGGCGAGGAAGCAGAACTCCAGCGGCGCGACCGGGCACTTGACCGGCATGTCGACGACGTTCACGACGAGCCGCCCGGCGGTGAACTGCTCCAGCGCCCGGTGCAGGGCCACGGCGCCCTCCGGCGTGTAGAAGGTGAAGACGCTCTTCAGCCACCCGGGCCAGTTAGCCCTTCGGTCTCCTCGGGCAGCAGCCGTGCGCCGGTGGCGACCACGAGGGCGTCGTAGCCAGCGCTGTCCCGTCGTCGAGATGCACCCGGTCGGCTTCGATGTCGACGCGGTCGACCCCGGCCTGGCAGAAGGAGATGCCGGAGCGGAACTGCTCGCGCTGCGGGCGGACGATCCGCTGCATGCTGGTGAGCCCGAACGCGACGAACAGCAGTCCAGGCTGGTACACGTGATCAGCGTCGTGGTCCACCACGACAATCTCAGCCGCCTGCTCGTCCAAGGACCGGCGCAGCCGGTTGGCGATCAGCGTTTCGCCGGTGCCGCCACCCAGGATCACGATTCTCTTCACATGATCATCCTGCGGCTGGGCCGCTGGCTCGCGGCAGGGGCGTTCGTCCTGCCCCTCGGTGACCCATCGCCGACCAGCCGAATGATACCCGGGCGGGTATATCCTGGCCGCAGGGCCAGGACGGCGTCGCCGTACTGGATCCGTGGGGGCAGAACTCACGGTTCAGTGATCAACCGGAGGCGACCAGGGTGGACAGCCAGGAATGGGACAGGCGTTACGCCGTCGCCGAGCTGGTGTGGACGGCCGAACCGAACCGGTTCGTTGTCGCCGAGTTGCAGGACCTGCCGCCGGGGCGGGCGCTGGACGTCGCGACCGGTGAGGGGCGTAACGCGGTGTGGCTGGCTTCCCAGGGCTGGCAGGTGACTGCAGTCGATTTTTCCGCCGCCGGGCTGGACAAGGGGCGCCGGCTGGCCCAGTCGCGCGGTGTCGCCGTCGACTGGGTGCATGCCGATGTCCGCGACTATCAGCCCGAAGCAGGCTCCTTCCAGCTCGTGCTCATCGCCTACCTGCAGCTTCAGGAATCTGAGCTGACCGGCGTGCTGCGCCGCGCCGTGGCGGCCCTGGCACCCGGCGGCACGCTGCTGGTGGTGGGCCATGACGTGACGAACCTGACCGAAGGCACTGGCGGCCCGCCGGACCCGGCCGTGCTGCACACGCCGGAATCCATCACGCGCTCCCTCGGGGGACTCACTGTGGTGCGGGCCGGGCGAGTCCGGCGTCCTGTCGCCACCGCTGACGGCCACCGCGAGGCGGTGGACACACTGGTCCGCGCTATCCGCGCTATCCGGGACTGACCGGGACGCGACCATCCGGTGCCAGGGCGCCGCCTCGCCTCGGTAGGCTCACGACTAACCTCCGGCCCGGCGAGCCTGACCCGTGGCACCAGGCTCCGGCGGGTGCTCTGCCCTGCCGTGCTGCGCGTCATCCGCCGCGGCGGCTGGACTTGCGTGTGGCTGCGCCGTCAGCAGGACCGATCGCCAGCCGGGCGGCCGGGAGGGCAGCCGGGCGGTGTAGATGGAGTAGCCGTCGACGTAGAAGGCGACGGCGGTCGCGGTCACGGTGGCGGCCAGCATCGGGACCACCAGCCCGAAGCCGCTGTGGGTGAGCTCGAGGACCAGGGCGAGGGCGGTGATGGGTGCCTGCATCGCCGCGCCGATCATGGCAGCCGCGCCGACCATGGCGAACGCGCCAGCTGGCGAGCCGGGCCAGGCCAGGTTCCAGGCTATCCCGAGGGCCCCGCCCAGGACGGCGCCGGTGCTCAGGGTCGGGGTGAACAGGCCGCCGGACGCCCCGCTGCCCAGGCATAGCACGGTGACGAGCGGCTTGAGGGCGGACAGGGCGAGCAGGAGGCCTAGTCCGCCGACGCCGGTGAACGCGTCGCTGGCCATGTCCTTGCCGTTCCCGAAGAGCTCGGGGTACCAGATGCCGATCACCCCGAGGATGCCGAATGCCAGCACGGGGGCGAACAGCGCCTTGAGCCCGGCGGCCCGGTGGTGCGACACCCAGCCGATGAGGCGGATGTACCCGGCGGAGATCAGCCCGAGGACGGGGCCGGCGAGCAGCGCCCAGATCATGAGAGAGGCGCTGAAGCGGTACTGGGGGATATCGAGGTAGGTGGCGTGCGCGGGCAGGTAGATCCACGCGGTCAGGGTGGCGATCCCTGAACAGGCCAGGGCGGGGAGCATGATCGGCAAGGCGATGGTGCCGCAGAGGATCTCGGCGGTGAACA
>JBEKGC010000336.1:0-7560 GCA_050013055.1 Streptosporangiaceae bacterium
CTTCGTCTTCCTCTTCGCGCAAAACCTCCTCCACCAGCCAGGCATCGTGACGGCGGGCATGGTGGCCGGGGCCGGCGTCGCCGGGCTGGCCGGGCTCCTGGCCGGACGGTGGCTGGCGGACCGGATAGGCCGGCGCCTGACCGGTGCACTGGCGATGGTGACCGTCGCCCTGCTCGCCACCTTGACATACACAGGTTCCGCCCTGGCGCTCGTGGTCGGCTACATCCTCGGCGTGTTCGCCGCCTCGGTCTTCGCCCCGGCGGCCGGGTCGCTGGTCAACGAGTTGTTTCCCACACCGGTCAGGGCCTCAGCGGCGGGCTGGTCGCTGGCGGCAGGCGTGCTGGGCGCGGTCACCGGCCTGGTCGCCTTCGGCGCGGTGGCCGACGCCGGCCACGGGTTCGCCGTAGCCGGGCTGGTCACCTTCTTGCCTCCAGCACTGATTATGGCGCTGTTCTGGCTGCTCCCCGAAACCCGCGGGCGTGAACCGGAGGATCTGTGGCCCGCTACGTGAACCGGCCTCCCGCACGTCCAGCACCTGCACAGACCTGACCAGTTCGATGGCGACCAGCGGCCAGGTACTCCTTATCGCACTCGATGCGCCGACTGCAGCCCAGCGGGCCCCGGCATCGCCGACGCGGCGGCCCTCCGCCGCGACGTCTCAACCAAACCACCAAGGTCCGCCCAGCCCCCAGAATCCCGTGCTTCCGCGATGACGATGGTCCGCCCGCTGATCGCCAGTAGCTATTCACGTGGGATGACGGCTTGATGACGGGCGGGCCGGCCGGCTGGTGCCGCGTCAGCCAATGTTCGCCCCTTCCCCATCGCGTCCTGCCGAGGGCTGAAGAAGCTGCCCAGCGCAGCAGCCAGTTTTTCGGGTGCTTCCTCGGCCATGTGGTGGGCAGAGTCGATGCGATGGCCACGTACGTCGTCGGCCCAGTCTCGCCAGATCACGAGCGGGTCGCCGTAGAGATCCTCGAGATCGTCGCGCTGGGACCACAGCACGAGCAGCGGCGGCCGGAGGCGGTTTCCAGCAGCCCGGTCGGCTTCCTCGTGCCGCCGGTCAACGGTAAGGCCGGCCCGGTAGTCCTCAAGCATCGCCCGGACCACGTCGGGATTTCGGGTGGCCATCCGCCACTCGTCGTAGTTCTCTTGCCCCATCGCTTCGGGGTCGCCGTGGTACCAGCGGTCAGGGTCGGCGTTGATGACCCGCTCGGGGATCTCCGGCTGGGCGAAGAAGAACCAGTGCCACCAGCGTGTGGCGAACTCGGCGGTGATCCGGGAAAGGTGTTCGCTGATGGGGATGCAATCGAGCAGCGCAAGCCGTGATACTGCCCCGGGATGGTCGAGCGCGAGCCGGAGAGCGACATAACTCCCCCGGTCATGTCCGGCCAGAGCGAACCGGCGGTGGCCGAGCGCGCACATGACCGCTACCAGGTCAGCTGCCGCAGCCCGCTTGGAATGCGCAGCGTGGTCCGGCGTCGGTGCCGGTGCGCGCGACTGGCCGTATCCGCGCAGGTCGGGGCAGACGACCGTGAAGCCGCGCTGGATCAGCTGCGGGGCGACCCGATGCCATGTGGCCGAAGTCCGGGGGTGGCCGTGCAGCAGGACAACTGGCGGGCCGTCGCCACCGTGGCGCACGAAGACCGATGCGTCTCCGACGTCGATCTGGTCCTTCTGGAAGCCCTCGAACACGCTCCTAGCATGTCAGTATTCTTCACGCCCGATCGGGAGCAGCCCCGCAGGGGACAGCGAACGTTGGCTGACACGGCCCTAGTACCTGGTGGCCGGGCCGGGCGGGCGCCGTGCCGGGTTGCTGACTGGCTGGCCGGGATGGTGATCATTGCCAGGTGTGACCGGTGTGCCTGGCGTGCCTTCCGCGGAGGAGCTGCCTGCTCTGCCCGCTGGTGAGCTTGCGGTGCGCCTGGCGGAGGCGTACCGGCTGATCGCTGAGCTGACTGCGCAGGCCGGACGGCTGGCTGGGCAGGTAGAGCACTTGCCGGCCCGGGTGGAGGAGCTGGAGCGGCAGGCCGGCAAGGACTCGTCCACGTCGCGTCCCCCGTCGTCTGATAGCCCTTACCGGAAGAAGGGCGGGGACCGGTCGCTGCGTGAGCGGGGGAGACGGTGGCCCGGAAAGCAGCCCGGCGATCCTGGATCGACGATGAGCCTGGCCGGTAACCGGATGAGAGCATCGACTGCCCGCCGGCCGTGTGCTGCGGGTGCGGCGCGGACCTGGCGTCCGCGCCGGTCACGGCGCGGCGCCGCCGTCAGCGCCGGGGAGCTTCCCGCGGATGTGCGGGCCCGGGCCAGCTACGGGCCGGAGACCTGCGCCCAGGCCGCGAACCTGGCCGTCGGCCACCACATCCCCATCTACCGGGCCACGCTGGTGTCGTGCCAGCTGGCCGGCAGCGCGGTCTCGACCGGGTGGATGGCCGGCATCCGCGGCAGGGCCGCCGCCCTGGTGGAGGCCAGCGGGTTCAGAGACCGGGTGCGGGAGCTGCTGAAGGCGGCCCCGGCGGTCCATGCTGATGAGACCCCGGCCCGCGCGGCCGGCGGGACCCGGTACGTGCACCTAGCCTGCACCCGCTACCTGACCTGCATGCACACCGGTAACCGGTCAGCGGAGGCTATCGACGCCGGGCAGGTCCTGCCCGGCTACCAGGGCATCATCGTCCGCGACGGCTACGCCGGCTACGGCCACCTGACCAGCGCCCTACACGCATGGTGCGCGGTTCACCTGCTCAGGGACCTCAAGGGCCTGTACGACTTCGAGCCCGGAGGCTGCTGGCGGACACTCACCGGCCTCGCAGAATTCGCGCTCGTCCAGTCCTGCCTGTCCACCGCCGGCTTCTCCGGGGGTCCGCGTCGCGAGCGGAGGTCTGTTCACCGTGTTTGCGCAGCTCAGCGGCTGGTACTGAGAACATTACCGTGTGCGACAGGTGTGGTGCAAGCGTGTTACCGGCGTGTCGTGGTGGCGGTGTGGTTGAGCTGGGTCATGAGCTCGCGGTTGGCGGCGCGGGCAGCGTTCAGGTCCTGGTCGCGCTCGCCGAGCTGGAGCCGCAGGTCGGTGGCCTGCTGCTCGAGATGGGTGATTTTCTGGTTCAGGGCATCGATGTCGGCGGGCGCGCCGAGCCCGGATTCGCGCCATGCCTGCTCGCCGAGCGCTTCGGAGAGCCGTTTTTCGAGTTGCCGGGTGCGGGCGGCGAGCCGCAGCGCGCGTTCATGGGCGGCGAGCAGGTCCGCTTGCAGGGACGCGCGGGTGACGGCCGGTCCCGGGCCGGCCCCGGCGGATGGCGGGGCGGCTTCGAGTGCGTGGATTTTCTCCAGCAGGTCACGGTGCCGGTAAAGGAAGGTGCGGTCGACCGCGGCGGCACGCGCGATGCCGGAGACGCTGACCTCGGTCCCGTCGCCGGACGCTTTGCTGAGCGCGGCGATCACGCGCTGCCGGCGGCGGGCCGAGTCGGCCTGCCGTCCCTTGCGCATCTCGGCGGTTCTCGCGCTGCCTGCCGGGTTCGCGGCGGTGGTCATGCGGTTTCCTCCTGCTGCCGGGTCGTGCGGGTCCGGATCGCGGGCATGCCGAGGTTCACCGCGCGGTGCTTGCGGATGACGGCGACGGCGTCGCCGATGGCGGCGCGCTCGGTATCGCTGAGCTGGATGATGTCGCCTTCGATCTGCGCGATGAGCCGCCGGATGCGGATAATCTCCTCCCCGGGCGGCGCGGCTGCGGCGCGGGCCCAGTCGTCGACGCCGGACATGGCGGCCAGCCGTTCGCGGGTGCGGAGCAGGTCGTCGAGGTGGGCGGTGAGGTCGGGGAGGTAGGAGACGTCGGTGCGGAAGTGGTCGCAGCCGGCGCAGCGGAAGCGGACCGGGCAGGCGCCGCCGCCGGCGGCGACGTTGGACGGCTCGGTGCAGGTGCCGTAGGGGACGGCGACCTGCCCGATCGCATAGCGGGCGTGCTCGGCGTCGAGCAGGGCGCGGGCATCGCGCCAGGCCCGGTTGCCGTGCCGGTCGAAGCTCATCGCGGTGACCTTATCGACGGCGTCGCGGCGGCGGTCTTCGCCGACGCGGTAGTACCCGCGGGTCACGTCAAGGTTGCGATGGTCGAGGAGCTCGGCGAGGACGTCGATCGGGACGCCGGCGTCTGCGTGCCTTTGGGCGTAGGTATGCCGGTAGGCGTAGAGCACGATCTTCGCGGAGTCGAACACGGTCCCGTCGGCGGTGCGCAGCGGCCCGAGGCCGGTGACCCATTCACGGTGCCGTTCCTCGAACCTGTCGACGCTGATGTTCTTGGAGCCGCCGGGGTTGCACTTCGGGGACGGGAACAGCGCCAGCCCGCCGCGCGGGGCGGCGGGGTACCGGCCGGCCACCCGTTCCTGCTGGGCGGTGACCACCGCCGCGGTGTGCTCGCTGACCGGCAGGCGGCGGCCCTCGCGGTCCATCTTGAGGTTGCCGTAGATGAGCACGGGGGCGCCTGCGGCGTCGCGGGCCAGGCAGTCCAGCGGCAGGGACATGATTTCCTCGGGCCTCCGTCCGGTGTCGATGGCGATCTGGGCCGCTGTCTTGATCTCGCCGGGCGGCAGTTCGTCCAGGGCAGCGCACAGAGCGGTCATGATCTCCGCCGGCAGGTCACGTCCCGGCTCCCCGCGTTCGGGGAGGGCGGGGATGTCGGCGCGCGTGATGCCGAAATCCCCGGCCAGCCCGTCCGCGGGCTGCCCGGCACGCGCCAGGCTCAGGTCGCGGACTGCGGCCAGCACCGTGCGGGCGCCTCGGCAGGTCAGGTTGCGCTGGAAGCGGCTGATCGTGCCGGCTGTTTCCAGGTAGGCGAGCCGGCTGAGGAAGCTCTCGATGTCGCGGCGTCCCAGCACGGCCGGCTGGTCGCCCCGGTCGGTCCGGGTGCGCAGGCTTTCCGACAGCCTGGCCGCCGCGCTGACGACGTTGCCGGTGTTGCTCGCCCCGGTGCCGCGGTGCCGGGGCAGGTCGTGCGCCGCCCACCGCTTGGCGGATTCCCGGAGCCACCGCTGGGTGATGCCGGTGAAGTCGAGCTGGCCACGATGACCGAAGACTGCCAGGTCCCAGGTATCCCGGTCCTGCTCGCTACCGGGATCCGATACTGCCAGGCGGGCATGACGTGCCAGCGCGCGCAGCAGCGGCCGGGCGGAAGTGCCTCCGGGAACACACTCGATGTCGCATTCCCCGATCGAGGTGACCCGCTGGCCGGCGAGGGCACGGCAGGCCATCCGCAGGTCAGAGGCGCTGGTCTTGGCCCCGTCCAGGGTCCGCTGCTGCAATCCGGCCAGCACTTGCACCGCGACCAGCGGCACGAGCACGTACATTCCCACGAGCCCGCCGGCCGTGGCCGGCGGCTGGGTTTCGCCCCATTTCCCGGCGTCCAGGCACGGGTCGGCCCTGCGGGCTCTCATCCACCGCTGGTAGTGGACATCGCAGAAGCCGCAGCTGCGTGACGGGCGCGTGCAGGCGCGGACGGCGCACTCCGGGACACGCGCAGGCCCGAGCGGCCGGACCCGGGGATCGGCGAGGAACTGCTCCAGCCCCGGCGAACGCATGCGCCGGGACTGCTGGGCATGACTCTTGCAAAGATCAGCGTGCGCCGATGCCGGCCCGCGCCGGCATCCCGGCACCGCGCACCGCGCCGTCCGGCCCGGTGCCACGGGCAGATGCCCTGCCTGCTCGATCTGCTCCTCGGTCATGCCGGACCGCTTCAGCCGGGTCAGGCAGCGGCAGCACACGCCGGCCCTTGCGTCGCGCAGCCCGGTCTCGCACCCGCTGAGCTTGCAGACCGCCCGGCCGAGCAGCCGGTGCCCGGCGGGCATGGACAGTACCTGGCGAACCGGGTCCCAGCCGGCCTCGTCCAGGAACGCCGGGTCCAGCGCCGCGGCCAGCCGCGCAGCCTCACCGTCCAGCAGCACCCCGGCCAGCACATGACTGAATTCCCGTCCCTCACTCGTGCCGCGCGGCAGCACCCGCGCCGTCGCGGTGTTCATGCCTGGTCCCCTGCCTGCGACAGCGGGCTGGGCACCGCGTCGACCGCAGCACGCAGACGGGCCGGGTCCGGGTGCGCGTAAACCTGCGTGGAGGCGATGCTCGCATGCCCGAGCAGGTCCTGGGCCTCCTCCAGGGTGCCGCCGGCATCGATGACATTCGAGGCAAACGAATGCCGTAGCTGATGGGGGCGCAATGCGCCGGTTCCGGCGCGTTCCGCCGCGGCGGCGACCAGGTCGTTGACCGCGTCCAGCCGCATCGGAGCGCCCAGCGGCGCGCGGAACAGGTTCACGAACACGAAATCACCAGACGCCGCGGCGGGAACGTCCATCCGCTCGAACTCGTAACTGTCGAACGCCTGCACCACCAGGAAATCCAGCGGAACCGCCCGCTGCCGCCGGGACTTGGCCACCGCCCCGTTCGGGTTGTCGTCCCGGCGGACCACGTGCAGGTGCGCGCGGGCGACCTCGCAGCCCAGCTCCCGCGAATCCGTCAGCAGGTGCACGTCGCTGCGGCGCAGCCCGAGCGCCTCGCCGCGGCGCAGCCCGGCCCGCGCCATCAGCAGCACGATCAGCCGGTCCCGCGCCGAACAGCACCCGCCCAGCAGCGCGACGATATCAGCGTCGGCGGCCCGGCCCACCGGACGCTCGGTCTCGTGCAGCCGGTGCCGGGCCCGCACCCGCCATCCCGTCGAGCCGTCCTCCCCGCGCACCGCGGCGGGCAGGTCCGCGTCATCGGCGACCTCGAACAGCAGCCGCACCAGGCGGCCCGGCGCGGTCCCCTCGGCGACCGCGTGCACGATCATCCCGCGCACCGCGGTCAGGACCGCGTTGACCCGCCGCGCCGACCTCACCGGCACCGTCCCCGGCCCGGCCAGCACCGCCGCCCCCGGCTCCGCATCGATGCCGGGCACCGATGGGCCGGCGTGCGCCAGCCACGTCATGAACAGCCCCAGCTGCTCCGCCCCGCCCTGCCAGTCCCTGCCGGTCCGGGCGCACCACCGCAGGAACAGCGCGATCGCGCCCGCATACGCCCTCGTCGTGGATTCCGCCCCGTCCCGGCCGAACCGCTGATGCCGCAAGAACGCATCCGCGAACGGGACGACCGCCAGTTCCTCATCCAGCACCGTCCAGTACCCCGCACCGGACGGCAACCTCACCATGAACGCACGCATCCGTGATCCCCCGATCTCGTGTCTGACTGTGAACAACTACCAGCCACGAGCACCGCACCCACGGAGGACGGCAGTGAAACAACGCTACGAGTCGCGTTTCCCAACATCATGCATCAGGTCAAGCGACCCCTGGAGAAGCCGGCAAATGGGGCATCGACGCCCTCGACGCCCTCACCCAGCTCTTCGACGGCGGCCCCTGGCTCCCGCCCGCCACCGCACCCCCCTGACCGCAGTAAGCACCCCCAACCACAAAAGGCCAGCCATCCACGGGGCCAGCAGCACTTCCGGCATGCCCTCACTCAGGCTGAATAGCTACATCAATTTACCCTGACTATCCGGCAAGATATCGCATGGGAAGTCGCTCAGCAGGGAGATTATGCTCGAGCCGA
>JBEKGC010000337.1:0-7540 GCA_050013055.1 Streptosporangiaceae bacterium
GCAGCTTCCACGCCGTCGTCCCGACCCCGCCCGGCCAGAGCATCCTGACCGTGACCGTCACCGCCGGAGGCCACGCGACCGGCTGGGCGCAGCAGACCGTGACCGGCAACTAGGACAATGAGCCAGTCACGGAATCCTGGCTTCTCGGCGTATCAGATTCCTCACTGACGCGCAGCTAAGCCGGAAGCCACCACGATCTCCACCTCAGCCGCGGCCAGCGCGTCCCGCAACTCAGGCTCCGGCATCCGGTCCGTGATGAGCACCCCGATCGCGTCCAGCCGGACGATGTGCGCGAACGCGCTCCGCCCGAACTTCGACGAGTCTATGACCACGATCGTGCGCTGCGCCGACTCGATCATTTCCGCCATCATCTGGGCCTCCTGCAGGTTCGTCGTGGTGAACCCGGCTCGCGCCGACACCCCGCCGACCCCGATGACCGCGACGTCCGCGCTGATCCCCTGGGTCGCAGGGAAGGCCACCGGCCCGATGGTGACGTGCGAGGCCAGCCGGCAGCTGCCGCCCAGCAGGTAGACGTCACGCACCGCGCTGGGCGGCAGCGCCGGTGGTACCCGGAGGTTGTTGGTCACGATCGTGAGGTGCCGCCGGATCCCGAGCGCGTGCGCCACCGCCTGCGTGGTCGTGCCGCCGTTGAGGATGACGGTCTCGCCGTCCGCGATCCGCTCCGCGGCCGCGGCCGCGATGCGCTGTTTCTCTTCGCGGTGCACCGATGACCGGTCGCTGAACGGGGTGTCGGTGGTGGCCAGCCCGGTCACGGTCACGGCCCCGCCGTAGGTGCGGGACACCGCGCCCCGCTGGGCCAGCAAGTCCAGGTCCCGGCGCACGGTATCGGCGGAGACCTTGAAGGCTTCCGCGAGCTCGGTGACCGTGGCCTGGCCCTGCTCGTCGACGAACGCGGTGAGCAGCGCCCGCCGCCGGCTGGGAAGCGCACCGTCGGCGTCGCGGTCGGCAACCTGGTGTTGGACAGCCACGGCGCACCCCCTTCAACAGGGCCCACTCTAGCGGCCGTCGCGCCGCCAGACCATGCAGGTCTTTGCAAATCTATGCTGAACTAAGCTTGACCCATCGACTAAATGTGGCTAAGTTCTGCATATACCAGCATACAGAACAGCAAACTTTCGCAGCAAACCGCACCGCCTCCCCCCGCCAAGGAGTCCGCATGCCTAACGATGGTTCACCGCTGAGCCGACGCAGCTTCGTGAAGGGTGTCGGGGCCGTGCTCGCCGCCGGGGCGGCGGCCCCGGCCCTGGCCGCATGCGGCACCAGCAGCACCGCCGCGACCAGCGGCGGCAAGACCACGATCACGTTCGCGAGTGCGAAGTTCTTCGCGCAGGAGTCGATCGGCCAGATCGTCGAGGAGTACAACAACTCCCAGAAGCACGTGACCGTCCAGTACCAGCAGCTGCCCACGCCGAGCCAGAGCACCGAGGTCCACCAGCAGCTCGTCCAGTCGCTGTCACAGCGCGACGGCAGCATCGACGTCTACACCGGGGACATCATCTGGATCTCCGAGTTCGCGGGGGCCGGCTGGTCCGCTCCGCTGAACGACTACTTCGGCTCGTCGGTGCAGGCGCAGTACTTCCCCGGCGTCATCGACGCCTGCACCTACGGCGGGGCCATGCACGCGCTGCCCTGGTACCTTGACGCGGGCATGCTCTACTACCGCAAGGACCTGCTGGACGCGGCGGGCATCGCGCCCCCGTCGTCCTGGAGCGAGCTCGCCGCCGGCGCGCAGAAGCTGGTCAAGGCGGGCAAGGTCGCCGACGGCTTCAACTGGCAGGCCAAGCAGGAGGAGGTGCTGGTCTGCGACCTGGTGGAGTTCATCGGATCCAACGGCGGGTCGATCCTGGCCCCGGACGGCAAGACAGTGACCATCGCCGAGCCGAAGGCGGTCGAGGCGGTCCAGTTCATGTACGACACGTTCAACGCGGACAAGATCACCCCCAAGGCCGTGCTCTCCTGGGACGAGGTGCCGAGCGAGCTGCCGTTCCTCGGCGGCAAGGCGGCCTTCCTGCGCAACTGGTCCTTCGTGTGGTCCGACGCGCAGAACAAGTCGAGCTCGAGCGTCGTCGGCAAGGTGGCGGTGACCAAGCTGCCGGCCTTCCCCGGCGGCCAGAGCGCCGCCTGCCTCGGCGGGTACCAGTTCGGCATGAACGCCTCGAGCACCAAGAAGAGCGCGGCGGTCGACTTCCTCACCTGGATGTCCAGCCCGGCCACCCAGCTGAAGTGGGCCACCCAGCTCGGCCTGGCGCCGAGCCGGCCCTCGGTGTACGACGAGCCCAAGCTGGCCGCGGCCGACCCGTTCATGGTGTCGCTGCGGGACATCTTCACCGGCGGCACGCCCCGGCCCAAGACGCCGAAGTACTCCCAGATCAGCCTGGCCATCCAGGCCGGCGTGTCGGCCGCGCTCGCCTCAGGGAAAATCCAGTCCAACTTGTCCTCCACCCAGGCGCAGATCGAGCAGGTAATCGCGTGATCGCCGATGTCCTCGACCTCAGTCGCACCTAAGGCGTCACCCGCCGACGGGCAAAGATCGCCAAACCCGGAAAGCACCAGGCTCCGCCCCTCCCGAACGCCCTGGCGCCAGCTGCTGGCCCCCGTCCTGCTCGTCGTGCCGATGCTCGCGAGCCTGCTCGCCGTGTCCTTGTACCCGGTGCTGCGCACGATCTGGATGGCCTTCCGCAACACCAGCCTGGAAACCCAGAGTGACCAGTTCACCGGGCTGGCCAACCTCCGCCGCCTGGCCAGGGACGCCATGTTCTGGCAGGCGTGGCGGCAGACCCTGGAGTTCACCGCGGTCACCACGATCGTCGAGACGCTGCTCGGACTGGTCATCGCCCTCGCGCTGGTCAAGACCTTCCGCGGCCGGGGGCTGGTGCGGGCCGCCGTCCTGGTGCCGTGGGCCATCCCGACCGTGGTCACCGCCCGGATGTTCAGCTGGCTGTTCGACCAGGGCGGCCTGGTGAACTACCTGCTGGTCACCCTGCACCTGGTGTCCCAGCCGGTGAACTTCCTCGGCTCGACCACGCTGGCGCTGCCGACGCTGATGGTGGCCGACATCTGGAAGACCACGCCGTTCATGGCCCTGCTGCTGCTAGCCGGGCTGCAGACGATCCCGCCCGATCTGGCCGAAGCGGCCCGCATCGACGGGGCCTCCGCCTGGAACTATTTCCGCCGGGTCCGGCTCCCGCTGCTGATGCCTACCCTGCTGGTGGCGAGCCTGCTGCGCGCCCTCGACGCGTTCCGGGTCTTCGACCTGCCCTACGTGGTCACCGGCGGCGGGCCGGCCAGCAGCACGCAAACGATGTCGACCTACGCCTACAACGTCTTGTTCTCCGGCCTGGAGCTCGGCTACGGCTCGATGATCGCCACCGCCATGTTCGTCACCGAACTCGTCATCGCCGGCGTCTTCGGCCTGTTTATCGTCCGGCGCATCAGGCAGGAGGCCTGAGATGGCAGCCATCGCCCACCCGGCTCCCGTCCCCGGAACCCGCCAGCGGACCCGCGCCCGCCATCCGCTCCGCCGCCATCCGCTCCGCCGCGGGGCGTTCGGCCTGCTCGTGATCGTGATCGCCGTCTGGTCCCTGTTCCCGTTCGCGTGGCAGGTGATCACCTCCTTCGAACCAGACCGGGACCTGTCCCGGTCCACCCCCACCTGGCTGCCCATCACCGGCGGCACCCTGCAGCACTACCGCAACGTCTTCGTCGCGAAGGACTTCGCGCCCTACATCGTCAACAGCGTGATCGTCGACGTCAGCGCCACCGCGGTCGCCCTGGTGTTCGCCGCGCTGGCCGCGTACTCCATCGCCCGGCTTCCGCTGCCCGGCAAGGGGATCGTGCTGGGCCTGGTGCTGGCGGTGTCCATGTTCCCGCAGATCTCCATCGTGACCCCGCTGTACCAGATCCTGATCAGCCTGCACCTGATCGACACCTACCCCGGGCTGTCCGGCATCTACATCGGGCTGTCGCTGCCGCTGATGGTGTACATCCTGTGGGGTCATTTCCGCGCCATCCCGAAGGAACTCGACGAGGCCGCCCGGATCGACGGCGCCGGCCCGCTGCGCGCGCTGTGGCGGGTCATCATTCCGGTGGCTCTGCCCGGCGTGGTCCCGGCCGCGCTGCTCGGCTTCATCGCCTCGTGGAACGAGCTGCTCCTGGCCCTGTCGATCATGACCTCCCCGCCGCGCCAGACCATCCCGGTGGGGATCGCGAACTTCACCGGCCTGTACTCGATTCCGTGGGGTGACATCGCGGCCGCCTCGGTGGTCGTCACCGTGCCCCTGGTAGTCCTGGTGCTGATCTTCCAGCGTCGCATCGTCGAAGGCGTGACCGCCGGGGCGGTCAAGGGATGAGGACGCTACCCGGTACGAACTGGCGCGACGCCTACCTCGGCGTGGCCGAGCACCTGGTCAGCCAGGCGAGCCGGGCCCGCCCGGCTCTGACCGGCACCAGCGCCTGCGTCGACGCCGTCTTCCACGTCGACTCGGCCCGTCTGGCCCGGATGGCCGCCCGCCCGGCCCCGGCCTGCGCCGATGACAGGAAAGGCCGCGAACTGCTCGACCGCGTGCTCGCCCGGATCACGGCCGGCCGCGGCGGGGAGCTGCTCACCCGGTGGCCCGCCGGGCCGGCCTGGATCCGCGCGCTGCTTGGCCCGCCCGCCCGGCACCAGGTCGGCGGCACGGGTCCGCAGGCGTCGTGGGCGCTGGCCTCTGTCGGTGGCCGTAGCGTCCTGGCCCTGGCCGACCGCAGCCCCGGGCAGCTGGCGGTGATCGATCCGCGCACCGGCCTGTGCGCGGACGGCGCGATCGTCGCGGCGGGCTCGCTCGCCCCGTCCGGTCGCGCCACCAAGCTGCCGCACTGCATCCTGGAGTTCACCGCCGGGACCAGCCACGGCGGCCGCACGCTGCCCCGGTCAAGCCGCATCATCCTGCGCTTCGGAGACGAGCCGATCGAGCGCGACGAGCAGTTCCTCGCGCTGACACCGGTGCTGGCCAAGGCGGCCCGCGCCGGGCTGGTGTCCGGTCTCAACGGACTGCCCGACGATGCCGCTCAAGACAATTCGGCCGAACGGCTCTGGCTTCAAGCCCTCGTCCAGGCCTGGTCGGACGCCGGCCTGGGCGTCATCCATCACGAACTCGCCGAATTTCCCTCACCGCGCGGGCTGCGTGACGCCGCCACCCTGGGCCCGGCCACCTCACTGGGCCTGAGCCTGTCCGAGCTGTTCACGCTGACCGGCTCCCGCGGCGACCCGCGCCTGCTCGCCCGGGATGCCGCCGGGCTGAGCGGCGCCCGCCGGGTCATCGTGCACGCCGACGACTGGGCCCTCGCGGTCCACCAAGGCGACGAGCGTCACCAGCAAGGCGTCTTGCTGGCCGGCCACGCGTTCGCCGCGGCCCGGGCCTGCGCCGGGCGCCCGGCTAACGTCCTGGACCCCGCCGAGGACGCCACCTACACCGACGATCTCCCGGCCAGCGGCGCGCTGGGTGACGGGTGGCGGGTCACCTGCGTGCCCGCGCCCTATCTGCGCCGCCCGGTCGGCACGGTCGGGCTCGGCGACACGTTCGTGGCCGGCCTCCTGCTCGCCGAGAGCCTGACTCCGACATGACGCACCAGTCCGGATCGACCGAAACTCACGAGGAGAACCGAAACATGTCAACCGCAGCCGTCCCGCAAGACCCAGGCAAGATCCGCGGGCTGCAACGCGTCACCACCGAGGCGGGCTTCTTCGAGATCTGCGCCCTGGACCACCTCTCGGATTTCGCCGAGCTGCTGGCCGCCGATCCCGCCACCGTGACCTACGCTGACGTCATCGCGGCCAAGGACGCCTTGGTCCGGGCGCTGTCGCCGAGCGTGTCAGCGTTCCTGCTCGACGCGCGCTACGGCCTGCAGACCGTCGTGACCGGAGCGCTGCCAGGTACGGCCGGCCTGATGGCCTCCGTCGAAGACGAGGACTACTCGATACCCGACGGCCCGCGCCGCACCCGGTACCGGGCCGGCTGGAGCCTGCGGCAGATCAAGCTGGCCGGCGCCGACGTGGCCAAGCTGCTCTGGTGGTACCGGCCGGACGGCGACGCCGAAGTCGCCGAGTACCAGCGATACGTGGTGCGCAGCCTGGTGGACGAGTGTGCCCGGCTCAGCCTGCCGCTCGTCGTCGAGCCGATCTGGTACCCGCTTCCCGGCGAGGAACCGGAATCAGCGCAGTGGAAGACGGCCCGCGTCGACGGGATCCTGGCCTCCGCGCTCGAGGCGAACGCGCTCGGCGTGGACATGCTCAAGGTGGAGTTCCCCGGCTACGTCGACAGCGCGCCGGGACGTGACAACGCCGTCGCCGCGTGCAAGGAACTCGATGCCGGGGTGACCGTGCCCTGGGTGATCCTGTCGGCCGGCGTCGGCTACGAGGACTTCAGGACTCAGGTCGAGATCGCCTGCCGGGCCGGCGCGTCCGGCTACCTCGCCGGCCGGTCGATCTGGCGCGATGCCGTATCGACCCACGACCCGGCCGCCCGGGACGCCGCCGTGGCCGGGGCCCGCGCGCGGCTCGACGAGCTCAACGCCATCACCCGCGCCCACGGCAGGCCTTACCTCGCGGCGCATAACCTGGCCGACACCACCCAGGCGATGCCCGACGGATGGTGCTCCGCCTGGCACCCGGCCGGCTGAACCCTCCCCGCCGCATCACGCCGTTGACCGACATCACCCGCCGCTTCGGGAGGTCTTGTTCGTGGCGAGAGCGAGGACGGTGCCGACAGCGGTTTCGAGGGGGCGGGTGCCCCGCTGGACCTGGGCGAGCAGGAGGCCTCCTTGGACAGCGGCGAGGAGGGTGACGGCGAGGTCGTCAGGGTCCAGGCCGACCCGCAGGTGTCCGGCGGCGTGAAGCGTTCGCAGCCCGTCGCTGATGGCGGCTGACCATTGTTCGAATCCGGCGGCGATCGGGGCGCGCGCCTGGGGATCGCTCTCAGCGAGCTGGCCGCCGAGCGATCCGAGGGGACAGCCGCCCCGGCCGCTGGCGGTGGCTTCACGGACATCCCGTTGTGGGCATCTCAGGACAACTCGGGCATCACCCTACGGAACTGGAAGCCCAGTCTCGCGCCATTCAGCCCGACGTTCGGCGGGTGGACCCAATCAGACGTGATGGCCATGCAGAACGTCTACCTGGAATACAACGGCGTATGGATCGACCTGGATTCAATGTCTGCAAGTTACTGACGACCGGACCGCCGCCCGGAGAGGTCCCAGCGGGCGGCGGTCCGGTGTCTTCACGGCCTGATCAGGTGCCGGGTCCGGAGTTATCCCTGGATGCCGCCTGGAGCATCAGCGCCCCGTCGACGGTGGCCGTCAGCGGGATCCGCCGGTCCACTCCGGTCATCCACAGCAGCCTGCGGGTCTGCCGCTGGGCGCAGACGGCATGCAGGCTGCCGCCGTGCTCGGCGGCGCGGCGGGCCGTGCTGACCAGCGCTCCGAGGCCGGCCGAATCGATGAACGTGACCCGGTTCAGGTCCACGATCAGCATTCCGCCGTCGTC
>JBEKGC010000338.1:0-7537 GCA_050013055.1 Streptosporangiaceae bacterium
GCTGCGGCGGACTGGCCGAGGACGGAGCGCATGGTCATGGGTTTCCTCTCGATGCAGGCAGGCCGGGATCCCACACTGATGACACGGGCCAGCCGCGGACGCGGTTCACCTCAGGCTGCGGCGGCTGATGCGCGGCGGCCGGGTCCGCCCAGACGCGGGACGCGGCCCGGCCGGAACTTGATCCAGGCCACGATGGCGATGGCCGCCAGCAGCCCGGGGGAGAACAGGACGTGCACGGGCGAAGAACTCGCCGCAGGTAGTCCGAGCCAGCACTAACGGTATTAAATGCCACAATTATGCAGGCGCATAGGAAATTTGCAGGCAGATACGATCACCTTCAATTATCTCCTATCTGAGCTATGAAACACCTTCACAATTTGCGGATTCGGCCCCTTGCAGTTTGCCAGTGCCTGAAGCTCCGCCGCTGTCGATGCGTCTGAGGACGCGGCGGCACCACATGACCCGTCAGCGGCTCGCGCTACGGCGAGCCACATCCCATACCCGCCTGTTACAATGATCGCATCCCCTTGATTGCAAGCTTTCAGCGCCCCTTTATCCGCCTTGGCCTGTGTATTTTCTCTGCCTATCAAACCAATATCTCCGGTAGAAGGCGAGTACGCGATCGCCCCGAACGCGTACTTGGTTCCCATATCAAAACTATGATAAGACTTCTTATGCCTGCACATGCAAAACTTTTCAGAGGTGTCTCCTGGTGGACTCCTGAAAGTATAGCACTCGCACATCTTGCAAGGCCCATTAGCCATAGCCGACTCCAAATCTGTCTTCGGCTAAGATTAAATTTTGAAGGATGCCATGGTCGCGTGACCAGCCCCGCCACAACCATAGGAGGATTGAATGGAACAGGGAACTACCCGCATAGAACGTTACGATCAGAAGCACGACCATAACGACCGTCAGCAGTATCGCTAGCTTCGTATGCTGCCGGTAGTACGCCAGCCGCTGCTACTGGATTCACTGCGCCCACCGCAGTCGCGGCGGTTCCAGCAGGCACCATCCCACCTACTCCTCTGGCTGCCGCCTCTATCCAAGCGCACGCAGCCTGGAATGTGGTCTCGGAATCATTAAGTGCCTGAGCCACTCCATACTGCATGATCTCTTTGTCGGAAGCAGCCTACGAGATGTTTATTTCGCCGGACATGTGACCCCTTGACTGCCTGTTTGCGTGCTGAACAGACGTTCGTTATCAGAATCGTACGTTGCTGGCTGCTCGGTAGCAATAGCCCGACGTGAAACCGCTCTGTCCCCTGCGCTGCGGCTCGACCCGGGCCTCACGGTGATAACCGGTCCGAACGGCGTCGGCAAATCCAACCTCGCTCGTTCCCTGGATGTCGCGCGGGCCGTACTCGCGCCGCACGACCATCCGGAGTCCGGGCGGCTGGACCTGTACCGGGAAGCGGGCTTCGAGGGCGCCACGGAATTCACGGTCAAGCTGGATATGGTCCTTGACCAGCCGTGGGAGCAAGATCTCGTCCGGACGTATGTGCAGGCCGCTTACCTGGCGTCGGGGCCCCGCCAGTCTCCGCAGGCGGCGGACTCGTTTGAAAAGAGCGTTGACTGGCTGGTGCCCGACTCACTTACCCCGGTGATGGCAGGAGCCTTGGTCATTCGGTACCGGGTAACGGCTGCCCGCCCGTGGGGTTGCGTACTGGGAGGTCTCCGACGAGGACAGCGGTGCCACATGGCATGCCGTGCTCGTTGATGACCAGGGGATTGGTCAGCTCAGGCCTGGGGAGGCGGGGAAGCCTGAGCGGGCAGGAGGCGGAGTGCGATTTGCCGGGGTCAGGCCAGGCCAACCGAATTCCAGCGACCGTCCGCAAACTGGCCCTCGGGCTGGGGATCGCCCCCATGACCGGTCGTTTTCCTTCCAGCAGGTCATGAACCTGGTGCTGCAGCGCGGCATCGTCCTGACCGACAACAGGAGGCTGCCCCTTCAGCGCCGCTTCCCGCTGTCGGAACTCAGCGGCCCGGTTGACCTGCGTGACGGCGCGGCGGTGGGTGGGGAGATCTTCCGCCTGAAGAACGGCGACTCTGCGGAGAAGGATCGCTTTCAGCAGATCCAGTCGACGTTCAAGAACCTGACCAGCCGCGACTTGGACGTACGGGCACGGCCCGCTGACGACGGCGAAGCCGCGCTCATCATCGAGCCGACAGTTACCGGACAGCACGCCGAGCGACTGGTCGAGCTGTCGGGCGCCGGCGTACAGGAAGCCCTCGTGCTGAGCGCACTGCTGCGAGGCACACCAGGCCGGATCACGGTCCTCGATGAGCCGGCGGTGAACCTGGAACCGACAATCCAGCGTCGGCTGGTCAGCCAGGTACGCGGACCCGGCCAGTACCTTGTCATCACCCACAGCGCGGACCTCGTCCCGTTCGACCAGCCGGACGACCTCAAGCGGATCGTCAGGCTGGCACCAAGCGCGTCCGGCACGCATATCCGCCAGCCCGATTACGACGACCCGGGTTCACGGGAACAGTTCCGCCAGCTTCAGCTGATACAGCCGGCGGAGATACGGGCAGTGCTCTTCGCGCAAGCGGCCGTCTTGTGCGAAGGGCAGACGGAACCCGGCGCGCTGCCCCGCTGGTGGAGCAACGCCCGCACCGCCGGCCTGCCTGACCTCGGGGCGGCCAACGTCTCCTTCATAGCCGTCGACGGCCACAACGGCTACCGTGCCTACATCAGATTTCTCGACGCTTACGGCATACCGTGGGCGATCATCTCCGACGGTCCAGCGCTGCGAAAGGGGCAGAAGCTTGGCCAGGACATGAAAAAGCTAGGGCACTGGCCGGATGATCCCCAACCCGGCCACGACCAAGACTTTGCCCAGTGGCGCAGCTACTGGGAGCGCGCAGGCGTCTTCACCCTGGCCACGCGGTTCGGTGATGACGGCAGCAAGCTCGGTGAATTCGAAGAGCTACTGCGGCAGGTCGATCGTGAACTCCTCGCCAAGGCAATGACAGAGACCCGGGGGAAGCAAGCCCAGAGCGGGGGCCTACTTCGCTGCTGCTCATCCCGAGCTGCCCGACCCCGTCCGACACAGACCAGCCTGTGAGCACCCGAGGACACGCGGCACCTCGCCGCCAGGTACGTCGCGGCCCCTGCGGCACGGCGACACCAGCGCACTCCGCGACAGCTTCACACCCACAGCCACCTAGACCACCCGCGGCGACAACCCGGTCGCCGGTACGTGGACCGGTCCCGGGGAGATCCTCGATGGCTTCCTCGCCAAGGTGACAGCTACGCTCGAGGCGGGAACGCGGATCTACGGGGCTGAGGTACCGCGCCGGGTCGCCCGCGACGGCGGGAGGTGGCTAGCCCCTGCTCGCGGCCGCGGGTGACCGGATGTGGGCAACTGGCGTTGTCGGTGAGTGCTGCGCCCGGGAAGGAGCGTCAGCGGGGCGGGCTGGTGTCCAGCCTGCTGCTCTGTGGCTGCGACGCGTCGCCGCCGGCGGCGGCGGCGCGGGCTGCGGCTGGAGCCGCGGCGGGCTTGCGCCGTCGCAGGATCGCGATCACTAGCAGGATCACCCCGATCACGACCAGCACGACGGGCACGATCACCTTCATCAGGGTGAGTAGCACACCGGTGGTCTTGGCCTTGTTGGCGAGGTAAGTCGTGCTGGCCGGGGTGAGGTGGAAAACGAGAGCGAGCACCGGGATCAGGCTCAGTGTCTGTGATCCGGCGGTCACGTTGACGATGACCTGCTCGGAGATCGTCTCGGTGATCGGGATGCCGGTCTGGGTGTCGACCGCGGCGGCGATGCTGGTGGTCCCGGTGTAGCTCAGCGGGATCGGGTCAGGCAGTGCGGACAGGACGGCCGGGGTGAACTTGGCGCGCTCGGTCGCTGGCAGCAGCGGAGCGAGGCCGGCGATCAGCTTCTTCGGCAGCGACGGCGGGAGCATCTTCAGCAGGCCGGGGTCCTTCACCGCGCCAGCGGAGGAGATCGTGTACAGGTTGACCGACCGTCCGTCGCGGGTGGCGTGCCCGGTGTAGGAGATCGGGACGAAGCCCCGGGTGGTCGAGTCGTAGTAGCGGTAGGAGCTGTTCGCCGCCGGCCCGATCGGGAACATCGAGCTCAACGCACCGACCGACGGCTCAACCGAGACGCCCGCGGACGGGGTCACCCCTTCCAGGGTGCTGCGGTTCAGGGCGTAAGTATGGTTGCTGGGCAGCGTCTGGCTGCCGGCGTGGATGGTCAGGTCGTCGGAGACGATCGCGGTGTCACCCCGGATGCTGGTCACCTTGAGCTGCCGGTCGACGGTCGTCGGGACGTTGGTCGCGATGACGTTCTTGGTGTCGCCGGACTGCAGCGCGCTGCTGTTGAGGAGGGTTGACTTGCCGCTGTAGGTGACGCTCAGGTTGGTGCTGCCGGGCAGTTTGGTGGCGACCGGGACGACAACGAAGCGGACCAGCACCCCCAGCACGATCAGGACGACGCCGATAGTAGCAAGAACGATGGACGAACGACGAACGGGCACTTCAGCCTCCTGGGGTCATCCCGCGCCGCGACCCGGCCGCGGCATAGGAGACCGGGCAGGTACCCGGGCCCCGCAGGGCGGGTCGCGGACCCGGGAACGGGTTCATGCGCTGGTCTCGCATGCGACGAAACGAGCTTCGCCGAGCCGCCGCAAAGGCGCGGACTGCCGCTATCCACGACACTGCCGGGCGGTGGGCCGGCAGCAATCATCCGTACGGGGGATTTCGAAGCTCTAAAGGCCGATATTTCGAGCACAGCTGCCTGATGTAGGGGGTGGCGAAAGCGCCGCTTATGGCGGCCGCCTCACGCGCCGACGGGCGGCTGCGCTGCCGATCTGATCAACCGTGCCACCCGCTATTTACGAACCGGTGCCAGCGACACGGGGTTTGGCTGGCCTATGGGTGACAGTCGAGGCTCGGATGTCGTCCTTCTGAGCCGCAAGACCGCCTAGAAGGAGGACGTGCGAGGACCGGCCGGGAACCTAGTGTCGGCGTCAATATCATCCGCCCTGGCCTTCGCGGCGTGCAGCGCAACTGCTGCGGGGCTTTGCCGAAAGGGGACTCAGGTGAGCGCCTTCAAAGATGCTGACGAGGTCTACGCTTACATCGGCAAGATGTTCGAGATCGCGGTGGTCGATCCGGCGTTCGCCGAGGCGACCAAGGATACCGGTCTGGTGGTTCTGCTGACCCAGACCGATCCGGCCGCGACCATCCTTATCGACTTCCCCGGTCAGAAGGTGCTGTTCGGCGACGCGGCCGCCGGGGCGAAGTCCACGGTGCAGCTGCGGATGTCCTCGGACAACAGCAACCGGTTCTGGCAGGGCAAGCTCAACTTCACCCTGGCCATGGCCCAGCGGAAAGTGAAGCTCGACGGAAAGCGGTCGGTGGCGCTGAAACTGCTTCCGCTGACCACGCCGCTGTTCGACACCTACCGGACGACACTGCGCGAGGCGGGCCGCGACGACCTTCTCCTCGGCTGACCTCGCGTCCGCGACATTATCCACCGTCACCACAGGAGCCAGCATGTTCGAACGCACCATCACCGATACAGAGCTCGAGACTGTCCTTTCCAAGGCGAGCGCCTTGTCAGCGTTCTTCCGCGAGATAGGACCGAAGTACGACGAGGAGAACACGTTCGCCTACCCGTCGATCAGGGCATTCAAGGACAGCGGCCTGGGTGCCGTGCCGGTGCCGAAGCAGTTCGGCGGGCTGGGCGGCGACCTGCTCACCACATCTAAGGTCGTGACCGAGCTGTCGCGGGGCGATTCGGCTATCACGCTGGCCTACAACATGCATTACATCATGGTCGGGATCGCAGGCGGCCTGATGAGCGAGGAGCAGAACAAGTACTGGCTGGGCCGGGTGGCCGACGGGGACGTGATGTTCGGCCCGTTCTCCGAGCAGCGCGCCGGGTTCAGCGGGCTAGCCGACATGAGGGCGGTTCCGCAGCCGGGCGGCGGGTGGCGGCTGTACGGGAAGAAGACCTGGGGAACGCTGTGCGAGGCCGCGGACATCATCACCACCAACGCGACCATCACCGATGCCGACGGCAACTTGCCCGACGACTTCGCCGAGCGGGTCAACGCCGAAAGCTTCTTCATCGGCGACTTCAAGGTCGACAAGAACGGGCTGGGCGACGGTGTCCGCATCGAGAAGACCTGGAACGCGCTGGGGATGCACGCCACCGGCACCCAGGTGATCCACTTCGACGGCTACTACGTCCCGGCGGAGAACTTCATCTGCGAGTGGCGCTCCGGGGCGTTCGGCGTGCTGGAGTGGGCGTCGCTGATGTTCGCCAGCATCTACTACGGCATGCAGCTGCGCATCCTGGAGGAGTCCCGGGTGGTGCTGTCGAAGAAGAGGCTCGGGGCGACATTCGGCGCGATCGTCGCCCAGGACACCAAGGTCGCTAGCGTCGGGCACATCATCGACGGGATCGGCGACATGGCCTCCCGGGTCGAGCTGTCGCGCCGGGTGCTGCACCAGACCTGCCGCGACCTCGCCGAAGGCCGGGATGATGAGTGGCCGATCGAGCTGCGCTTCCCCTACATCGGGCTGGCCAAGACGTTCATCGCCGACAACGTGATGCACATGAGCCGGCAGGCGATGAGCCTGGTCGGCGGCTCGTCCTTCCGTAAGGGGACCATTTTCGAGCGGCTCTACCGTGACTCCGCGGCGTCTATGTTCCAGCCGCTGAACGCCGACCAGACCCGCACCTACATAGGCGAGTTCCTGCTGGCCCCTGACGAACTGGCGGAGTGACGCCGGTGCCGGCCGAGAGCGCCCCCGCCCGGCCCGCTTCGGCGCCGGGCGGGCGGGCCACTGGTTGGCCCGCGTGCCTGCGCGAATGCCGCGACATCCGGAGGACCCCATGCCCGTCACACCCGTCGTCGTAACCCAGCACCATCTGAACCTGACCGGTCAGAACGTCCTGACCTTCGTCAGCTGGGCGCTGACGATCATTCTGCTCGCCGTCACGGTCCAGATGGGACGGCGCGAGCGGTCCCCGTTCTATGTCCTCATCGTCCTGGCCGCGATGGCCGGGGCCTTTGCCGAAGCACTGTACGACGTGGCGTTCTCGCTCTACTTCTACTCCACGCACGGCATGCAGACCTTCTATACCGTCTTCGGCATCCCGCAGCCGGTGTGGACGCACAGCGGCTACGCCGTCCTCTACGCGCTCCCGGCGGTGCTGATCACGTACCAGATCCGGCGCGGGCGGCTCACGCGCAGGGCGCTGTACGCGTGGGCCGGGGCCGAGTTCGGTATGTCGTGTGTCTTCGAAATAACCGGGATCAACCTCGGGACCTACACCTACTGGGGGCCGCACGTCCTGCGGGTCTTCCACTACCCGCTCGTCATCGGCGCGCTCGAAGCTGCCCAGACGGTCTGCTTTGCCGTGGCCGCATCGCAACTACGGCAACGGACAACCAGCCGATGGGCGCTGCTTGGGCTGTTCGTGCTGTTCCCGGCGACGTTCTTCGGGGCGAACTTCGGTGCCGGGTCCGCCGTCATCGTCGCGATCCACGCCGCGCACGTCAGCC
>JBEKGC010000339.1:0-7522 GCA_050013055.1 Streptosporangiaceae bacterium
AGTCTCAGCCCCGGCGTGGGTGACGCTGGCCCAGCCGCGGACATCGTCGTCGGTCGGTGTCTGCCGGCCGTTCTCCAGCTTGGAGACCTTCGAGGCAGGCCAGGACAGCGAGTCCGCGACCTGCCGGCCAGTCAGCCCGGCCTGCTGGCGAAGCTCGCGGAGCCGCTGTCCCAGCGCATGGCGCGCCTCATGAATGCTGAGGACGCCAGTAGTTCTACTCGGAGGCAAAGTCGTCCCGTCGAACCGCGCGATGCCAGGCAGCATCGCGCCAGTACCCGTGCTGCACGATCACGGCCGGGTCCTTGATCACCTCACCGCCGAGGAAATGCTCTTCCTCATCGAAGTGCATCTTGACCAGCAGCCGCGAGTCGAACAGCCAGTAATCGTAGTCCGGCAGGTCACGGGCATGATCGCGGGTCAGGTAACGAATTTCCTCGCCAGCCGCGTTCGTGTACTGCGAGCAGAACACGCCAAAGCGGCTGTAATCGGTCAGCGGCACGCTGACCACCCGGACGCGCGAAAACCGGCGTCCCTCGGCGGTTGCCGTTCGGATCATCGACAGCCAGTTCTGGAACCAGCCCATGTCAACCGGCTCTCCCGCGACGAACCAGGCCAGCGCCCTCGACTCGTTGGGCGAGTAGTAGTAATCTCGCGCCTCCAGCCGGAAGGCGGTGTGCTCGAACGAGCGGAAGAGCCGGGAGAAGTCCTCACCGATGAGCAGGCTCAGCGGTCCTCCTCCGCAAACCGCAGGACATCGGCGGGAATCTCGATCACAGCCTCACCGGGCGGGATGTCGCCCAGCTCCGCCAGCGCCACGGGATCGGTTACGATCCACCCCTGGGCGATGTAGGTCTTGCGGTCCGTCCGGTCGGTCGCGAACAGGGTAGGCGACTGCCCCTCCTGCGAGTCGGGGTCCTTGCCGAGGAAGCGGACGTGCATGAGAGGTTCTCCTTGCTCGAATGACAGAGAAACATTCTCAAGCATCGTCACCCCAAACACCTAGCTAGTCAAGCGCATAACAGAAAGCATCCTCGTGCACAATGCATCCCTGTCCAGTTGCTGCGGGGCAACAGAAGCAAGTGTTACTGATGATGGCACCGCGACCCGTCGTGTTTCCATGCTCACCGGGCGAGCAGGCCGAAGGCTGGCGGCTAAACGCGGCCGGAACCAGGTGTCCTGATCTGGCGACCCCGGCGGGCGGAGCGAATACTCCTGCTAGAACGCAAGCACCGGTCCATCATCCTCGCCTCGAACAGCCTCGCCCGCCGCACCGCCTTCTCCCCGGCGGCTAGCGGGTGACATGCCGCACGTACTCCGCCCGGTTCAGTGGATTGTGATCAGCCCGCGGTCGGCTGGGTGGCGGATGGCCGGCCGGCTCGTAGTGGCCGAAGACGCATTCGAGCACGCCCTCGCCGCGGGTCAGCGCGGGAAGCTCCTGCTCGAGCTCACGCACCCGGGCGGCCCGGATCGAGCCCTCGATCGTGCCCGACAGCCCGCTCGTCTCCGTCGTCTGCGGCACGGCGCGCAGCCGCGCAAGCGCGGCCAGCACGCCGCCGGTCGTGTCGGCGGGAAGCTCCAAGTGGAAGCGCTGCACGGGTTCATGCACACGGGTACCAGCCTGGTTCAGCGCGGCCATGACGACCAGCGGGGTGAGGCCGCGAAAATCCGTGGCCGTGCTCGACATGCTCTTGTCGAACCGGGCGTGGGCGTGACTTTGCCTGGGGTAATAGCCCGAGTGGGTCAGCGTGACCGTGCTGTCGGTGACCTGCCAGCCGCGCAGTCCCTGCCGCAGCGTCACGTGCACGGTCTCCTCGACGGCGCGCAGGAACGCGAGGGGCAGCGCGCCGAGCTCGATGTCAAGCCCGAAGCGGACCCCGGAGCCCGCGGCCGCCGGATCGACGCGCAGGCCGACGGTGGCGAGGAACGGGTTACCCGGTTCGCCGATCCGCTCCACGGCGGCACCGCTGGCCACCGGCCGCTCGATGCAGATCGTGGTGGTCTGGCGGAACTCCACGGCGAGGCCGAACTCCTGCGCCAAGGTGGCCGCGATGACCTCTTTCTGCACCTCGCCGTAGAGCGAGACGGAGATCTCCTGCCTGACGTCGTCCTGCCGGAGGTTGATCAGCGGGTCCTGCTCGGCGAGCTGGGTGAGCGCGGCGAGCAGCGCGCCCCGGTCGGCCCGGCGGGCCGGGACCACCACCGTCTCAAGCGCCGGAGGGGAGAACTGGCGGACGTCGCAGGCCCGCGGTACGCCGATCATGTCACCGATCCGGGCCTGGGACAGGCCGCGCAGGGTGGCGATCTGCCCCGCGGACACCGACTCACACCGAACCATCGAGCCGCGTTCGAAGACGCTCATGCCCGTCACGCGCTGGGCCCCGCCTGGCTGGGCCCCGCCTGGCGGGCCGGCGGTTAGGGGCAGCCGGTCCCGCACGCGGACCGTGCCGGCGAACATGCGGACATAGGCGATCCGCTCCCCCGCCGGGCCCCGGTCGACCTTGAAGACCGCACCGGAGGGCGGGGCCTGCGCATCGCCGGCGCCGGCGGGCAGGAATTCCCTGATACCCGCGGTCAGCGCGGCCACGCCCGCGCCGGTGACGGCGGACCCGAAGAACACCGGGTGTACCAGCGCCGCCCTGGTCTGTGCCGTGAGTTCGGCCCGCAGCCTGCCGCACGACAGGGTCGTCTGGTCGTCCACATAGGCGGCCAGAAGCGCGTCGTCATGCTCGGCGAGCAGGTCGGCAAGCCGGACGGCCAAGCCCGCGTCGGCGGTGTCGTACGGCAGAAATCCGGCGTCCCGGGTACCGGGGCCGGTCACCGTGCCCATTGGCACGACGGCCGGGGTCAGCCGGGCCGTGATGCTCCGCAACACCGGTTCGCACGCCGCCCCGGCGCGGTCGATCTTGTTTACGAAGATGAGGGCGGGCAGGCGCAACCGCCGCAGCGCCCGCATCAGGACGCGAGTCTGCGACTGCACGCCCTCGACCGCGGAAACGACAAGCACGGCGCCGTCGAGCACGCCAAGCGCGCGGTCCACCTCGGCGATGAAATCCGGATGGCCAGGTGTGTCGATCAAGTTGACGGTGAG
This sequence comes from Streptosporangiaceae bacterium, assembly GCA_050013055.1. Classification (GTDB taxonomy): domain Bacteria; phylum Actinomycetota; class Actinomycetes; order Streptosporangiales; family Streptosporangiaceae; genus Palsa-504. The sequence goes on from JBEKGC010000339.1 coordinate 3,089, forward strand.
GTCGTCCAAGGCGAAGGAGGCGACGGCGGCCTTGATCGTGATGCCGCGCTGCCGCTCGAGCGCCAAGGTGTCGGTCTGGGTGCTGCCGTCATCGACGCGGCCGATCTCGTCGATGACACCGGCCGCGAACAGCAGCCGCTCGGTCAGGCTTGTCTTGCCGGCGTCAACATGCGCCAGGATTCCCAGGTTGAGCGTTCGCACGGAAGGTCATGTCCTCTGCGTAGGTAGCACATCCCTGCTGAGATGACATGAATGCCGTGCGCATCGCTTCTCCTTGAGCCACTTTGCCGTCGAACGGAAGTACAGCAGACCGCTGGTCTCCGGGCAACCGATTAACCGCGAGCAGAACCGGCCATCGGGCCGGCCGCCAGCTATCCGAACTTCGCGGGCAAGCACGCCGAGGAAGCCCTGTTCACCGCCGCCGACTTCACCGCGTACCTGCGTGAGGTCGGCGCGCTCGGCGAGGGCCAGGCTCCCGCCGGGGTGGTCATCTGCTACCAGCGTTCCCTGCATGACCATGTGCTGCGAACCGAAGGGCTGAGCCGTCAGGCCGCCAGGCGGCGAGGCCTCCCGCTGGCGCTGCCTGGTACCGGCGGCCGGGTGGGCTGGCGTCGGCCGTTGTGATCAGCGACTCGCTGGCCGATCTGGTGTGGCGTCCCCGGTTCGGCGAACCGCAGGTGGAGGCTGGTCTGGTCCAGCTCTACCAGGCTGCGCTGACCGCACTGGCCGCGATGACGGAGCCGCGGCGGGAATAGCGCGTGGAGGCCGGTGTTGAAAATTGACGTGAGGTTTTGCTCTTGGTTAGAGCTATACCTCTTCCCGGCTTTGTTCTTCGACGATTGTGCGGCTTTTGAGAGGTCTCCTCGTTCGCAAGGTTTCCGGCGAGGGTGTCGGGGTGGCGGCCAAGGCGGCCGCCAGGCGCCAGGCCGAGCAGCTCACGCTGGTACGCCGCCGCGCCCAGCCGACCGCGGTGTACATTACCCGGCTGACCCTGACGGCGGTGTTCGCGTACCTGATCGCGCTGCGGCTGCCCGGCGCGTCAGCGCGCGGGGTGCTCGCGCCGCTGACCGCGCTGCTGGTGGCGCAGGCGACACTGTTCCACACCATTCGCAGTGCCATCCAGCGGGTCGTCGGGGTGACCGCGGGCGTGCTCGCCGCCGTCGCGGTCTCGGCCTACGTTCCCTTCAGCTGGTGGGTCCTCGGTCTGCTCGTCGCGGGGGCGCTGGTCCTTGGCCTGATCCTGCGCCTGCGCGAGGACATCCTGGAAGTGCCGATCAGCGCGATGCTGATCTTCTCGGTCGACTCGCACGCGGCCGCCACCAGCCGCATCACGGAGACACTCGTCGGCGCCGCCGCCGGGCTGGCGGCCGGCCTGGTGCTCGCCCCGCTGCGGGTACAGCCCGCGAAGGACGCGGTCGGCGAGCTGAGCCGCCAGATGGCCGACCTGCTCGCCCAGATAGCGGACGGCCTGGCGGAAACGCCCGACCCGAAGCGCGCGGCCGAGTGGCTGGACCGCACCCGGGCGCTGCGCGGCGAGATCGAGCGGGTGGACGACGCCCTCAGCCAGGCCGAGGAGAGCGTCCGGCTGAACCCCAGACGGCTTATGCTCGTGAATCCGGCGGCCGGCCTGCGGGACGGCCTCGACACGCTGGAACGAGCGGCCACCGACATGCGGGTGCTGGCCCGCTCGGTCGCCGACAGCGTCCGGCTGGACAGCGAGGACAGCCCGGTCAGGCAGCCGGAGACCCGCGCCAGGCTGGCCGCCATGCTGGCCGAGCTGGCCGCCGCGGTCCGTGACTACGGCCAGCTCCTCGAGGCCGAATCGACCTCCGCCGAGCACGCCGAATTCGCCTCAGAACCGATCACGGAAAGGCTGGAAGATCACCTAGCGGAGGCCGGACGTCAGCAGGACCGGCTCACCGACCTGCTCCGCACCGACCCGGCGGAACAGCCCGAGGGCTGGCCGCTGCGCGGTGAGATCCTGGCCCACGTGGACCGGCTGCGCTTGGAGCTCCAGCCCGGGACGCTGCCTGACCACGCCCGGGCTCAGGCGCAGGTGAGGCAGCCGCTCCGCGCCCTGCGGGAACAGCCTCTCCGGGCGCTGCGAGGGCAGCCGCTGCGGGCCCTGCGACGGCAGCCTCTCCGGGCGCTGCGAGGGCAGCCGCTGCGGGCCCTGCGACGGCAGCGGCCACAGGCACGGCAGGAACGGCGCATTCAGCGGGCACGTCGCTGAGGTGAACGCGGGGCGGCCCCTGGGCCGGTGCGGCGCAGCATGGGCCGCCGCCTCTGTTAGCCGTGGTGCACGGCCTCCACGTTGTGGCCGTCGGGATCGCGCAAGAACACGCCGTAGTAGCCGGGGTGGTATTCGGGCCATTCGCGCGGAGCGTTCAGCACCTCCGTCCCGGCCGCCACGGCGGCGTCGTGCACCGCGTCCACCGCCTTCCGGTCGGGCGCGCGGAAGGCGACGTGCAGCTCCCTGGTCTCGGCGCTGGCGGACGGTCCCAGCCAGAACACCGGAATACCATCGGGGCCGGCCAGGCCGACGACGATGGTGTCGCCATGCGGGAAACGCATCGCCTCGCGCATCCCGATCGAGGCAAAGGTGTGCAGGTAGAAGGCCAGGGACGCCTCGACGTCCCGCACCTGAAGACCGATGTGATCAAGCATGGGTGGAGCTTAGTGCCCCGATCAGCCAAAGTCTGCCCGGGCATGCGGCCCGGTGTCGCGCTCTGCGGAGGATACGTTCCCGCGACAATGCTGGTGCGGTTCTTGGTACGCCAGCGCCCCATGATGCGCGGAACCCTGGAAAATCACGGAAGATTCGGCTCCTGCGGATGATCTGGTACCCGATAGGGTACCAAAATCGCCACTAAAGCCGAATCTTCCACTAAAAACTTCTATGTATCGGGTCTGTGATCGGATTATGTTACTGGTGGGGCGACGCGGACCGGTGAGATAATACGGGCGAGGGCGTACCAAGGAGTTTCGAGGCGATCGGTAGCAGAGAAGGTCAGGACTGGATGGTCCCGTTCAGTACGCCCCCGTTGGCGGCGTTGAAGCTGGCCAGGGCCGCATTGCCGGCCTGAATTTCCTGGCTGGCCTGGGCGGGAGTGTTGTCCTGCTCGTTCGTGTTGTCGCCGGAGTAATCTTCCCCGGCCGTGACGTAATCATTCATCGCGGCGACCCAGTCGGCGTTATCGGCCGGGGGCGGGTCGTCATTGGGGTCCAGCGCGGCCTGCGCGTCTTGCTCCAGTTGGGGGCCGTCGGCCAGGGCGAGGTTATCCGGGTTGTCGCTGGCGTCCGAGGAAATGGCGGTGAGATCCTGCTGCACATTCTGTAGCGCCCCCTGGACCTGCGCCAGCCACCCGCTTTCCCCGCTGGCGATCGGGTTCACGCAGTCCACCGTGCACGATGACTCCGACGTCGCGGCCGGATCGGCTGTCGGTGCCGGGGCGGCCGCGGGTGCCGTGGATGGTGCGGCCGACCCGCCGCAGTTGTTGTCTGAGTCGGTGACGACCCGCCCGAACTGGGTGTTGATGACGTTGCCCTCGGTCGTGCCGTACTTGCTGACCACGGCGGTCTTGATCTGGGCGGCCGACATGCTTGTGTTCGATGCCGGGTCCACCGACACGACCGCCATCGCGTTCCCGAACGACATGTCCCGCTCGAAGTATCCGGTGGCGCATGAATCCAGGCTGGAGCTGCCGTCCGAGCCGGACGCGGCCGTGAACTGGCTGACCTCGGCCTGAGTCCAGTGGCTGGGGGCCGCCCCCTGGGCCAGGGCGGCTGCGCTCCCGCCGCCGCACGCCGCGACGGTACATACGGTCACGGCGGCCAGCGACCCAGCCAGCAGGAGCTGCTTCCTGTGCGCGTTGGTGAATACCATGATCCCTCCCTTTATCCCAGCCAGCCAAGTCCGGACTGGCTTCGTTTCTTTTTGCCATTACCGGGCGCGGCTTTGCCGTCTGGCCGAAAATGCCCCCGGCGAGATTTTCGCGCCAGCTGCTGGTATTCCGGTCAGGATGGCAGGGAGCCCATCGGGACTCCGCATCCCTGGCAGAACCTGTCTCCGGCGATGATGCGGGTGCCGCACTTAGCGCAGAAGCTCGAAGGCTGCCCCGGCGCCTGGGCCGGTGACTGGGCCGGTGACTGGGCCTGCGCCGACGGCTCTTGGTGCGCCTGCCGTAGCGACGCCTGCCACCCCAGGATGGCGTCCTTGTGCTTGAGGGCGAGCAGCAGCACGGCGGCGACCAGGCCGATCAGCGCCAGCCAGCCGGAGGCCGTGTGCAGGAAGCTCTGGCGTTCTATGCACTCGCCGCCCGAGCTGAGTATCGCGGCGGTGTCGCTGCAGGACGGGAGGTTGGAGGTCGACGCCAGATACGCGATCGTGAATACCGCCGAGGCGATAATTGCCTTGGTAAAGGTCGGTGCCTT
>JBEKGC010000340.1:0-7996 GCA_050013055.1 Streptosporangiaceae bacterium
TCCGGCGGGGCTGCCGGTGCTCTCCGGCCTAGCCGCCGGCTTCGCGGTCTGCGACCACTGGTACAGCTCGGTGCCTACCGAGACCTTCCCGAACCGGGCCTTCGCCTGCGCCGCGACGAGCCAGGGGCACATGAACGACGGCGTGGCGTCCTACACCGTGCAGAGCATCTTCGGCCTGATGACCGCGCATAACCTGAGCTGGAAGATCTACGGCGATAACGAAGAGCCGCTGACCCGCAAGAACTTCCCCGATACCCTCAGCGCACCCGAGACCTGCTTCGGGAAGTTCGCCGACTTCCAGTCCGACGCGGCGGCGGGCACGCTGCCTGCGTACTCGTTCCTCGAGCCGAGCTGGGGATCGACGGGAAACAGCCAGCACCCCAACTACGACGTCTCGCTCGGCGAGCAGCTGATCCAGGCGGTCTACAACGCCGTCCGCGGCGGCCCGGGCTGGGCCCAGACGCTGCTGTTGATCACCTACGACGAGCACGGCGGCCTGTACGACCACGTGCCGCCGCCGTCGGGCGCGACCCCGCCGGATGCGACACCCGGCGAATTCGGTTTTGACTTCACCCGCTTCGGGGTCCGGGTCCCGGCCGTCCTGGTCTCGCCCCTGATCCCGGCCGGCACGGTGTTCCGGCCGTCCGGCTCGACGCCGCTGGACCACACGTCGGTCCTGAAGACCATCGAGACCCGCTGGGGCCTTCCGGCGCTGACCGCCAGGGACGCCGCGGCGCCCGACGTCGGCGACGTGCTCAGCCTGGCTACCGCCCGGACCGATGACCCGATGATCCGCTGGCCGGGGTGACCGCGCCGACGTCGGCCGGCGTCAACCCGGCGGCGGCCGAGGTGTCGCACATCCAGGTCGTGAACGCCCAGCTCACCTCGCAGCTGCCCGTCCCGCTGAGCCAGCTGCGTTCGGCGCCACTGCTGGAAACCCAGCGGACCCCGGCGGACTTCGACCACTACGTCGCCGCCCGCACCGCCACCTGGAAGGCAGCCAAAGCCCAAGGCCACGCTCCGCCCGGCTAAGCGGCGGGGCCAGCAGGCGGTTCTGACCCCCGGACGGTCAGGAAGGCCTGCGCATGTCACATCGGTCCGGGTCGTTTCGTCATAGGGGTGTATCCGAAAAGCATGTCAAGGGAGATCACCATGGACGCACGGCTGGACTACAGCAGCTCCGAGATCCTGCAGAAGTTCACGAAGCACCTCAACGCAGCGGCGGCGGCCGTACCGAAGGGGACGCTGCCGCTCGCGACCGTGAACCTGGTATTGACCAGGGTCAGCCAGATCAACGGCTGCGCGGTCTGCGTCGACATGCACACCAAGGACGCCGAACACGCCGGGGAGACCTCGGTGCGGCTCCACCTGGTGGCGGCGTGGCGGGACGCCAAGGTCTTCACGGACGCCGAGCGGGCCGCGCTCGAGCTCGCCGAGCAGGGCACCCGCATCGCCGACGCCGCCGGCGGTGTCAGCGACGAGGTCTGGGCGAACGCGGCCAAGCACTATGACACCGAACAGCTCGCCGCGCTGACGTGCACCATCGCGATGATCAACGCGTACAACCGGCTGAACGTCATCAGCCAGAACCAAGGCGGTGACTACCAGCCCGGACAGTGGGGATGACCGGATGCCCGTACCGGAACAAGCCGCCCGTACCGGCTAAGGCGCCCGTACGGGGACAAGCGGCCCGTAACCCCAAGTCCGTTCGGCCGAGCGGATTTGGGGTTACGAGCCCTCGGTCACGGCTAGGTCTGGGACAATCGCGGCATGAGTCCGAAGAGCCGCGGGCGTCCGCCCGGTCGTGGCCGTCAGCGGCCTCCGGCAGCAGGCCGCCGGCCTGCCGGAAAGCTACAGCAAGCCGGGACCATATCCAGGTGGGCCGCCGAGGAGGACAGCGACTGCTGGTTCGACGATCCGCTCCCGGGCGACCGGCGGTCCTGGGCGGTGCCGCTGGGGCACGGCAGCTATAAGGATCTCGACCTGGAGCTACTGGATCGGGACGACGAGGCCGAGCGCGGCTTCCTGCTCGAGGCGCAGCACCTTGACATGGCCGAGGCGCTCGAGCGCCACGAGGAGATGACGGGCGCCGACGGAGAGCCGTTCAATCCCACCCTGCACGTCACGCTCCATCAGGTGATCGCCAACCAGATCCTGGCCGACGACCCGCCCGAGACGTGGCAGACGGTACAGCGGCTCGCCGGGCTCGGTTACGACTGGCATAACGTGATGCACCTGATCATGGGTCCGGCGACCGAGGCCGTCTGGAACGCCCTGGCGCAGAAGCGGCCGTTCGACCGCGCGGATTACCTGCGGCGGCTGGACGAACTGCCGGGCGACTGGCCGGCTCCGGAAGAACTCGACCCTCCCGGCAGCTGATCGCCGCGGACGCTGAGCGCCGGTCAGGCGCAAGCGGCCGCCGGCCGCAGCCGCCTTGCGAGATAATGACCGGTCATGGACCAGTACGGCAATGAATGGGCAGGCAAGGGCGCGACCCTGAGCGACAAGACGGCTCGAGCGGAGTTCGGGTTAACGCAGGACGAGATCATCGCGGCGATCCGTGCGGGCAAGCTTCAGTACCGGCACGCCTCGATGGAGGGGAATCCGTGGCTGCGACTGCTCCGCCGTGAGGTCGAGGAACTGGTCAGCGCCCGACATGGTGAGCGATACCTCAGGGAACAGCAGGCGCGGACCGAGCTGAAGCGCGTCAACCGCGAGCTGAAACAACTCCGGACCCAGGTCACGGCACTTGAGGAAAGGCGGGCCGCGCTCCTATCCGAACTGGCCGAGCAAGCCTGACGACCGGTCAGCGGCCGAACCCGAGCGCGTCCAGAGCGCGGAGCAGGTGGGGTTCGAACCGATCGCGGTCTGCGTGCCGAAGCTTCGCGACCGTCCACCACCGGACCTGGACGAATTCGCGCTGGTCCGGATGCAGGGGCTGCCCGACGCGACCGAGCGGCCGTGGAAGACGCACGCCAAAGGCGAAGGCTCAAGGTCCGGGCCGAGTACCTGACGGAGATGCGCAAGAAGGCAGGCCTGACCCAGGCCGAGGTGGCGCAGGTTATGGGCGTTTCCCAGCAGCGCGTTTCTGTCATCGAAAGCGGCGGCGTCGCAGAGCTCGCCACCCTCGCCGACTACATCCACGCACTCGGCGGAGAGCTGAAGGTGATCGCCGACTTCGGCGACTCCTGGCGTCGCGTCGCCTGACCACCCGGTGATCCGAGCCAGCTGAGCATGGCTGCCGCGGGAGCAGGCACGCTACGCTTGCCCGTATCGTGCGAGGGGGTGCCGGTGATGACGGGACAGGAAAACCTGGCCGCGGCGGGCCGAGACCGGATCCGGGCGGGCCACGCGGATCGCGAGCAGGTGGTCGAGGCGTTGAAGGACGCGTTCGTGCAGGGCCGGCTGACCAGGGACGAGCTCAACGCGCGAGCGGACCTGGCGCTGGCCGCGCGGACCCGCGCGGAGCTGGCCGCGCTCACCGCCGACATCCCGGATGACCCGGCCGTGGTGAGGCCGGCGGTCCGGCTGGCCCCGCCGGCCGCGACGCGCCGCAGGCCGCTGGCCAAAGCGGCCGCCGGGTCGGGCGGCTGCCTGGTCATCGCCTTCAGCGCTATCTGGGTCGCCGCCAACATCCTCGATCCGGATGGCCTCGGCAACCCCTATCATCCCTGGAGCACCGTATGCCTTTTCGTGGCCCTTCTCGCCGTGGCCACGGCCATCGGCATCATGGTCCGCGGGGTGGGCACCTCAGCGGAGCAGAGGCGCTCTCGCAGCCAGGTGCCGCCACCAGCCGCGCGGCGTTCGCTTAGCTAAACCGCACCGAACGGGATGGGCTCATCCAGCCGACCAGGAAATTGTGGGTCATCCTGTGGGTCTCCTTCGTGGTGATGTGCCGCCGTCCTGTTTAGCGTCCTAGGCAGGACTCACGGAGCGGACCAAGGCTCCCGGGATCGGCAGGGAGGGCGGCATGTTCAGGCAATCGCAGGCCGGGGATCCGGAATCGGTGGGGCCATACCGGATCCTCGGGCGGCTGGGGACCGGCGGCATGGGCCAGGTGTACCTCGGTCGTTCGGCCGGTGGCCGTCTCGTCGCGGTCAAGGTGATTCGCCCAGAACTCGCGGGCGAGCCGGGTTTCCGAGCGCGGTTCGCGCGCGAGGTCGCCGCGGCCAGGAACGTCAGCGGGCTGTTCACCGCGCTGGTGGTGGACGCCGATGCGGACGCCCAGGTGCCGTGGCTGGCGACCGGGTACGTCCCGGGCCCGTCGCTGGCGGAAGCAGTGGAGGCGTACGGGCCGCTGCCGGCCGGCTCGGTCTTGTCGCTCGCAGCGGGACTCGCCGAGGGCCTGGCCGCGATCCACGCCGCGGGCGTGGTGCACCGTGACCTCAAGCCGTCGAACGTGCTGCTGGCGGACGACGGGCCGCGGGTGATCGATTTCGGCATCTCCCGGGCCCTGGAGGCGAGCGTGCTGACTCAGTCAGGCACGGTCATGGGCTCACCCGGGTTCATGTCTCCGGAACAGGCCGAGGGAGGCGTGATCGGCCCGCCCAGCGACGTCTTCACCCTCGGTGCGGTGCTGACGTTCGCGGCCACCGGCGAGGGACCGTTTGGCGAGGGCTCCGCCCCGGCGCTTGTCTACCGCGTGGTCCACCAGCTGCCGGACCTGACTCGCCTGCCCGGGCAGATCAGGCCGCTGGTCGAGCGCTGCCTGGCGAAGGAGCCCAGCCGGCGTCCGACCACCACGGACGTGCTGGCTCAGGTCGGATCGGACGAACCAGCCGCGGGCTGGCTGCCGGATCCGGTCGCCGAGATCGTCGGCCGGTACGCCCCGGCTCCGGCCGACGTTCCCTGGGCGCCGACGGTGACAAGCGTGACCGCGGCCGGGGCGCAGGCTGCCCACGTCCGGGGCGGCCAGCCCAGCCAGCACCGGCCGCGCCTGACGAGGTGGCGCCTGACGAGGTGGCGCCTGACAGGGCGGCGGCTGACAGGGTGGCGGCTGACAGGGCGGCGGCTGACGTGGCTGGCGGCCGGGGCTGGGCTGGCCGCGGTGGCCGCGTCCCTGATGATCGTGGTGCCCAGCACCGACGGGGTGGCAGCGGTCGGCCGGCCTCGGGTGTCCGTGTCCCATCAGGCGCCCCTGGCCCGAGATCACTGGTTTACGGTCGGTGCCGGGCCAAGCACCCCAGCGTCCGTGGCGGCGGCGAAGACAGCGAAGAAGGTCACCCGGACGTCGCCAGGGGCCCGCCATGAACCGGACTCGGTCGCTCCCGCGAACCCTGCCTCCCCGGGCACCTCCGCCGGCGCCCCGGTCGCCGCCAGTTCCGCACCGCCATCCCCGGCCCCGGCGCCCACGGCGGCGACCGTGCCCGACGTGCTGTACACCACGCTTTCCGGGGCGGCCGCGACGCTCAAGGGAGACGGCTTCGACAACATCCCCTACCTGTACGGCTGCTACGGGTCGTCCTCCATCGACGATGTCATCCGGCAGGCCCCCGGCGCCGGGACCCGGATCGCCTTGACGGCACCGGTCCAGCTGTATCTCCAGGCCAACAACTGCGACACCGTGCCGGGCGTGATCGGCATGAACCTGTCTAACGCGGCCTACACGCTCAAGCAGGCTGGCTTTGACAACATCCCCTACCTGTACGGCTGTTACGGCTCATCGGAAACCGGCGATGTGGTGAGCCAGTCACCTGGGGCGGGCGGCAGTTACGGCAGCACGCAGCCGGTGTCGCTCAAGCTACAGGCCAATAACTGCTGAGATCCCGCCCCGGAATTCCCGCCCCGGAACGCGACGCCCGGCCATGTCGGGCGTCGCGGCGTATCCTCAGGGTGAGGGAGATTTCTGTGCGTTCTTAGCGGAGCGTTCTCCCGGCGGACGGCGAGGGAGACGCTGTGGCCGACGGATCCGGCGCAACGCTGGCGCCACTACTCAAAAGGCTGCGCCTCGCGGCCGGGCTGACGCAGGAAGAACTGGCCGAAGCCGCTGGAATCAGCACGCGATCAGTAAGCGATCTGGAGCGAGGCGTCAACCGCACGACCCGTAAGGAAACGGCACGGCTGCTGGCCGATGCTCTTCACCTGTCCGGATCGACCCGTGAATTGTTCGAAGCCACCGCGCGCGGCCAGGCACCGGGAACCGAACAGGACGAGCAGCCGAAGGCGGGCCGGCTCCCGGTCCCGTCGACACCCTTGATAGGGCGCGACCACGACATCCGGAGCGTATGCCGCCTCGTGCGCCGGCCTGATGTGCGGCTGGTCACCATCACCGGGCTCGGCGGCGTCGGGAAAACCCGCGTCGCCCTGGACATCGCCCGGCAGCTCCACGCCGGCTTCCCTGACGGGATCTTCTTCGTCGACCTGACGGCTGTGCACGACGGCCGCCTGGTCCTGACCAGCATCGCGCAGGCAACCGGCATCCGCGACTGCGGCCCGGACCCGCTCGAGCAGCGCATGGCCGAACGATTGCGCTCCTGGTGCGCGCTCCTGCTCATCGACAACTTCGAGCAGGTGGTTGACGCCGCCGACATCCTGGCCGGCCTGCTAGCCCAATGCCCGGCGATCAAATGCCTGGTCACCAGCCGGTGCGCGCTGCAGCTCAAGGGAGAGCACGAACACGCGCTCCTCCCCTTGCCGTTCCCGCCGGCCAGCGCCGCGGGCGCACATGATCTTCTGCACTTCCCGTCCGTGGAGTTGTTCACCCAGCGCGTCCAGTCCGTTCTTCCCGACTGGTCGATGAACGAGGACAACGCGAGGTCGATAGCGGGAATCTGCCGGCGGCTTGACGGGCTGCCCTTGGCACTGGAGCTCGCCGCCACCCGGATGAAGGTCCTCTCGCCCGGGGCGCTGCTCGAACGCCTGGGAAATCAGCCCGAATTGCTGTCCCGCGGACCGCGGGATTCCGGCGACCGGCATCAGACCTTGCAGGCGACTCTGGATTGGAGCTACGAGCTGCTCAGCCCGGCGGCGGCCCGGTTGTTCCCGCAGCTCTCGGTGTTTGCCGACGGCTGGACGCTCGATGCCATGACGCAGGTATGCCGCGGCGGCAGCGACATCGACCTGCTGGATGCCCTCGCCGTCCTCATCGACAACAGCCTTGTCTGGCGCATCGACAGGCCGACCGCGATACGGTTCGTCTTTCCCGTCACCATCCGCGAATACGCGGCGGGTAAGCTCCGCCAGTCGGGAGATGCCGGCGCCGTCTACGCTCGGCACCTGACGTGGTGCTGTGAGCTCGCCGAGACCGCGGCGGTCGAACTCACCGGCGCGAGCCAGCAATCGTGGCTACGGCTGCTGGCGGACGAGCAAGCCAACATGCGCACGGCGCTCGACTACGCGATCACGACACGCCAGTCCGCCGCCGCCCACGGCCTCGCGGGCGCGCTGTGGCGGTTCTGGGAGATCAACGGACATCTCGACGAGGGCAGGCGATGTCTCTCGCGCGTGCTCGAACTGACCGGACCCGCCCCGGCCGGGGCCCGGGCCTTGGCCTTCAAGGCGGCCGGCAACCTGGCGCGGGACCAGAACGACTTTGGCGCCGCGATCGAGTTTCACCGCCGCGCCCAGGCCCTGTTCGCCGAAGCCGGTGACGGTGCGGGTCTGGCGGCCGTCCTCAACAACCTCGGCGCCGTCGAACTCGACCTCGGCCATGGGCCGGCCGCGATGGCCCACTTCGAGTCGAGCCTGGAGCGCTTCACCGAGCTGAACGATCAGTGGGGCGTCGCCCTCGTCCTCAGCAACCTCGCCCACGCCATGCGCACGACCAGCGAACACGCACGGGCGGAAGAGACGGCGCGGCGGAGCGTTCGGAAATTCGAAGCCCTGGGTGACGCTCAGGGCACCGCCCGGTCGCTGACGACTCTCGGCCTGATCCTGGGACGGAGCGGACGGCTCACCGAGGCCCTCCCGTTGATCGCCCGCGCGGCTGACCTCCGGATGCAGGCCAACGACCGGGCCGGCCTGGCGCGGTCATTGGAGAACATCGCCTGGTGCCAGG
>JBEKGC010000341.1:0-7473 GCA_050013055.1 Streptosporangiaceae bacterium
CCTGACCCGTTCGTGACGCTCGCGACGGCGGCCGCGGTCACGCAGGACGTCGAGCTGGGAACGGCCACCGTGCAGGTCCCGCTCTACCACCCCGCCGACCTCGCCCATCGGGTGCTCTCCCTGATGTCGGCGTGCGGCGACCGGCTGACCCTCGGGGTCAGCCCAGGATCGACGGAGACCGACTTCGCCACGTTGGACCGGGACTACTCCGCTCGCTTCGCGGCCTTCCACCGCAACATCGCCCGGCTCCGGATCCTGCTCGCTCAAGGGCGGGACGAACACGCCGACCTCACCCCCGCCGTGCCCGGCCGCAGGCCGGCCCTCCTCCTCGGCTCGTGGGGCGCCAATGTCGAGCGGGCAGCGCGGGACTTCGACGGCTGGCTGGCCTCTGGATACCGCAGCACGCCGGATCAGATTATCGCTGCCCACGAGCGCTACCGGGCGGCCGGCGGCCGGCGGGCGATCGTGTGCGCCATCCCGCTGGACAGCCGGGACGACCTCGAACCCACCGGCGAGGTACTCCGCCGCTACGCCCGCGCCGGCTTCGATGACGCCGTCGTACTCATCGGATCCGGTGGGCCAGATCCGGAGGAGGTCAGGGCCCTGCTCCCGCGGGAACCGTCGACGCCCTGAGACCAGTGGGAACTGTGACCGCTGCCGACCTCCATCTGGCACGGCGGGTTGGTCGACGCCGTCGTTCACCCCGGCCGTCGCCAGCGTGCTGCCGTCGGGGTTGAACGCGAGCTCCGCCGCGTCGGCGGAGGTGCTGGGCTTGGCGAGCGTCGTCGGTGTGCCGGGTACGGAGACGTTCCACAGGGTAACGCCTCCGGAGCCGACAGCAGCGAGCGTCTTGCCGCCGGGATCGAACGCGACGCCCTCGAGGTCAGTAACACCGGCCAGGCTCGCCACCAGGACCGGCTTCGCCGGATCCGTCGTGTCCCACAGCGTCGCTGGCCCATCGTAGCTGCCGATGGCGAACAGGTGGCCTACCGGCGCGAACGCGAACGCGTTGGCGGAAGTGGTCGATAGGGGAAGGTGCCCGGCGATGGCAAGCGCACCACTGCCCGATACATCGCACAGCGCGGTGCTGGTGCCCGCGTCAACAGCGAGGGTGTTCCCGTCCGGGCTGAACGCGAGCGCCGCCGAGATCCCGCCCAGCGCAATGGTCCTGACGTGGACGGGATGGCGCGGATCGGTCACCTGCCACAGGTCCACCTGGTCGTCGGCGCTGATCGCGACCAGGTGCCCGGCCGGGTCCACCACGACGCGTTCGATGAAGACGGCGGAGTCCCGGTAGGTGATGCGCGCTAGCTCAGCTCCGGTGACGGGATCAGTCAGCAGCACATACTTCAGGGTCGCGATCGCGAGCCAGTTTCCGTTACCGCCGTACGCCACGGCGCTGACCAGGCTGGACTCCGCCACGACACGGGGGCCTGGGCCAGGTACTGGCGGGCCTGGCCAGGCTGGCTGCCTGCCAGGGGTCAGAACCAGTTCACGGGCCTGCGCCAGGTCGCGCTGCCGGATCACCGAGTTACGCTGGCCGACCGCGATCACGCTGGCTGTCACGGCGAGCACGGCCAGTACGGCAAGCACCGCGGCCGCGGTGCGCACCAGTCGCATCGTGCGCAGGTGCTCCCTCAGATGCTCCCCGATAAGAGCGTCCTTCGGAACGCCGCGGATCGGCAGGGAATACGCCGCGCAGCGCCGGCGGCACCGGAGCCGTAGCGGACCAGTCCTGTTCTGCCTTCTCCCATTTCATGCCAGGGCTGGTCACCACGATGAGAAGGCGGTCCAGGGAACGGTGCTCCAGCCACCACCCGACCTCACGGTCCACCCAGAACGACCGGGCGGCGTCGTCCGAGGCCAGCAGGACAAACCAGCGTGACGATGCCAGCCCCTCCTCGACCGACCCCCACAGTTCCGGGGTCGCCGCGAGGTTCGCCTTGTCGATAAAGATCCTTGACGCCCGCAGCTTGCGCCACGACCTCGCAAACCGCTCCAGGCTGGCCTGCAGGGCGGGCCGAGTGTCCGGTCGTGCTGATGGCTATAGGAAATGAACGCGTCATAGCCAGCATTAGTCGCCATTCATGCCCCCAGCCCTCTATGCACCATAAGGCACCCAGTCAGCGCGGCGCTCTGCAGCCAGATGATCGCCGCAGTGGCAACGGCCGCCCGGTCCCGCGTGCCAGGTGAACCACGGCCCGTTCCGCCAGATATTGTCGATCTCCCGAACGAAGCGTGCGGTTTTCAGCACCGCACCGGGAACCGCTCCGGTCCCTGGCGCAGGCCCGAGCGCTAATAACAGCTGACCGGGACTGGCTCCCCGCCCCCGGCTTTTACGGTTATTCCCACCTGAAGAAACGCTTGGCCAGGTACCCGAACACCAGCGCGTATCCCGCGAGGACCAGCAGAGGCTGCGCGGGCGGGAACTGGCCGACCCATGAGTGGCCGATGGCCTGGACGGCCGCGCCGAGCGGAGTGTAGTGGCTGATGTCCTGGATCGCGGCGGGCATGAGCTGGACCGGGTAGTACAGCCCGGAGAAGAACATCATGGGGTAAAGAGCCGCGGCCATGAGGCCCCGGGCGGCGCTTGCGGTCCGGGCCAGGGCCGCGATCGCCAGCCCGATCGCGAACAGCGCGGCCATGCAAAGCGCGATCGCCAGCACCAGTGCGGCCGGGTTCCGCGGGGCGCTGATCCCGAAGAACACGACACTGACGGTGACGAGCAGTGTCAGCGTGACCGCCATCAGGCAGGTCTGGACGACGATCTGGGCGGCCAGCACCCAGTACGCGGGCACCGGCGTGGCTGACAGGCGGCGCAAGATCCCGAGCTCACGGTAAGAGACCAGCGGCCCGGGAAGATAGGTGAAGGCGATTATCGCGATCGAGAAGGACATGAGGACCGGGATGTAGACGTCGAAGGCCGAGTAGCCGCCCAGGCTGGCCGAGGACTGCCTGAATACCGGGATCTCGCCAAAGATGACCAGGAGGAGCAGGGCTATCCCGGTGCCGGCGATCATCCCGGCTGGCTGCCGCCAGGCCAGCCGGGCCTCGTTGCGCACCAGGCTGCCGAATGCAGCGCGCGGCGCTCGCGACCGGGATGGGGCCGAGGTGATCATGACTGGGCTACTCCCCCTTCTGCTTCTCCTGCTTCTCCTGCTTCTTCTGCTTCGTGCGGGTGCCTTCCGGTGAGTCGCACAAAAGCGCTCTCCAGAGTCGATGCGTCGATTCGCACGTCCTGCGCCTCGATCCCCGCCGCGTGCAGGGCGACGATCACAGCGGTAGGGAGCTCACCGGTACCGGTGACGACGATGTGGTGGCCGTCATGCTCGACCGCGGTCACCTCCGGCAGGCGGGTCAGCAGGCTTTCGTCGAACGAGGCCGGCGCCAGGAACCGGACGGTCTTCGCGCCGGCGGCCCGCGCGGTCAGGCCTGCCGGGGTGTCCAGCGCGATGACGCGCCCGGAGTCAATGAGCGCTATCCGGTCGCAGAGCCGTTCGGCTTCCTCCATGAAATGGGTCACCAGCAGGACCGTCGTTCCGCGGTCACGGACACCCTCGATGAGTTCCCAGACGTCCCGGCGGGCCTGCGGATCGAGCCCGGTCGTCATCTCGTCCAGGACGGCGATCCTGGGGGCGCCGATAAGCGCCAGCAGCACGGACAGGCGCTGCTGCTGGCCGCCGGACAGCGACCGGTAGTAGGAGCGGCGCTTGGCGCTCAGGCCGAGTGCCCCGGCCAGTTCGCCGGCGTCAGCCGGGCGACGGTAGAAGGACTGGTACATGTCGATGATCTCGCCGACCCGGAGCTTGGCCGGGAAGGCGCTCGACTGCAGCTGCACCCCGGTGATCTCGCGGATCCGGGCCCGGTCCGTCTGCGGGTCGGTGCCCATTACCCGGATAGTCCCGGAGTCCGGGGACCGCAGGCCGAGGGCGCACTCGACCGTGGTGGTCTTCCCTGCCCCGTTAGGGCCGAGGATGCCGAAGATCTCGCCCTGGCCGACCGAGAACGAGACATCGTCGACCGCCATCAGCGGACCGTAAGCCTTGCGCAGATGCGAGATCTCGACAGCCGGCCTGCTCACCGCCTCCGCCCGGGGGAAGGCCGGGGCCACCGGGGATCCCGGCTCGCTTGCCGGGGTAACGGCGGCTCGCGTGAGGTGCTCTTGCCCGCGAGCCAGGGGCTTGCACATCTGCGCTCCTCTTTCTACCTGTGAGCCGAACGGGCGGGTATGGGGCAGCGGTCCGCCCCGGCGGCTGGGACGCTGCCGCCGGGGCGGTGCGGGTTGCGCGGCGGGCGGCCGGCGACGCTTATCGGCGTCGCGGCAGCCCCCCTCACTGCAGCCGGGCGGGCTGGCTGGCGCCGTTTCCCGCATGCCGGAGCCGGTAGTAGGCGAGATAAAAGTGCAGTGCTGCTCCCGCGGCCAGCAGCCATGCCCACTGGCTGCGGTGCCCTGAGCCGTACAGGAAGCCCATCACCGCTAGCAGCACGATGCCGACGCCGACGCGCACGCTGGCGACCTGCTTGGGATACCTGGCTCCGAGCTGGTTCCGGGATGAGATGACGGACTGCTGGGTGTTCATGATTCCTCCGGATCACGTCGCCAGGAGGCCTGGTGCTGCCACCAGTTCCGGCCGACTTGTCTTTGCGGGACAAAGCTAACTTGCTTTGCAGAGCAAAGTCAAGCCCCCGGATACGCCGCCTCTGGACGGCTCGCGGCGCCGGGGCGGCGGCGGCACTGCTTTTGATACGGCATTGCTTTTTGATACGGCACTGCTTTTTGACACGGCACTGCTTTTGACGCCGGCCCCCGGACCCGCTAAGCTTTGCGGGACAAACACAACGGAGGAGGGTCGTGGCGCTGCGGATCGGCACGTTCCTGCGCGCCCGCCGCCGGGCCATGGCCGGCGTCAGCGGAGACTCGCTACGCCGGCGGCGGGCGGAGGCAGCCGCTGTGGCGGCGGCGCTGATGGCCGTGTACGGCCATGCTTGACCCGCTGATCCACGCCCCCGCGCGGCTGCAGATCATGGCCACGCTCGCCGCGCTGCCGGACGGCGACGCGCTGTCCTTCACCCGCCTGCAGGACCTGATCGGGCTTACCCCAGGCAACCTGATCACCCACCTGCGCAAGCTTGAGGATGCCGGCTACCTTACCAGCGAGAAAACCGGAAACGGCCCCGCATCGCGCACCTCAGTGGCGCTGACCCACCAGGGCCGCGCGGCCCTCGGCTCCTACACCGAAATGCTGCGCGGCATGCTCAACGGGCTTTAACACGGCCGATGTTCCATCGTAAGCCTGGCCAATTTCACCAAGCCGATTCCAATCGATACTTTTTGGTTTTTCCCATACAATCAGAAGAAGAGGTGAGGCAGCTACTGCGAAACCCGCCACCAGCGCCGCTACCGAGATAAGAAGCGCTACTTTCGCACCTGATAGCCTGGATACCCATGGCCGGTACTTGACCGTTTTGCTGCGATCTATGCTCACCCTCAGATTGTGCAACATTACAGTTCTTCCTGCAATGCCATCCTGACCGGCCTAAAACACCCAGTGTTTTCTGCCGATGGGTCGACTTAGACGTAGGGGCAAGATGGTGTGCTCGTAACCGGGAGAGATGGCTTGGTGCTCTACGCCCTGCCCGCCGCGCCGCGCCGGGTCGGCCCCCAGGGCCGCACGCCCGGCGCGAGTGTGGCGGGCGCGGCGGCGCGGAGCGCCGTCGCCTTTATCTACCCGGTCACCATGTCGAGATAGTCGGAGGTCAGCTGCTTCCGGTGGATATCCAGCCCGCCTACGGCGGGCATCGGGACCTCCTCAAGCTCCAGCGGGGCATCAGCACCCCGCGCGAATGCCTAAGCGGTCAATCGTGACGCGTCTGAGCTGAGGAGGTCTCACCCACCTCCAGAAGGCACCGGCCTCAGCTCAGCCCGACCCGATGCATGTCATCTATACATCCGTGCCTGCGGGAGTTTTCGCGGCCCGGCACGCGGACAGCCACGGACACCGTCCGCAGAAACCACTCGACCTGCGAAAGATGTAATAATTCGTGCGCTGCGACTATGACAGCCGTGAATTATTGAGGCGGAGGCCGTGCGTGCTGTGGCGCGAGCTGAATGACGCCACGGCGGCTAGTACTCTATCAACCAGCGTTCGCGCGGTACCAAGCACGGCGAAGGCTGGTGCCCGGCGACGGCTGCCCGCCCGCGCCCCCGCCGTCCCGCGAACCCCGCCCGCGCCCCCGCCGTCCCGCGGACCCCGCCCTGCACACCCATACCGCACTGCTCCCGCTCGCGAACGACAACAACGGCCCATCGTTGTCGTCCCAGCGACAACAACGGCCCATCGTTGTCGCCAGGGGGTCTGTCAGGGTGACTGGAAGCGGGGCGAACGTGACCTGCGGTGGCACTAGTATCCCGCGCCTGAGATTAACGGGTTAAGTCTGTACCCTGGTGGTATGTCGCAGACTCAGATGGCCGTGCCGCTAGTTCTGACGGATGAGGATCGTGTTGAGCTTGTCCGCTGGTTAGAGGGCGGGCTGCCGTGGCGGGCGGAGCGGGCGCGGATCGTGCTGGCGTGCGCGGAGCCGGGGTCGGGGGTGGCGCGGGTGGCCGCGGAGCTGGGGTCGACGCGGATGACGGTGCGCAAGTGGCGGCGGCGGTTCGCCGAGGAGGGCCTGGCGGGGCTGGCCGATCATGACCGGCCGGGCCGTCCGGTGGCGCAGCTGGTGCTGACGGACCAGGAGCGTGCTCAGCTGACCCGGTGGGCGCGGCGGGCGAAGACCAGCCAGGCGCTGGCGCTGCGGGCCAAGATCGTGCTGGCGTGCGCGGACGGGGCGGCGAATAAGCAGGTCGCCGCGGATCTGCGGGTGTATCCGGCGACGGTGGGCAAGTGGCGTGCCCGGTTCGCCGCGCGGCGGTGCGACGGGCTGACCGATGAGCAGCGGCCGGGCCGGCCGCCGTCGATCCTGCTGGACAAGGTCGAGGAGGTCATCACCGCCACGCTGGAGGAGATGCCGCCGGACGCCACGCACTGGTCCCGGGCCTCGATGGCGGAGCGCAGCGGGCTGAGCAAGTCCACGATCGGGCGGATCTGGCGCAAGTTCGACATCAAGCCGCACTTAACCGGCACGTTCAAGCTGTCCACTGACCCGTTTTTCGTGGAGAAGGTCGTCGATGTGGTGGGCCTGTACCACCACCCGCCGGAGCGGGCGGTGGTGCTGTGCGTGGATGAGAAGTCCGGCATCCAGGCGCTGGACCGGTCCCAGCCGGTGCTGCCGATGATGCCGGGCACCCCCGAACGGCGCAGCCACGACTACGTCCGGCACGGGACGACGGACCTGTTCGCCGCGTTCAACATCGCCGACGGCACCGTGATCTCCCAGCTGCGCCGCCACCACCGGGCCGCGGAGTTCAAGAAGTTCCTGGCCAGGATCGACAAGGCCGTGCCCGCCGACCTGGGCGTGCATCTGGTCTGCGAC
>JBEKGC010000342.1:0-10501 GCA_050013055.1 Streptosporangiaceae bacterium
GCCGGACAGGTCGCCGCGGGGCATCTGCAGGTAAACCGTGTCGAGCATCAGGTCGAGCAGCTCGGCCTTGCCCGGCACGTAGGTGTAAAGCGACATCGGCACCACGCCCAGGACCTGGGCGATCGCGCGCATGGTGACTGAGCCCAGGCCGTCGGCGTCGGCCAGGTCGATCGCGGCGGCGGCGACCCGCTCGACGCTCAGGCCCTGGCGCGGTCCGCGCCGGGAGTCCGCGGGACCGGGCTCGCGCCAGAGCAGCCGCAGGGTGCGTGCGGGGTCGCCGCCGCTGGTGCGTTCGGTGGGCATGGGAACACTCTCCCGCTGACGTTCGTTGTACGCAGTACATTATACAGCGTACATTATTGATGATCATCCCTTTCGCCAGGCCCGAGGAGCCCTCCCGTGCAGATCACCGCTTCCGCCGTGTCCCTCAACGTCGCCGACGTGCTCGCCTCCGCGGCCCTCCTGATCAGCCACTTCGGCTTCCGGCAGGAGATAGCCCGGCTGCGCGCGGAGGGCGCTCGCCCGTGACTGACCGTCCGGACCACGCACCGGGAGAGGCACCTACGGCCGGGCGGACCAGCAGGCGCTGGACCGGTCTCAAGCACATCCGGCGGCCCAGGACCCGGCGAGGCTGGCTGATCACCATCGCTGTCAGCGGCGCCGTCCTCGCACTCAAGCTCACCCTTGGCCTCGCCGCTCTCGTCCTGGTCCTGCACTTGCTGGCGCACTGACCAAGCCCGGGGCGCCCACTGGTGGTCGGCGGCGGACTGCTAATGCCGACTTTTACTGCGGCCCCGAAATAGGCTTGGCTCGCTGCCCGAACAGGTTGCCGAGTCCGTGCAGCCCCATCGTCAGGATGTATACCGCTAAAGGAGGATTTTGTATTCCGAAGATCGATCCAGAGATCCGGTGTATTAATTTCGGCAGCCCACTTACGGATAAGCTTCGGTACGGATGACCAGGTAAAGCACCAGTCGACCGCCTTCTAGGATCGGCCAGGCTCAGCAGTAGTGTCAGCGGCGTGAGGACTACTCTGTGGCGGCAAGAGCTTGGCTGGGACCGCGCAGGTCCGTGGTTGCCCGGCCGCTGAGCGAATAAGTGAGTGACGCCAAGGTGTCCCGTACGCAGCGCTTGATAGTCGTGCTCGTGCTCAACGTTGGTCTCGTCGCCGCCCTGGTGACCGTGGGCATAACGGCGCATTCGCTCGCGGTGCTCGCCGAAGGCAGCGATTACCTCCTGGACGCAGCCGGGGTGGCCGTGGCGTTGCTGGCCATCCGCATGTCAGCGCGCCAGGCCAACCGGGGTCGACCGCCCGGCCACCCATCCCCGGCGAATATATCCGCGCTGGTCAACTGCGGATGGCTGATGGTCCTGGAGGTTCTCGTCGCCGGTGCCGCAGCCGAGCGTCTCCTCACGCGTACGCCGCAGGTACACGGCCTGCCTGTGCTCATCGTGAGCGGCGTGGCCGCGCTGGTCATGACCGCCGGCGCCCTCGTTCTCCATGCTGACGCAGACGACGATGATTCTGACGGGCACGACTTGTCCGTCGCCGCGGTTCTGCTCGATACCATCGCCGATGCCGCGGCGGCGGCAGGCGTTGCCGCCACGGGCGGGATCATCCTGGCCGCCGGAGGCTGGTACTGGCTCGACCCCGCGGTGGCGCTTGTCATCGCCGTGATTATCGCCTACCACGCCCTGGCCTTGCTCCGGAAAGTCCTCGGGCGCCTCCGGTCACCGACGGCTCAGCATTAACCCGCGAGCGGCTCCTAGGCCGGATATCGCTCCGAGCGCAGCTCCTCAGGGCTAACTGTGGGCGGGAATCCCGTGCTGGCCCCCCACATCTCCGCGAGTCGGCCATCGTCGATGCGGAAGATCTCGAACAGCATGGGATGCGCGTCGCCGTCCGGGTCCGCGATCCCCTCGACGGCCGAACGGACGGCGGCCTTGTCGCCGTCAACCAGGATGTCCAGGGCGACGACGCGCATGCCGGGAAACCGGGCCGTGAGCGCGCGCCAGGCGGCCTGGCCCGCCTCGAACCCGGTAGTGCCGAGCGGATGACTGAAGAAGCCGGGGGTGTGCAGGCCGGCGGCCTGGTCGAATTGCCGGGTGTTGAAGCACTCCTGCATCCGCTGCACCAGGGCGCTGGCGTCCTCACGTGTGGTCATCGGCGCGGTCTCCTCGGGCTGGTGGATCGGGTCATGGTGTGCGGCACGAGCCGGTAAACGGTGCGTCGCCCCGTTTAGAGTCAGCAGTATACGGTGCGGCGCCCCGGTTATGCTAGTGGCGACATGTCCAGCCAGCCCCCCGATCCCGCCCCGGCGAAGCCGCCGGCCGCTCAGCGCAGCCACCCCGAGCTCCGCGCTGACGCGCGCCGCAACCGCGAGCGGGTGCTGCGGACCGCGCAGGAGCTGTTCACGACGGAAGGTCTTGGCGTCTCGCTCGATGAGATAGCCCGCCGCGCGGGCGTTGGCCCCGGCACCGTCCACCGGCACTTCCCGGCCAAGGAAGCGCTGTATCTCGCGGTCGCGATCGACCAGATAGAGCAGCTGGTAGCGGAGGCAGAGGTGCTCGCCGCCGCCGATGATCCCGCCGCGCTGTTCACCCTGCTGGCCAAGATGATGGCCAACGGGGCCGAGAACGTGACGGTAAAGAGCGCGCTGGTGGCCGCGGAGTTCGACTTGCGCACCGCCGCCCCGGAACTCGCGGCGGATCTCACCCGTCATGTCGCAGGCTTGCTTGATCGTGCGCACGCCGCCGGTGCCGTGCGCCACGACCTCACCGTCGAAGAGGTGATGGCGCTGGTCGCCGGCGCCTTCGCCGCGATCCGTCACGCCGGCGCAGAGACCAGCCGCAAGCGGTCAGCCCACATCGCCCAGATCATCCTCGACGGGCTACGGCCCCAGCCCCGCTAAGCAGCGCGACTGCCTGCTTGAGCGGCGCGTCGCTCAGCCGGGTTCCGGGCCCGCGGCACCGGCCTTGGCCTGGTTGCGCACAGCCCGGAAGCGTTGCTGGGCGCCTTGTTTGGTGAGTCCGTAACACGAGCCGATCTCACTCCACGTGGCGCCGGCCTTGCGGGCGGCCTCGACCTGGGCGGCCTCCAGTTCCTCCGCCGCTTCTCGCAGCTGCCGGGCGGCGTCGAGCCGGCTCATCGGTTCGGCGGCGACGTCGAGAGCGCCGAGCGCTGCAGCGCTGCGGTGATCCGCCTGACGAGACTCTTGGAGGCCATCGTCACAGCGTATCGACAACCAGCGTCGGTCAATGATATGTTGACGCCGTCGGTCAACACATCGTTGACCTTCTGAGTTGGGAACGGGGTGATTCGCGTGGCTAAGAAGAGCAAGAAAAGCAAGAAGGAGAAGAAGGGGAAGAAGGGAAAGAAGAACAAGTAGCTTCCCCAACCTGGACGGCAGCGGTCCGGCGACGTACCGCTGCCGTCCACCCCCCGAAGTCCCCGCCCGGCCCTAGGTCATCCCTGGCTAGCGATCCTGAACGTTGAGCAAGCCGAGGCCGCAGGCCAGGGATCGTGGATAATTAGCTTCTTATTTCGACGGTAACGATCCACAATCGCTGGCGGGGCGAGCGGTGTCGGGGCGGGAGGTTGTGGGGAGGCGGGCGGGGCGCGCGTGAACGGGACTACCAGCGGTGGACCCGCCCGCGGTCCCCGTGGGGTCACCGCGCGGTCCCCGTGAGTCCCGTGAGTCCCGTCCTGCACGCCCGTGCTGCCCCGCTCCCGCTCGCGAGGCGCCACGATGTTCCGTTCATTGTCGTTCCCGTGCCCTATGCCGACCGTGAACACCGGCCCGCGCGACGGCTCACGATCGAAGCGACGGTCACGCCCTGAAGGCCCCAAGCGCCGCACCCCAGCCGCCACCCCCGCCGCTCCCCGCACCAACAACCCACCCGTCACAATCATCGAAAAAGATCGTGGAATATTCGGCTCACCTGGAAGTTTTAGTACCCTATGGTTGCCCTGATCCTCCGTAAGAGCCCGATCTGACCCGAAAATAGGACCTCAGCTGGGCGTGCGGCAGCGGACCCTGACCGTTGTGGTGCTAGCCGGGTCTGCGGGCGGGGTCCGGTGTGGTCAGGCGGCCTGGGCCTGGTCTGGTCCGCCGGGGTCGGGGATGCGGGCGAGGGTGACTTCGAAGCCGGGGCTTTCCAGCTTGGTGACGTGGCGGCGGATCTGGCGGCGCAGGCCGCGCTGGCGGTCGTAGTAGTCCGGGCCGGGGTCCTCATGCCGCATGCCGGGGTTGGACAGCAGCTTGCGCAGGACTTTCAGCTGGGTGTTCCCGATGGCGGCCTGGGCTTTGGCGTTGCCGGTCCGGCGGGCCGGCCGCCGGCAGCGGGCGCCTTCACGGGCCTGGGCCCGGCCGGCCGCGACGGCGGTCCCGCCGAGCACCCCGGCCAGGTACCGGTTGCCTTTCCTGGTTCTGGCGCGGCCTTTGCGGGCGCCGGACTGGTGGTCCAGCGGGGCGCGGCTGCCCCGGGAGACCAGGTGGGATCCGGCGGGGAACCGGGTCATGTCGACGCCGGTCCCGGCGATGGTGTCCTGGGCGGAGCGGCGGGCCCAGCCGGGCACCGGCCCGGCCTGCTGCAGCTGTTCTTCATACGGGGCCAGCAGGGCCTCGATCACCCCGGGCAGCTGGCCGGTCTCGGCGGTGACCCGGTCGATGCGCGCCAGCATGGCCGCCAGCAGGGCGGCGTGGTCACCGGTGAAGAATTCCGCTCCGTCCAGGGCGGCTTCCAGCCCGGTGATCTTACGGCGGGCCCGGGCGCGAGCCAGCCGGGCCAGGACCCCGGGGGTCGCGTTCCCCGGCGATCAGCTGGCCCGTGATGTCCCGGCCGGTGACCCCGTGCAGGTCGCTGACCACGCTGGAGAGCTTGATCGCGGCTGATTCCAGCAGCTTCTCAGCCCGGTTCTTCTCCCGGGTCCGCTCCCCGGTCAGGTCCCGCCGGTACCGGGTGTGCAGCCGGATGACCCGGAACTCCGGGGCGGGCACGAAACACGACCGGACCGGGCCCCGCTCAAAGCACGCCGCCAGCCACCGGGAGTCCGACGGGTCCCGCTCCGGGCGGCCGGGCAGGTTCTTGACCTGCTCCGGACCGGCCAGCACGCACCCGGACCCCTGCTCCTCCAGCCGGTAAAACGGGCCCTTCCAGTAATCCCCGGCCGCCACCGTCACCACCGCGGGCACCTGCCAGCACCGGCACCAGTCCGCCAGTTCCAGCACCCCGCGCCTGGCGGCGGCGAAGGTGCGGGTCTCGCTGGCCCGCCGCGCCGGATCCTTATCCGAGGGCACCCGGATCGCCGCCGCCATCTGCGCCTTGCCGATATCGATGCCGCACACCCGGTCCCGGTACAGCGCGGGCACTCCGTTGCTGCGCCAGTACGAGCGGGTGACGTTCGAGAAGGATCTCATCGTGGCCGAGCGCCGGCCGCCGGCCGAGTACGTGACACCGGGTCATCCGCTGCTCGACGGGACGATCGAGCTGATCATCGAACGCTACGACATTCTGCTCCGGCAAGGCGCGGTGCTGATCGACGAGAACGATCCGGGCCTGGTGCCGCACGTACTCCTCTACCTGCAGCACTCGGTGGTCGACGGTCACGCCGACCAGGCCGGCCATCGCCGGGTCGTCTCCCAGCGGGCATCCGAGATCCGCTACTGGGACCATCACGCCGGTCAGCTCAGGGAACGCGAGCTGGCCGGGAAGCTCCCGCGCAGCGGGATGAACTCGGCCCGGGCCCGTCAGCGGGCCGAGGATCTCCAGGGACGTCTCAAGCAGCGTCTCGAAGACCTGGAGGCGGAGCGGCGGCTGGCCCCGCTGCCGCCGGTCGTGACGGGAGGGGCGCTGATCGTGCCCGCCGGGCTGCTGGCGTCCTCGCCAGGGGCGGCCCACGAACGATCTTTTATCGAACGAGCCGGCCTTAACGCCGTGATAACGACCGAACGCGCCCTGGGCCGAGACCCGGTCCAGCTGCCGCCCGGCCACGCGGGCTATCACATCGAGAGCCGAACGGCCGCCGGATCCCTGCTGTTCATCCAGGTGAAAGCAGGTGCCCGCGGCGCGCGGACGTTCACCCTGACCAGGACCGAGCTGGGCGTCGGGCGCAGCCAGGCAGGCCAGCACATCCTCGCTCTCGCGGAGGTTCCGCCGGTCGGCCCACCCGACGTCCGCTACGCCCGGCACGCGTTTTCCGGTATCGGCGACCCTCCTTTCGACGCGGCCACCGTCAGCCTGCCCTGGGACTCATGGTTCGACCGAGGTGAGGCGCCGGCGTGACCTCCAGCCAGCTCGCCGACATCGGGCCGCCGCCGCAGGACCCGGCCGAGGCGGGGCCGCCGGATGCCCGCGGGCTCGTCGCCGGGGCCCGGACGCTGCGGGCCGGCCTTTCCGAGGCCCGCGCCGCCCCCGCCGCCCGGCTTCGCGCGGCCCGGGGCGCCTACGAAGCGGCGCGAGACGATACCGTCCGCCAGCAGCTGGCCGCGCTTCCCCTGGCCAGGCTCAAGGAGACCACCCAGGGCAGGCTCCGGCTGGGCGCCATCGAGGCGGCCGGCTACCGCACCGTCGGCGAGGCGGCCGCTCTCGGCGTAGCCGGGCTCCAGCAGCTACCCAATGTCGGCCCGCAGACCGCGTCTCAGGTCATCGCCGCGGCCCGCCAGCTCCACCTGGCCATGACGGACAGTGTCCGCCTGCGCCTCGATCCCGACACCCGCCCGCCCGCGCAGAGCCGCCTGCTGGCCGGACTGCACCAGTACGGCATCGCACGCCAAGCGGTCTCGCCGGCCGAGGAGAACCTCGGCGAGCTGGCCGCGGCCCTCGACGCGGTTCTCGGGGATGCGGGACGTGCGGCCAGCCGCCTGCGGATGTTCTTCTCCGGCCCCCGCAAGCGCGAAGCGTCCCGGGCCGCTCTCGCCCAGCTCCAGACCCTGATCCGGTCCGCGATGCGGGCGGCCCTGGACACCCGCCTAGAGGAGATGCTCGCGGCGCTCGCCCGGCCAAGCCCCGGCGAGGCCGGCCTGTGGCAGGACTACGAGGACCGCGCGGTCCTCTACAACGGCCTGCTCATCGAGGTCGGCGAGCTGGCGCCCGACGTCGAGGCGGGCCAGGGCTTCATCCCGGCCGAGATCGCGCAGCGCGTCCACAGGTACCCGCTCGACCTGTCGCTGATGCGCGCCTCCTTGCGCGGGTACCAGGCGTTCGGCGCCAAGTTCGCGCTGTGCCAGGGCCGGGCCATGCTCGGCGACGAGATGGGCCTGGGCAAGAGCGTGGAGGCCCTGGCCGCGATGTGCCATCTCCACCTCCAGGGCCGCCGGCACTTCCTGGTCGTGTGCCCGGCCAGCGTCCTGGTCAACTGGACCCACGAGATCCAGCGGCACAGCGAGCTGCGGTCCTACCGGCTCCACGGCCCGGACCGGCAGCGAAACTTCCAGGCCTGGACCCGCACCGGCGGCGTCGCCGTGACCACCTACGATTCCCTGAAGTCGCTGCCCGGCCCCGCGGGCGTCGACCTCGGCCTGCTCGTCGTCGACGAAGCGCACTACACCAAGAACATGGCCGCCGAACGCACCAAGGCGGTCCGGCAGTGGGCGAGCACGACCAGCCGGGTCTTGTTCCTGACCGGCACGCCGATGGAGAACCGGGTCGAGGAGTTCCGGGTCCTGGTCAGTCATCTGCGGCCCGACCTGGTACTGGACGTCACCGGCGTGGACAGCCTGATCGGCGCGGATCGTTTCCGCACCGCCGTCGCCCCCGTGTACCTGCGCCGGAACCAGTCCGACGTGCTCGAAGAGCTGCCGCCGCGGCTCGACACCCAGGAGTGGGTCGAGCTGAAGGGCCGTGACCTGGACGCCTACGCCGATGCGGTGGCCACGGGCAACTTCATGGCTATGCGCCGGGCGGCCTACGCACCCGCCCGTTCGGCCGATTCGGCCAAGCTGGGGCGGCTCGTGGAGATCGTCGGGGAAGCCGCGGCCAACGGCCGTAAGGTCGTGGTGTTCTCCTACTTCCGCGACGTGCTCGACATCGTCGCCTCGGTTCTCGGCGACCTGGCGGTCGGCCCGCTGACCGGCAGCACCCCGCCGATCCACCGGCAGGCCCTGGTCGACCAGTTCACCGCCCGCCCGGGACCCGCCGTCCTGGTCAGCCAGATCCAGGCCGGGGGAGTGGGGCTGAACATCCAGGCCGCCTCCGTGGTGATCCTGACCGAGCCGCAGTGGAAACCGACCGTCGAGGACCAGGCCGTCGCCCGCTGCCACCGGATGGGTCAGGTCCGCCCGGTCGACGTGCACCGCCTGCTCGCCGAGGACACCGTCGACCAGCGCATGCTGGAAATGCTCGCCGCCAAGGCCGTCCTGTTCGACGAGTACGTCCGCCGCAGCGAGCTGAAGGACCACAGCCCCGACGCGGTCGACGTCTCCGACCTGAAAGCAACCCAGGATGTCGGCACCCAGCTAGAAGCCGAGCGCCGCATCATCGAGCTGGAGCGCAGGCGCCTTCGCCTGGATACGCCGCCGTCCGCTGGCAGTGACCAGTAAAAGGATCCGGCGCCTCCGGCACCTGATGAGCTGACCGGAGCGCCTAGCCCAGGACACCATCCCCCGCGGCGCTGTCCATCAGGGCGGGGCTGGCCGTCAGGGCGGGGCTGGCCGCCGGCGCGGCACCGGCCGTGGGCTCCGTGTTCCGCATCTCCGCTAGCCTGCGCCTGGACGGCAGCAGCAGAACCGCCACCAGCGCCCCGACGCCGAACAGCACCGCCGAGACCGCGAAGGCCACCGTGTAGCCGTGCACCGCGGCCGTAGCCGGGGCCAGCCGTCCGGCGTGGTGTGCGGCCAGGTAGCTTGCCGTCGCCGTGAGCGCCACCGTGCTCAGCGCCGCGGTCCCGATCGAACCGCCCACCTGCTGCATGGTGTTGACCAGCGCCGAGGCCACGCCCGAGTCGCGCCGGGCGACTCCGGCGGTAGCGGTGTTGATGGCGGGCGAGAAGATCATGCCGAAGCCTAGGCCCATGACCGCCAATGTCGGCAGGACGTTCACCGCGTAACTGGAGGTCACCGTGAGCTGGGTCAGGAAGGCCATGGCGCCGCCACCGAGCAGCATGCCGGTGGTGATGAGGGCCCGCGGCCCGACCCGCGGCAGCAGCACGATGCTGGAGAGGTTCGACGACAGCAGGATGCAGCCGATCATCGGCAGGAAGGCCAGCCCGCTGGTCACCGGGCTGTAGCCCTTGACGGCCTGCAGGTAGTACGTGAGGAACAGGAAGATGCCGAAGACGGCGATCCCGGTCAGCCCGACCGCGATGTAGGAGCCGCCCCTGGCCCGGTCAAGGACGACCCGCAGCGGCAGCAGGGGCTGACTGACCCGGCTCTCAGCGAAGGCGAATGCGGTCAGCAGGATCACTCCGCCGACGAGCGAGCCGATGGTCAGGGGGGCGGTCCAGCCGGCCAGTTCGGCATGCGAGAAGCCGAAGACGAGTGCGAACAGCCCGGCCGAGGCGAGGACGGTACCCGCCCAGTCCATCCGCGGACGAGTGTCCGGCCGGTTGGTCCGCATGTAGACCAGGGCGCCGGCCGCGGCGATCGCGGCGGGGATCAGGTTGACGTACAGGGTCCAGCGCCAGGAGAAGTACTGGGTGAGGACGCCGCCGAGAATGAGGCCCACGGCACCGCCGCCACCGGCGACGGACCCGAAGACGCCGAACGCCCGGCCGCGCTCACGCGGGTCGCGGAAGGTGCTGACCAAGGTGCCCAGGGCGGCGGGTGCGAGAATGGCGCCGAATGCGCCCTGAAGGGTCCGGGCGGCCACGAGCATGCTGAACGACGTGGCGGCGCCGCCGAGCGCGGATGAGAGGGCGAACCCGGCGAGACCAGTGATGAAGACCCGCTTGCGGCTGAACATGTCACCCAGCCGGCCGCCGAGCAGCAGCAGGCTGCCGAACGCCAGAGCGTAGGCGGTCACCACCCACTGCCGGTCACTGTTGGGGAAGGCCAGGGCCCGCTGAGCCGACGGCAGGGCGATATTTACGACGGTCGAGTCCAGCACCACCATGAGCTGGGCGATGGCCACGATGACCAAGATCAGCCACCGATGGTCGCTTTCTGCGGAACGCTGACTGCCGGTGACGGGTGTGACGGATGACATAACGAGTTGTACCCCCAGTGAGAAACGTAACTGGTGCTAGCTGTGCTGGTGGGACGGGATCCGGCGGTCATGCCGAGACCGCAGGCACGTCCGGGGCCGATGCCGGGATCAGCCTCCTGGCTGCCTCGTCCAGGCCGTCGAGCAGGCGCAGGAACGTCGCCCGGTCCGCCTCGCTCAGCGCACCGAAGATCTCCTTGAGCAGCCGTTCCCGGGTAGCGTTCGCCACGTCAAGGCCGGCCTCGCCCGCGTCGGTGATCGCGACAAGCTTGGCCCGGCGATCCGTGGGGTCCGGCCGGCGCTCGGCCAGGCCATGGCGCTCCAGCCCGTCAACGATGTCGGTAATGGAGTGCGGAGACAG
>JBEKGC010000343.1:0-7408 GCA_050013055.1 Streptosporangiaceae bacterium
GCTGGCGCAGATCAACCAGGTCGCCGCGACCACCGGCGATGACCCGGAGCTGGACACCCTCATCCTGCGGCTGCACACTGAGACCGCCTGCCGGCGCGGCGGCGCGCTGGCCCTGAGGCCGCAGGACCTGGACCCGGACCAGTGCCTGATCCTGCTCCGGGAGAAAGGCGAGACGGTCCGCTGGCAGCCGGTCTCCCCCACCTTGATGGCCCGCCTGATCGAGCACGGCCAGGACAGGCATGCCCCGCAGGACGGGCAGCTGCTGCGGTACGCCGACGGGCGGCCGATCACCCACCGCCGCTATGACCACCTGTGGACCCGCATCGGCCGTCACCTGCCCTGGGTCGCGACCCAGGGCATCAGCACCCACTGGATCCGGCACATTTTCCCCGCTTAGTTCCCGTGTGGCGATTACCCTCGGAACGCCTTGCGGGCTGGGAGTTTCGCGTTGCGCGGAGAGGTGTTGTGTTCCTACTGTCAGCGCTCGTGATCTTGATCTTTTTCTCTTCCCGGGGCTGGCAGTCCTGGGATCTTGAGTACCGGCCGCTGATCCCTGAGGGGATGCCCGTGCTCGTCGATGACGACCTGCGGTTGGAGGACGGCCCGGCTGCGCCCCGGCCGGCGGTGATGATGAACCGCTGGCTGCGAGAGCTCCCGGCGAGCGGGGCTCCGGCACCGAGTTCGTGGGAGAACTATGCGCGGGCGGTGAAGGAGTGGGCGGAGTTCCTGGCCGGGCACGGCGTCGGGCTCTTCGATTCGCGGGAGCGGCTGAAGTCGGGGCTGAGCCGGTATGCCGAGTACCGGGCGGCGGGGCCGGTCACGGCCAGGTTCGCTGCGACGACGTGGGGCCAGCACATGAGCATCTTGTCGCTGTTTTACCGGTGGGCCATCGCGGAGGGCTATGCGGCGGCTGAGCCGTTCACCTACCGCTCGGCGCGGGCGCTGTTCGCCGGGACCGGGCGGGGGATCCGGGTGAACCTGGCGGTCCGTCGCACCCCGAAGCCGCACGTGACGATCAAGTACCTGGAGCCTGATTTCACTGAGCTGTTCCGCAAGGGGCTGCGCGGGCTGGCTCCGGACGGGTCGCGGGACTCCGGGTTCGCCGGGCGGGAACTGGCCCGTAACGCGGCGATCGGCGATCTCGCGCTGTCCACCGGGCTGCGGCTGGCTGAGTTCACGCACCTGCTGCCCTGGGAGATACCGGTGCTGCCGCCGTCGCCCACGATCGTGCCGATCCCGTTCCCGGTGCCGGCCGGGATCACCAAGGGTCGCAAGCACCGGACCACGTGGATCTCGTATGAGGCCCTGGCCGGGTTGCACGATTACCTCCAGCTGGACCGGGCGGCCGCGACCGCCGGCTCGGGATGGCGTCCGCCGCGGCGCTGGGGCGAGCCGCTGCTGGTGACCGAACCGGATGCCCGGGGCGGCCGGGTCAACGGCATCCGGCGCCCGTGGGCCACGCTGACGCCTGCCGAACGGCGCCGCCTGGTCGCCCCGGACGGGGCCTCGTGCCTGCTGGCAGTGAGGAACGGCGGCGGCCCGTTCACCGCCTGGGCCACGGTGTTCGAGCGCACCTCTGACCGGCTCCGGGCACGGTTCGAGCCGCGGTTCCCGCACGTGAATCCCCACCGGCTGCGGCTTCTCAATGAGGACCCTGGAATACCTGGTCACCGGGCACTACCGGCAGGCCGCGCGGGTGGTGGCCGACACCGATGCGGACGCTGCGCTGGTGTTTTACCTGTCCAAGGCCGACCCGCTGCTGGTGCTGCGTGACCTTCTTGGTCACTCGACCGTGCTGACCACGGAAAAGTACCTTCGGCGCCTTGACACCACGCGCATCTACCGGCAGGCATATGAGGGCGCTGGGGCGGCAGCCGGGCTTGCCGGGGATACCGGGGCTGAGAGGGAAGCCGCTGAAGAGTTCAACGGCGATCCCAGTGATGGCGGGGCCTGATGCCGGCGATGGTCATCGAGGCGCCGCTGGGCATCAGGTGCGTGTTCAGCGACGGCCGCCGGGCCGAGTATCACCTGGATGACCTGCCCAGCCCGCGTCTGGCCCGTGACCTGGCTACAGGCCTGGCGGATCTGATCCACCCGCACGGGACCGCGGATTCCGGCCGCACGGTCGTCTTGTATGTCCGGGCCCTGCGGTCCATGGTCCGCGCCCTCGCCGCGGCTGGCTTCACCGGCGGCGCCGCCGATCTGCGGCGGGGTCAGCTGGCCGAGTTCTGGATGGCCGGGCCGGTGCGGCTGGAGGCCCTGACCCGCAGTATGGTCGAGGGCTTCGCCCGGTCCGGCGGCGGCCTGGGCGAGGGCGTGCTTGAGCTGGCCGCAGGTCGGCACTTCAACGTCCAGGCTTTCCGCCGGGCGCTGCCGCCTTATCCGGAGGCTGACTGGCAGCGCCTGACCGGGATCTGCCGGAAGGTGGCCGACGGCTCCTATGCCGTCCACCGCCAGGTGCTCATTGATGCCTCCGGCGCGCAGCGTCCCGGACCTGGCCGGTGGCAGCCGGCGAACCTGCACTGGCTGCTGGCCCGCCTCGGGCCGGTGAGCATCAGCGAGTTCGGGACGCACCTGGGGATATCGGATGCGGTGGTCCGCAGCCGCGGCGGTTTCCACGACGCGGCCATGGGCGCGTTCCCGCACCTCGACACCCTGATCGCCTACCGGCTGCTGTTCGGCATCTACTCGGGCATCGTCCCGGACGGCATTGCGGACCTGGTCACCGGCGACATCGACTGGGCCGGTGACTCCACGATCCTGCTGTCTTATGTCAAGGGCCGCACGGCGGAGGAGAGCCTGAACCTGCCGCGCCCGGCGGTGCGACTGCTGGAGCAGTGGCTGGCGCATTCGGCGCTGCTGCGGACCTTCGTTCCGCCGCCGGAGCGCGACATGCTCTGGCTGGGGATGAGCCAGGCCGGCAAATCACGCCTGGTCCGCCAGGTCGAGCCGGTCGCTATCCAGCGCTGGGCCGTGCGCCATGGTGTCCTCGGCGAGGACGGGCAGCCGCTGAAGATCCACCGGGCGCGGATCCGCACCACCCACCAGGCGATGCGAGACAAGGGCGCCTGGTCCGGAAGCGCGCGTGCGATGATCGACCCGAACCACACCCCGGCCGTCGAAGGTGACCACTACCTGACCGCCACGACTGCCGCCCAGCAGCACGCCGTCGAGACGATCATCGAGGACGCCCAGCACGACATCCTGCGACGCGCCCACCCGCCCGCGGTGATCACCGCAGAGGACGCGGCCGTCCTGGCCAGGGGCTACCCGCAACTGCTGGCGGCCCTAAACCTGGACGATACGGCGATCGCCGAGCTGGCCGGCGGGACCCGGGACGTGTTCACCGCGGCCTGCGGCGACCAGTTGTCAGGGCTGCACGGCCCGAAGGGCAAGCCGTGCCCGGCACGGCCCTGGGTCTGCCTGCTCTGCCCGCTGGCGGTGTTCGCCCCGCGCCACGCGGTGAACCTGCTAAGGCTCAAGGCATTCTTCTCCCGGCAGTGGCGGCAGATGCCCGCCGCCCAGTTCATGGCCGTCTTCGGCCCCTACGCGGCCCGGATCAGCCAGGTGCTGGACCGCTTCGACCCCTCCGGCCTCGCGGCGGCAGCACGGATGGTCGCCGGCACTGACGACGAGATCCCGCTGCGGCCGGAGGAGCTGACGATATGACCGCCGCCGCCAGCGGCCAGCACGACCTGATCTCGCCGTTCGCCGGTGCCGACGTTTGCCGCCAGGCCGGCCTGGCACTGCCTGACCAGGCTCGCCGCCCAGCCTTCGAGCACGACCTGTGGGACTTCACCGACGTCGTCGGGCTGCCGGTCGATATGTCCCTGGCGAACAGGCGCCTCGATTTCTCCGCGATCGCCGACCCGCACTGGCGCCTGGTCGCCAAGGAGCTCATGCTGGCCATGCTCGCCCCGCGCCATCCAGCTGTCGCGACACTGCCGCGGGCCTATCGCACACCCCTTCACCTGCGCAGCTGCATCGGACGGCTGGAAGAGGCCATCCGGTTCTTCGGCTGGCTCCGCCGGCGCGGAATCAGCGACCTGGCACAGATCGGCACGCAGGACTGCGAGGCATACCTGGCTTTCCGGCGCTACCTCACCGACCAGGACGGCACCGTCGTCGGCGAGCAGAGCCCTTCGGTGCGGCGCGCGGCCGCCCAGGTCGTCGTCGACCTAGTCAACTACCGGGAGCTGTTCACCGCCACCAGGGTCCGGGCCGGCCTGCGCCCGTGGGGCGGGGCGTCCGCCTCGGCGGTGGCCGAGATGCCGTCGGGGCGGACCCAGAACAAGACCGAGCCGGTCGCCGGGGAGGTCCTCCAGCCGATGCTCGCCGCCGCACTGCACCTGGTGACGGTGCTCGGCCCGCACACTGCCGAACTGGACCGTCAAGTACGCCAGGCCGATCGCGTCTCTTCGGTCAAGGCCGAAGGGCTGCGCCACGGCGCCCCTACTCTCGTTGAGGACGTCAGGAAGCTCCTGGAACGGGATTACCTGGCAGCCGGCACGGCGCTGCCGATGCTCGAGGACCACCACGTCGCCAAGAGAATCGCCGCAGGATGGGCCGCCGACGACCCGCTCCTCCCGGTGGCCACCGGGGTCCTGGCCCGGCAGGCCGGCCACAGCCAGCTCTGGGCCCGCCAGATGCCGGCGCTGCGAGGCACGCTGCAGGACGCCGTCGCGTCAGCAGGGGTGCAGAAGACCTTCGCCCGGAACGCGGCCGAGGCCCCGGCCGCGGACGGCAGCAGCACACTGCCGTGGACCTTGCCGCTGCACCGTTCCCAGGCCGTCGCCCTGGTCGGGATCGTCCGCACCGCGGCGATCATCGTCGTGGCCGCGGCCTCGGGCATGAGGGCGAGCGAGCTGATGGAACTGCGCGTCGGCTGCCGCCGCCCGGTCGAGGAACCGGTCCCCGGCCTGCAGCGCTTCCGGATCGCCAGCAAGATCGTCAAGGGCCAGCCGCTCGGCGGCACCGACGATGAGTGGGTCGTCGTCGAACCGGTCTACCGCGCCGTCGAGCTCACCGAGCAGCTGCACGACAACCCGCGCGACGGCGTCCCCCTGCTCGGGCGCTTCGACTTCACCGTCCGCTGCACCTGGTTCAGGAACTGGGTCAACTCCCCAGCCGGGCAGCGGATCGGGCTCGCCCCGATCCCGGGCGGCCCGGCGAACCTCAGGATGCTGAGGCGGACCCTGGCCCTGGAGATGGCCTACCGGCCCGGCGGCGTCCTGGCCTCCAAGATCCACCTGAAGCACGTCGCCGTCGCCACGACCGAAGGCTATGCCTCCCGCCCCGGCGGCGCGCAGGCCGAGCTGCTGGCCGAGGTCAACAAGCATGAGAGCGACCGCAACCTCAGCCTGGTCCTGGCCGAGTTCCGCAACTACCAGCAGGGCATCCTGCCCGCCGGCCCCGGCGCCCGGAGCCTCACCGAGTTCTTCGCCAGCATCGACGCCGGCCTCGGCGCAGGCCCCGCGGCAGCGCCGAAGACCCAGCGCAACGACCGTGACATCCTCAACCTGCTGACCAAGCGCGCCAGCATCCTGCACCTGGGGCCGGCGAACTACTGCTGGTTCACCGACCCGTCCCGCGCACTCTGCCTCAAGCTCGCCGGCACCCCGACGGCCGACCGCCCGCTCGTCGGAATGTGCGACTCGGCCCGCTGCCCGCAGGCCACCCACCACCAAAGCCACCGCCCGGTCTGGGCCGAGCACGCCGAGCGGACAAAGACCTTCATCGGCCAGCTCGGCAAGACCCGCACGACCGACCGCTCCCGCCTGCGCGGCGACTACGACCGGGCCCAGCGTGTCATCGCCGAGATCGACGCCGCCGCACCCCCGCCCAGCAAGGACTCCGCATGAGAATCACCGCAACCCAGCGAACCGAGAACGAGAACCGCATCCGGGCCGCCATGGACCGGCTCCTGCGCGGCGAGATCCCCCCCGGCGGGAACTGCGACATCAAGACCCTCGCCCGCGAAGCCGGCGTCGACCGCACCGCGTTTTACGGCCCCCGGCCCTACGCGCACCTGCGAGCCGAGTTCGAGGACCGCCTCCAGCATCTGCAGCAGGCCGGCCAGACCCCCGACCCGAAGGCCGCTCAGATCGACCGCATGAAAAATGACATCAGCAAGCTCAAAGACCGGCTAGCGCAGGCAGACCAGAAAATCACGGACCTCGCCGGCTTCCGCAGCCAGGCCCTGGCCAGGCTGGCGGCACAGCACGAAGAGATCATCCGGCTCCGGGAACACGCCAGCAGAACAAGCCGGGTGACCCGTCTCCCCGCACCGCAACCTGAGGTGACCGGGACCACCAGCTGAGACGACCCTCCTATGACCTGCATCACAAAACCAGCGCCAAAAAGCAACACAAGAGATCGACCGCGCCGCCAACGCCAACTCGCGGATCCGACAGCTCAATCGCCACACGAAGTCGTCCGCACACGGCCTCTGCGGAGACAAGACACAGCGTCTTGACCAGTTCGAAGCCGGTGTCGAGGTCAACGTGGTCCGCGGCTGGCTCGGACACGCCGACCTGGCCACGACAAACCGCTACGCCGAGATCAACACCAAGACCAAGTTGGCAGCCCTGCAAGCCGCCGAACCGCGCGATACTTCGCCGCGATCCCGGACCAACCCAATCTGGCGATCAGACCAGTCGCTGCTCAACTGGCTCGCCTCACTGTGACGATTATGTGGCCGGCCGCGGCAGCACCCAGCCCATCACCACCGGTGACAAGGGCTGCCAGCCACCGCTGGCCACATAGCACAGCCGGGCACAGAACTGGGACAACCTGAACACCCGCATCAGCGCGGTGATGCGCGGCTTCATCCAGGCTCATCCGGACTGGCTGACCGAGGTACGGCTGCCCGTCTGCGCCCCCCGACCTCAACCCTGCGGAGGGCGCCTGGGCGAACATGAAGAACGGCCTGGGCAACCCTGGCCGCCCGCGACGTGGACCAGCTCGCCGCGATCATCAGGAACCGGCTCAAGCGCATCCAGTACCGGCCCGCCCTCATCGAGGGATTCCTGGGCCAGACCGGACTGACCCTGGAACCCCAGCCACCGTAAAAGGCCCAAATGCTAGCTTTTCAACCTCTGTAGCACATCTAACCCATACACAAGAAGGTGATACACAATGGCGACTGTCACCAGGGCCGCGTGCAAAGCGGCCGAGCAAGTCGTTACCGAAATCAACCCGATGATTGGCTGGCTCAAGTTCGTCGCGGATGCCAAGGATCTTGGATTTGACGTCGCAGAAGATGCGGAAGCGTTTGCGTCTTCCGGACCACATTCCTTCGGCAGATCGTGAATGCCGCGAACCACGAGCTCGAAATTTCCGAGCGAACGCTCAGAAGTCTTCAGGCATCGTAATGAACACGAACACGGTGTATGATGCGACAGACGGA
>JBEKGC010000344.1:0-7386 GCA_050013055.1 Streptosporangiaceae bacterium
GTCAAGGTGCGCCGGCCGGATGTCAGCCAGATCGTGGACAGGGATCTGGACATCGCCGGTCGGCTGGCGGCCCGGCTGGAGCGCAGCACGAGCTGGGGCCGGGCGGTGGGCACGGCCGGGCTGGCCGCCGGATTCGCCGCCGCCCTGCGCGAGGAACTCGACCTGCGGGTAGAAGCGCGCAACATGACCTCGGTGGCCGCCGCGCCGGGCAGCCGTGGCAGCGGCGGTATAGCCATTCCGGTGCCCTACAAACGGCTGTGCACCGGGCTGGTGCTGGTGATGGAGCGCTTCGACGGGCGGCCGCTGGCCGCGATCGACGCCGGCATGCCCGCTGACGTGCGCGCCGCGCTGGCCCGTAGCCTGCTCGACTGCCTGCTCCGCGAGGTCATGCTGGAGGGGACTTTCCACGCCGACCCGCACCCGGGCAACGTCCTGCTGCTGGACTTCGGGTCCGTCGGGCGCATCGACCAAGGGCTGCGTTCCGCGCTGCAACGGCTGCTGCTGGCCCTGGACCGGGGCGACCCGGCCGGGCTGGCCGACGCGCTCCTGGAGGTGGTCGAGCGACCCGAGGAGCTGGACGAGCTACGGCTGGAACGGATGCTGGGCCGGTTTCTGACCCGGCACGTCGCAGCCGGGATCACCCCCGACGTGACGATGTTCACCGACCTGTTCCGCATCGTCTCCGAGCACGGGCTGGCGGTACCACCGGAGATAGCCGCGGTATTCCGCGCGCTGGCCACGATGGAGGGCACGCTTACCCAGCTCGCCCCGGGCTTCGACATCGTGGCCGAAGCCCGCCGGTTCGCAGGCCAGCAGTTTGCCGGGCAGTTCAGGCCGGACGCGCTGCGCACGACCGCGGCCGATGAGCTGGTCGCGCTGCTGCCCCTGCTGCGCCGCCTCCCCCGGCGCATCGACCGGCTCGGCGGAGCGCTCGAAGCCGGACGGCTCAGCGTCAACGTCCGCCTCCTCGCCGATGAAGGCGACCGCCGGATAGTCACGAGCCTGCTCTACCTGGTGCTGACCACGTTTCTCGCCGCGACAAGCGGCATCATGGCGGTCCTTATGCTCGGCCTGCGCGGCGGGCCAACCATCACCATCCGGGTATCTCTCTTCCAGTTCCTCGGCTACTGCCTGCTGGTGATCTCAGCTATCCTCGCGCTGCGCGTGCTCGCACTCGTGTTCCGCCCAAACAAGGCCTAGCCACATCTGGGCGTCATCTCCTGCAGGACTGGGCAGAACTAGACGAAATAGCCATGGCCGGGATTTGACGGCGGAGCAAGGGAGGCTCTATGGGCAAGCGGCTAGGCGCGCTCGGCGCAGTCATTGCAGTGGCGGCACTGGCGGTTGGTATAGCTCTTCCCGCTGCAGGTTCAACTGGTAACGCCGCTCAGGATCAGACTATCCGCGTGACCGCCGTCGACACGGAGCTGAAGCTCCTTGATCTTGGCGGTCCGGGATTCTCCCTTGGTAACGAGATCGTGTTCTCCCAAAAGCTGCTGCAGGGCGCGAATCAGCTTGGGCACGCGGGTGCGGTGTGCACGGAGGTGTCCGTGGCGCGCCAGGAGGCGCAGTGCATCGCTACCTACTCGTTCCCCGGCGGGCAGATCACCGGCCAGGCACTGGTTGTCCTTGGCTCAACGGCGCCGTATGTCGGGTCCATCACCGGGGGCACCGGCAAGTACGAGGGTGCGAAGGGTGAGCTACACGTCCAGAATGTCTCGCCAACCGAGGGAATACTGACCTTCCACCTGGAGCACTGACAGGCCCGTTCACCTTCCCCGCCTTCCTCGTAGGCGCAGCGACCCTGGCGCGCGGCGGCCAGGGGTTCGGCGCGGCCGACCGCATGCGACGCCGGGTGAGCCTGGATGATCAGCGGCGCCACGCAGCGGCGCCGCCTTGTCCGCAATGTGGCTGACTTGTCAAGCCGCCCGAGCACACCCCGCGAGAGCGCGAGACATGGAGCAAGGAGACGGGAGGCCCGAAACAAGGATTCAGGGCCCCGCTCATTCCTGAGAAGAAGGCCCTGACCTGCGGTTCGATGGCGGGTCACCGACAGAACTCGCTGACCAGTAGTTTTAGTAGGTTTCCGGTGTGCTGATCCCGCGCTGAGCGGGCTGATCTCCCGGCTGGGTGTGTGGTCTGGGCTGCCCGGCGAGCTGGATGGAGATGGCTTCGAGTTCGGTGATGAGCTGGCGCAGGCGGCGGTGGGCGTGGAAGTAGGGGCGGAGCCGTTCGGCGTCTTCGGCGGTGAGGGTTCTGGTGACGGTCCGGCCGCTGACCTTGCGGGTCCAGGTCGGGTAGGGGCCGTGCAGTTGCGGGGGGTCGGCGTGGCAGTGGCATCCGGGGCGCTGGCAGCGGGTGGTGCGGTCGGTGAGCGAGCCGGGCAGGACCAGGCCGATCTGGCTGAGCTCGGCTTGGATCTGCTGGTGCCGGCGGGCCGGGTCGTCCATGGTCACAGGATTCCTTATCCGCCGCGCTGGCGGCATCCCGCACCTCCATGATTGAAGTATATATATTTCAATCATGGCCGGGACTCGCGGGGAAAATGCGGCGGGCGCGGGCTTGTGCGTGCTGCCGGCAGGCAGCGTGACCGCTCCCGCGCTGCGCGCGCTGTCCCGGTTCGCTGATGCGCGCGGGATCCCGGCCAGCTGGGAGTTCCTGCTCGACTATGACGTGATCGAGGCGTTCTGCGTGGCAGGGCTGGCGGGCCGGGCGTCCTCCACCCGGGGCACGTACCGGTCGGCGCTGTACCGGCTCGCCGAGCCGGGGCACGGGCCGCCGGGGCAGCGGGCGACGCCGTTCCCGGGCGCGAGGGCGCCAGCGCCGTACGCGCCGGCTGAGCAAGCAGAACTAGCCGCGGTCGCGGCCGCCCAGCGTGATGCGGCGAAACGTTCTTCGGCGCTGGCGCTGGTGGTGTCCGGCATCGGCGCGGGACTGCGGCCCGGCGAACTGGCGGCCCTGCGCGGCGGTGACGTCGCACGGCACGGCCGCCAGGTGACCGTTCATGTCAGCGGGCCGGCCGCGCGGGTGGTGCCGGTCACTGCGGATTACGCCGGCCGCGCCTGGGAGCTGGCCCGCCATGCGGGCAGCGGGCATGTGTTCCGGCCCGGCACGGCCGATCGCGGCTATAAGAACTTCGTCACTGATTTCGCCCTGGGCCTGACGGCTGACCCGGCGGCGCCGCGGATGTCGCTGACCCGCGGCCCGGTCTGGCTTCATCTGCGGGCACCTGGCCGCGGGCACCCCGGTCGGGGTGCTGCTGGCTATCAGCGGGATCGCCGAGGCCGGGTCGCTGGCCCGCTACGCCCGCCTCGTGGCGGGCATCAGCTCCTCCAAGGGCGCCCTGCGCGCCCGCTACCGCGCGGAGAACTCGTGATGAGCGGCGCCGGCCTGACCCTGCCCGCCGCGGGCGGGCGTATCAGCGACGAGACGGTGGCCTTCGCCGCCGGGCTGACTGACCGCTCCGGCAAGGCCCCGGTCATCGAGGCCGCGCTGGCCCACGCCACCGGCCGCCCCCGCCCGCTGCCAGTCCGCGCTGTGCTCACCGCGCTTGCCTGCCTGGCTCTCGATGACCGGCCGCTGTTCCTCACCGAGGCCACCCGGCTGCTGTTCTGCCAGCTATCTCCCGTTTCCCGCCGCCTGCTCAAGGTCACCGGCACCGTCACCACCCAGCAGGCCTTCCTGGCCGCCTACCGCCGGGTCCGCTACTGCTTCGGTGTCATCTGCTCGGTCATGGACCCCTCTGGGCTGCCGAAGAACCGGCGGCTGAGCCAAGCGGACCTCAAGGCCCGTACCAGGCCGATGACCCACGCCCAGGCCGAGGCTGCCCGCAGCCGCCTCGAGGCGTTCATCAATGCGCTGCTGGAGGCTAGCATCTCGGCTCTCACCGACGCCGAGCGCACGGCGGCCGACGGCTCGGCCGGCCTGGATGCCACCCCGGTTCCGCTGTTCTCCCGCGGCCCCTCCAAGCGGACCGGGCTATGCGCCAGCGACCCCGACGGCGGCTGGTACGTCCGCGAAGGCGACCACCGCGAACGCGAGGACGACAAAGGCAAGCCGCTCCGCAAGATCTGCTGGGCGCTGGAAGCCACCATCGCCACCATGGCCCGGCCGCCCGGCACCCAGCACGGCTGCCCGAGCCTGGCCATCGGCCTTGCCCTGGCCCGGCCCGGCGAAGATCCCGGCGGCACCGGCGCCCGGGTTCTGGCCTCCATCGCCGCCCGCGGGCACAAGGCCGGCTGGCTCGGCTATGACCGCGCCTATACCCAGGCCCTCCCGGCACGGTTCCACCTCCCGGCCCGGGCCCTGGGCTACAAGCCCGTCATGGACTACCGCGCCGACCAGCCCGGCATCCAGGCAAACACCGGCGGAGCCGTCCTGGTGGAGGGCACCTGGTACTGCCCCGCCCTGCCCGGCCCGCTGATCACCGCCACCACCCGCCTGCGCGACCACGCCATCACCCGCGACCTGTACGACCAGCAGATCACCGCCCGCAGCTCCTACCAGCTCAAGCACAAAGACGGCCCCGACGCCGACGGCTACCAGCGGCTGTCCTGCCCCGCCGCCGGCCACCGCCCAGGCTGATCTGCCCGCTGCGCCAGGCCTCGCGCTCACCACGCGACGGGCGCGCCAAGGTCCTCCAGCCACCACCCGAACCGCCCAGGATCTGCACCCAGACAGCGATCACCATCGCCCCCGACGTCGGTGCCCGGTACCGCCAGGACCTGCCCTACGGCAGCCCGGCCTGGCACAAGTCCTACGCCACCTTGCGCAACACCATCGAAGGACTCAACGGGCTAATCAAAGACCCCGCTCACGAAGCCCTCGCCCAGCCCGCACGGCGCCGCGTCCGCGGCATCGCCGCTCAGCCGGTCTTCACCGCGCTGCTGCTCATGGCCGCCAACATCCGCAAGATCCGCGCCTGGCGGGCCCTCACCGCCCGCGACAAGGCCCGGATCACCCGCCGGGCACGGCGGCGCCGGACCAGCCTGCGCGACTACCTCCCCGACGGCTGACACGCACAAGAAGCCCCTGCTACCTCGATACCCGCAGCCCGGCAGGTCAGCCACGCCTCAAACCAGCCCGCAGCACCCGTAACAGGCCCGCCGCCACTCCCGGCCAGGCCGGACAGCGACCAGCGCCAGTGTCAGAACCCGGCGTCATACTAAAAATCAGGCCACCGCCACAGTTCTGTCGGTATGACACCGGCAGTTCTGTCGGTAACCCATGGCGCGCTCGGAGGGACTCGAACCCCCAACCTTCTGATCCGTAGTCAGATGCTCTATCCGTTGAGCTACGAGCGCAGTCCTTGCAGCATACCGGGGCGAGTACCTTGGGTACACCCGGATCAGACCTTCCGTGCCCGAGCACAGCGGGGATTAAGCATCTGATTCTCTGATCGCAACACGCTAAGAGCTGCGCCGGACGATTCAGATTGGGCACGGAAGCCTTATGTTCCCGCCACTCATCGACAGGCTCAGGACGTGCCGTAGTCCAGCCCGAGCTGGCTTCCATCTGGTTTGCGGCCAGGGGTGATGA
This sequence comes from Streptosporangiaceae bacterium, assembly GCA_050013055.1. Lineage (GTDB taxonomy): Bacteria > Actinomycetota > Actinomycetes > Streptosporangiales > Streptosporangiaceae > Palsa-504. The sequence continues at coordinate 5,539 of JBEKGC010000344.1, forward strand.
GGCCGGTTTCATAGGCGATGACGACGAGCTGGGCCCGGTCTCTGGCGTGGAGTTTCATCATGGTCCGGTTCACATGTGTCTTGGCGGTGGCTGAGCTAATGACCAGGCGCTCAGCGATGTCGTCGTTGGACAGGCCGGAAGCGACGAGGGTGAGGATCTCTCGCTCGCGGGGGGTGAGACCGGCGAGCGCGGCAGGTGCGCGGGCCAGTGCGATGCCAGGCTGGGCGAGGACCCGGGCAATCATGGCCCGGGTCGCGGTGGGGGAGAGCAGGGAGTCGCCGGCGGCCACGCTGCGGATAGCGTCGAGCAGGATCTGCGGTTCAACGCCCTTGCCGAGGTAGCCGCTTGCTCCGGCTCGGAGGGCGTCGATGATGAGCTCGTCGGTTTCGAACGTCGTGAGCATGATGATCTTGACGTCCCGAAGATCGTCGGCAGCGGTGATGTCGCGGGTGGCCTGGATACCGTCGACCTCGGGCATCCTGATGTCCATCAAGACGACGTCAGCTCGTTCGCTCCGGGTCAGTGCTAGTGCCTCGCGCCCGTTGGCCGCCTCACCGGCAACGTCCATGTCGGGCACGGAGTCGATGAGCAGCCGGAAGGTGGCGCGCAGCAGCGCCTGGTCATCGGCGAGCAGGACACGGATCGTCACGACGCCACCGGCTTGTCGCTCGGCTGGGGATTAGGGACCGCTGCGGCGGATTCCACCGGGCCGGCCGCATCGGCGTACGGTGCGGGCAACGTCGCCGTCACTCGGTAGCCGCCCGCTGCGGCGGAGCCGGCGCTGAGCGTGCCGCCGGCGGCCGCCGCCCGTTCCCGCATGCCGATCAGCCCATGGCCGGTACCTTCGTCCATGATTCCCTGCGGTGCGGCGGCTGGTTCGGTATTGCTGATGGTGAGGTGAACGGCTGTGGCGGACCAGTCGATGTCGAGGCTGACGTCGCTGCCGGGAGCGTGTTTAGTGGCGTTGGTGAGGGCCTCCTGCACGATCCGGTAGAACGCGAGGTCGGCCGGTCCGCTCAGGGAGCCGGGTTCGCCGTGGACGGCGACGGTGAGCCGCATGCCGGCGTCAGTGAAACTGTCCAGGAGCCGGCCGAGGTGCTCGATCGTCGGAACGGGGGCGTGAGGGTCGCCCGGTGCGGCGCCGTCTTCTGCGCGCAGCAGCCCGAGGGTGGCCCGTAGCTCGTCGAGTGCGGCCCGGCTGTTGGCGGCGATGCCGGCCAGCGCGGTGTCGGCGGCGGCGGGATTGGTGCGGAGCAGGTACTGGGCGACGCCGGCCTGGGCGTTGACGACGGCGATGTGATGGGCGAGAACGTCGTGCAGTTCGTGGGAGATGCGGATGCGTTCGGCGGTGACCTGGCGGTCGGCTTCGGCCTGCCGGCTGTGCTCGGCGGCCTCAGCTCGCTGTTCGGCGGCGGCGATCCTCATCCGCCGTTCCCGGATGAGGAGGCCCAGCACGGTGGCAACGACGGCCCAGTTGAGGTAGAGCAAGTCCGGGCCGGCGTGCGGGTAGCTCACCAGGGCCACGGTGAGCTGGACGGCGCCTGCTGAGACGGCCACGGTCCAGGCCACCCGGGCCGGGTAGCGGGTGGCGACGGTGTAGAGGGCGAGCATGGTCGCGGCGGGAATCGTAGCCGCTGCCGGGTGCGCGTGGCCGGCCAGGACGATGTGCACCGTGTCGGCGGCGAGCACGGCGGCGAGCACCGGCAGCGGCCAGGACGCCCGCACGGTCAGCGGCAGCCACGACGCCGCGACCACAACTGCCGCCCAGCCGGCTGGCAGCTGCCAGCTGTCGCCGGCGACGCTAGTCGACAGCATGATCACCAAGGCGGCGGCGGCGAGCAGCCAGTC
>JBEKGC010000345.1:0-7351 GCA_050013055.1 Streptosporangiaceae bacterium
GTGCCGCTTGACCAAGATAACGCGCCGCGATTGTGGACGATCATCGATGAATCCGCGCTTAATCGCGCGGTCGGTAGTTCTAACATTATGAAGGCGCAACGTGAGCATCTGGCCACCATGGCGCGGCGGCCTAACATCACGATACAGATCATCCCGAACGCCGAGGGTGCAACATGCGCGTTCGGCCGTGCGTTCGCGGTGCTTATCCCCGGAATAAGAATTCATCCGTGGTTTACTTTGAAGACGTAGACACCGCCCGCTATGTCCGTGATCGCGACGAGGTAAGCCGTTACCTGCTACTATTCGACCATCTAAGGGCAAGTGCTCTAAACGACAGACAATCGATCGAACTCATAAAGGGTGACGCGAAATGAACCCCAAATGGCGAAAGTCCAGCTATTCAGGTGGCCAGGGTAACTGCATCGAGGTTGCCGACGACGATAGCCGCGTAATGGTGCGCGACACCAAGCAAGCCGGCCAAGGGCCGGTGCTGACAGTCGGCTCCGCCGCCTGGCGGTCATTCATGGCCAAGGTCAAGGCGGACGCTTCCTTATCGTCTAACGCTGTCCTGCAAGAGAGGCCGTTTCTCGCCGCGCGAGAGAGACGGCCTCTCTTTCTTGTCTGTTGGCACACCCGCGTTAGCTAGCATCGAAGCCAGCTATTTACTTCCGCCAAAGACAGCTTAATTTCCCTGATCAACATCATCGAAAAGGCGGTGATGATGGCTGTGGTCTTACTCCACTCATCAACTGTCGTCGGTGCATCGATGACCTAGATAGCGATAGCCATAATTTCTTCTATGTCTGCCGCTCTTTTATTCATTCGACCACTCAGCACATCGGACAGATCTGCCATATCTCTATAGGCCACCAGCGTTCCCGCGAGGAAAGCGGCTCGTTTAAAACCGTTTAGCGCGGCGCGTCGCTGTCGGTCGCTCTGAAGAATTCGTTCCTTGCGCGCCTCAAGCCATGGCTTCGCTAGGTACTCGACAAGCAGTGTCGTTACGGCCGCTACTCTAGTAGAAGCCAGTATGCTGGCCCAGAGGACAGAATGCATAGCTCATCGTTGCACAATTCTGATGCATTGGCTGTCTTTCAGCTCAGGTATCGAGATACTGTGCCGTCCAGCGTAACTCTGCCCCTAGCCGGCTTACCGATCTTTAATTCATGATGTCGGTGTGGGGAATAGGTCTGACCAAGCATTCGGTGCTGTAGTTGAGCACTACATGAGCAGTGAGCGGGATGTCTGAGCAGCGGCACCTTTCCGGTCACCCTGAGTTACTCCAGTGCGCGTGCGGAGGTTGGTGGGACCGCAGGCGGGCTCGCGGCCGGGGATTCCCGGCATTCCAGCGGGGGAACTCGGCGTTCACCGGCGCGCCTGACGTGCGCCGCAGAACCAGCTCGGCAGGCCCCGATCGTCTTCGGGCAGATCAGAAGATCAGGTCGAGCTGGGCGTCCACGATGCACATTGCCTGCTGCTCGGTGTAGACGCCGAACAGCACCGGCCACCGCAGCCCTTCGATCACGCTGACCAGGTGCCGCGCTTCCTGGGCGGCGTCCGCTCCGGGCAGGGCGTCGCGGAGCTGGCGCACGACGAAGTCGGTGAGGTTGGCGTAGGCCATGGCGGCCAGCTTCAGGGTCGGCTCATCGACGCAGGCGCGGCTGATCAGCCCGGCCCACAGCCGGGCGGCGGTCCTGCTGTCCTCGTCGAGGGGGAGCAGCAGGGTGCAGAACAGCCGGGACGTCTCGCGCGGCGTGGCCGGACTGTGCGCGGCCATCAGCCTGGTGCCGCGCTCGGCGAGCAGCGTGTTGCCGTGCGCGAGCGCGAAGCGCAGCATCTCATCCCTGGTCGTGAAGTAGTGCTGCACCGCGCCCATCGAGACGCCTGCCTCGCTGGCCACCGCGCGCAGGCTCGCCGCCTCGACCCCCCGCGTCGCCACCAGGCGCAAGACGGCGGCGGCGATCTCCCGGCGGCGCTCCTCGCGGTCGACCTGCCTGGGCATCTGGCCTGGCACCCCCTCGTTTCGCAATGCGAGTGCATTGTATAGGCTGGGTTTCACAATGCGGCCGCATTTCAAAACGGAGGGAGGCCAAGGTGGAGAGCGGCATCGCGCGCAACGGGGACGTCCAGATCTCCTATGAGGACTTCGGCAAGCCCGGCGGGCGGCCGCTGCTGCTGATCAGCGGCCTGGACGACCAGATGATCAGCTCCTGGCCCGACGGGCTCTGCGAGGCCCTCGTCGATGCGGGCTTCCACGCCGTCCGCTACGACCACCGGGACGCGGGACTGTCGACCCACTTCACCGGCAGGAAAAAGGCCTACGAGCTCACCGACATGATCGACGACATGATGGCGGTGCTCGACGCGATGGGCTGGGAGTCGGCCAACCTGGCCGGCCTGTCGATGGGCGGCGGGCTCGCCCAGTTCGCCGCGCTGCTGCACCCGCAGCGGGTCAGGACGCTGACCGCGATCTCCTCGATACCGATGTCCGGCCAGAAGATACGGGGCACGGTGCGCTACATGCGTTTCTTCCCGGGACCGTTCAAGCTCGTGTTCCGCCGCTACGGCGACAGCCCGGAGCAGAAGCAGCGGATGACGACGGACATCATCCGCCTGACCGAGGCCAGGAGCCTGCCGCTGGACGACGAGTGGGTCCGCCAGACAGCGGCCGAAGCGCTGCGCCGCCACGCCCCGGACCGGTATGCCCGGTCCCGCCAGTCCGCCGCGGGCTACGCCGCGAAGCTCCCCGACGGCGGCATCGCCCGCGTCACCCAGGCGGTCCTGGTGCTAAGCGGGGACGAGGACCCGATCGTCAAGGCTCCCGCCGCCGGCCAGGCACTGGCCAGGGCGGTGCCCCACGGCCGTTTCGTCCTGGTGCACCGCATGGGGCACCTGCCCTCGGCACCCCTGTGGCCGGAACTGGTCAGCGAGATCAGCCAGCACGCCACCTGACGCGCGGAACGCCAGCCACGCAGCGTCACCATCACGCCGGTCCCGAATGCTCAACTACCCGAGACGGGTCCGCCTGAGCGCTGCTCAACTACGCCTAACGTCCCAGCTGAAGCTGCTCAAGTAGATCGGTTCCCTGCAGTCGGCCTGTCTGGTTCGAGGCCGAGTCCGGTTCCGGTGAGGCAGCCGTCGATGAGGCCGGGCTGGTACTGGATTCTCCTCAGGCCGTGCTTGATGACCTGCACCAGGTGGGCGAAGCCGGTGAAGGCGACGTTGGCCAGCGGGCCGCGCTTGAGGGAGGACCAGATCCTTTCCACCGGGTTGAGGTCAGGGGCGTAGGACGGGAGCTGGAACACTTCCAGCCAGGGCTGGGCGGTGGTAAAGGCGCGCAGGTGGACATTGAGGTTGTCCCAGACCAGGACCATGTTCCCGCCGGGCAGCTGATGATGGGCGGCGGTGAGCAGGTCCCGGTACTCGGTCCACGTGAACGCCTTGGTCTCGCCCTTGCGGCCGCGGTAGTGGTGCAGCCGGTAGATCAGCCGGGTGCGGTGGCCGGGGCGGTAGCAGGCCAGCCCGGCCACGGACACCGATCCGGAGCCGCCGCCGCGCACGCGGGTGACCGGGGTGATCCCGCGCCGCCCCCAGGTACGCGATCGGGGCAGCCTCAGCGACTGGCCGGTCTCGTCCTCGAAGACGATCCAGCCGCCGAGGGCCGCCGCGGTCCTTTTACCCGCGGCCAGGTCTCCTTCTTCCACACCTCGATGGCGCCGTCGTCCCGCTCGGTCGCGCGGCGGGCGCCCAGCTGGCAGCTCCAGCCCCGGCGCCGCAGCAGGTACCAGGTTCCCGGGATGGTGTACTGCACGCCGAACTTGCGCATGATCAGGTCCCGGACCCGGGCCAGCGTCCAGCGCTGGTCTTCCCAGCCCGCGACCGCCGGGCCGGCCATCCAGCACCCGGTCCAGCTCCGCCAGCTGATGCCGGTCCAGCCGACACCGGGCCGCCTGTCCCCTCGAGGCCAGGCCGGGCGCGCCGCCGGCCTCCCAGGCCCGCCGCCACCGCTGCACTGACCGCTCCGACACCCGCAGCTCAGCGGCAATGTCCGCAGCCGGGACCCGCTGCTCGAACTTCTCCACCGCCGCCAGCCGGACCAGCTCCCGCCGCCTGCGGCCCTCGGCGGTTAAACCACCGCCCTGTGCATACCTCATATACCGTTCATACCGCCGGAAACCCCGCCTGTCAGCCCCGCCGACATCGCCAATTAAAGGTCTTTAGCTCGCACCCGTTGGCGTGAAGGGTGAGCGCTCGTTAGCTGGCCGATCCCGTAGGGGGCACTCTCAGACGAGAGCGCCCCCTTTGGCTTGTGTGCTACAGGTGATACAGACGCTCGCTAGCTCCCGAAACGGCTATAACTGCTTAGACTTTAGCCAGGAAACGACGAAAGCCCTAGCCGATACCAGACCGGGCTAGGGCTTTCTCTTAAGTTGTTATAGCCGGTTAGCCCGGCTAGGGTCTGTCAGTAGTCGGCAGCGCCAGCGCCAGCCATCTCAAACGGGTTATGTTCGAGGACGAAGCCGGGCAGATCGGCGTGCACCACCGGCAGCACCCCGTGTCCCGGCTCGGCCCGGACATGAGAGCCGTGATGGAGCGCGCGATGGCAGACGTGCCGTACGCGGCGGGGTTCACTGTCGTCTTGCGGCCGGGCGTCCTGAACACCGACCCTGACAAGGCAGCCGATCCGGTGGTCATCGTAGCGGCCGGGCCCGCGTTCAGGGCCTGGGCCAGCGGATAAGCCGAGGGCCGCCCAAACGAGGGTGCGGCCAAGGTAAGCCGAAAGCGGCCCATGAGTTGATGCGGCGCCGGCAGACGCTGTGTGTCCCGCAGCGGGGGGCCTAGCCGCTAGTCGGAGTGCACGGGGAAGCGCGGCCAGCTGGCGAACACCGCCCGCACCCATCCTGGCGACTTCCCTGGAGGCAGCTCGGTGGCCAGCCGCTCATCAGTGACCCTGTCCAGGTGCACGCCCGCGTCCCCGACGTCTTCACCGGTCAGCGAGCGTTCCTCGGCGAACGCCATGTCGAGGAGCTGCGGGACTTTGTACCCGGCGTCGACGAGCGACGCCAGGTCCACGTAATCCCTCACGCGGTGGCGCTCAAGAAGGGCGACCGTCTTGCGCGCGGCGAGGTAGTCCAGGGTGACGACCGGCCCCACGTCCTTGGTCACGGTCCCGGTGTAGGGGAAGAACGCCACCTGCATCTGCACGGGTTCGCCGCTGCCGGGCGGGTAGACCTCGAAATCCCGCGTTCCCTCGGTCAGGTCTTCCCAGCCGGGGGCGCCGCCGACCGCTTCCACCCGGTATCCGGCGCGCTCGAGCGCGTTCGCTATGACGTCCGCGGCCTTCGCGACGTGCCGGGCCCTGCGGACGAAAAGGTCGACATCGTGCGTCTGGCGGGCACTTACATCATGGACCTGGAGGGCGCCGCCCCCTGCGAATGCCACCTCATACCTGCGCCCGGCGGCGGACAAGGCGATGCGGGCGATATCCCGGTGCCGGCCATCGAGGAGCACTAAGCCGCCGCGGCGAGCCGCTGGCGGCGCAGGACCGGGAACCGGTTCTCCCAGGCGTCGCGCTTGGCGCGGTTCAGGCCGAGCACCGGCCACACGCTGATCAGCAGGCCCGCGTTGAGGTAGCGGGCAAGGTCATCGGCGGTGGCGGCTACGTCGAGAACCGCCTCGCACATGTCGGCTACGCGGTCCGGGTCCGCCAGGTCGAACTCCCGCGGGCCTGACCAGTACAGGCGGACCGGCAGTTCCACGACGCCTGACGCGGGACCGCGCAGGTCGTCAAGGCTCGCGGGCATGACGGCCGGCCGCAGGTGTGCAGGGCTGGCAGGCGCCTGCAGGCCCTGCCAGCGCCCCGCCAGGCTGCGCAGGAACGTCAGGGCGCGCTGCCGTGCAGCTGCGGCACCATGGCCGATCGCAAGGCGGGCTGCCGGAACCGATCCGAACATGTGTCCAGTGTAACGGGATCGCCGCCAGGTGTCACGAACCGCCGGGACGGCGGATCGGGCCGCGCCCGGCCAGGACCGGGCGGTCAGGCAGGGGAAGGCCTCGCCGCGTATTCGGTGAGCGCGATCGCGGCGAGCACCGCGGCGCCTGCGCGAGCACGGGCCTTGAGGAAGGCGAGGAACGCGGTCACGGCGTCGGCGACCTGCTAGCTGCAGGCCACGCCAGTGGCGCACCAGCTGGCATAGTGCTCGCAGTTCCAGCCGCGGAGGGAGTAGCGGCGCTCGCCGGTGCGCGACCCGGGAAAGGCTACTCACTCTTCACCCGACAGCCGATTACTTGACGGCCTTCCCCAACTCTTTGCTGGCCGCAACGAGACGGGTCTTTTCGTCTTGCAGCCGCTTCTTCTTCGACTTCGGAGGGTCCTGCGCGTCCCAATCCATCACATCTCCATCGTCATATTCGCCCTTCGGCATGTCTGGCTCGGTGTCAGTCTTATCTGGCCAGACAAAGAGGTTCGCTGGATAATCACATATCTTGTAGATGTAGTAGTTGAATGAATCCATAACATCATCCACGTTAACGTCATTCTCAGGATAATTACGAATGGCTTGAAGCCGGCTTGCATGGGTTGACGTTGGCGTACCGACGCCCTTCCCGTGGCCCTGGAGCTCTTCATAAATGATCATGATGTTTTTCGCTGCCTGCTTAAGTTTCGTCTTGTGAATGTAGGTCTCCAGAATATGCTGGGCCGCCGACTCGTAACTCTTGCTGTGGTTGATTACCGTACCACCGGGCACAGCCCTCCACTCGCCGTTGTCGAATACCCAATCAGCGGCAGTTTTGTGCACCGCAGCCCTGGTGTGTTCAGTGGCCGTAATTCTGCTTCCTCCATTCACCTCGCCGCTGAATCGGAGATTGGTCTTGAGCTGCGTAACCTGACCGGTTGGTTCGCCAAGATGGGCATCCAGCGCCGGTATCTCGCGTCCGCCCTCGTGGTTGTCCATCGTCTCCCGCGCACGCCCTATGAGAGAGGCCTTCGCTCCCATCTCATCCGCCTCGCGCTCTAGCTGGTCATCCATGTTTAGCGATATGTCCCCGGCCCGAACCGTAGGTCGGACACGCCCTTGAAGTTGCTGAACCACATGCCATGCCTCATGGGCGACATGTTCTTCTTGGCCTGGGCCCACATCAATGTTTGAGCCGTTGGTGTAGGCGAACGCGCCAAACCTGAGTGGACTTGGGGAGTTGTATCGGACCCGGACATCGTCGAGCGAGTGGCCACTGAGCCGCTCGACTCCCGCCTTCACCCCGTCCGGCAAGCCGGTCTCGTTCTTAGAACGCCGACCTGCCTCTTCCGCGACGCGATCTGCCTCCTGCTCATACCGATCGCTGGGCAGGG
>JBEKGC010000346.1:0-7324 GCA_050013055.1 Streptosporangiaceae bacterium
TGCAGCGCACCGGCGGCGTCATCAGCAGCGCCGCGCTGCTGCTGCTCATCGTCATCGGAATGTTCTCCATTTCCAGCATCACCTTCATCAAGCTGCTGGGCGTGGGCATGATCGTGGCCCTCGTCCTCGACGCGACCCTGGTCCGGATGCTGCTCGTGCCCGCCACGATGCGGCTCCTGGGCGACGCGAACTGGTGGGCGCCCGCGCCGCTGCGCCGCCTGGCTGCCCGGTACGGCCTCCGCGAGGACGACGGGCCCCGGCCGGGCGCAGTCGCGGCACCCGCATCCGAGCCGGCCCGCACCTAGCCGCAGCGGTGCACGCCCGCACCGGCGCATGACGAAACCGGTACGGACCGCAGCACACGCCAGAAGTGCGGCAATCCGGTGGATACACCCGCCAGCGGTGTAATCTGCTGTGCCAGACAGCCGTAGATCGGGGAACGCGATGGGCTACAGCGGGGCGGCAGCGCCGACGCCCGAGCTCACGTGCCTGCCGGACGACTGGTGGGATCCGGCCTGGCTGTCGGTGAAGTCGCCGGGTGCCGGTGAGCCGACGCCGGCCGTCTGGGACCCCGCCGAGGTGGCAGCACCCGCCACCGTACCCCAGGCCGAGCTGCCGGCGCCTCCGCCGGCCTGGGGGCAGGTCCTCGCGACCACCATCGGATTGTGGACGTCGCGGCGCTTGCCCTGGCTTCGCCGGACCCCGCGGCGGCGGCTGGCGGCGCTGGCGCTCGGCGCCGGGCTGGTCGCGGTGGCCATCGGGAGCACGGGCCTGGCCGCGGCCGCGCTCTCGCCCCAGCACGCGCTCCGGCTGCCCGCGAGGCCGGCGCCGATCCCGGCTCCGTCCGCCCCGACCGCGCTGCCTGCGTCCCTGTCGACGGCCCAGCAGGCCGCCCGGCCGGTCTGGCTGAGCATTCCGGTGCTCGGGGTGCGGACCTCGCTGGTCAATCTCGGCCTCCGCGCGGACGGCACGCTCCAGGTGCCGTCCAGCACGGCGGTGGCAGGCTGGTACACAGGCAGCCCGCGGCCCGGCGTCGTCGGCGCCGCCGTCATCGCCGGTCACGTGGACTCCCGCACCGGGGTGGGAATCTTCTTCTGGCTGCGGGACCTGCGCCCCGGCGACCGCGTGTACGTGGGACGCGCCGACGGGACGATGGCGGTCTTCACGGTCACGGCCGTTCGGCAGGTCGCCAAGGACCTGTTTCCCACCGCCGCGGTGTACGGTCCCGTCCCGGACTCGGAGCTGCGCCTGATCACCTGCGGCGGCGTTTTCGACCGGTCGCTCGGGAGCTACCTCAGCAACGTCGTGGTCTTCGCCCGGCTCAGCGGATGATAGCTCTGCGGAGGCGAGATCGGATGCCATTTACCGGTTCGCGGGACCAGCAGGCGGACAAGCCGCTGCGGTCAGCGGCCACGCCGGCGCGACCCGGCGTTCCGCCCTGGGGCCCGGTCCTGGCGACGACCGTCAGGCTATGGGGCGCCCGGCGGCTGCACCGCCTCCGCCGCTCGCGGCGGGCGTGGCTCGTCGCGACCTGCGTGCTCGCGGTGGGCGCCGTTGCCGTGGTCGCCGTCGTCCAGCTCACCGGCACATCGTCTGGGCAGGCCGCCCGGGTGGCGGCGTCAGGGCGTGCGGGCCAGGGCCCGTCGCCGCGCAGCGGATCCTTCCGTTCGGCCGGCACCGCCACGGCCGCCGGAGCGCAGGCCGCGGCCGTACGATCGCAGGCCGCGGCCTGGATTGCCGGCCAGGTGGGCGGCGGCGAGACCATCGCGTGCGATCCGTCCATCTGCACGGCGCTCAGCGCGCACGGTGTCGCGTCGAGCCGCCTGCTGTCGCTGCCGCCGTCCGCGTCCGGCGCGCCGGACGCGGACATAATCGCCGCGTCTCCGGCGACCCACGCCTGGCTCAGCGCGGACGCGCCGGCGCTGGTCGCCAGCGTCGGATCCGGTGCTCAGCTGATCGAGGTCCGGGCCGTCTCCCCCGGCGGGACCACCGCTTACCAGGCGGCGCTCCGCTCCGACCTCGCCGACCGCCGGTCCGCCGGCGCGCAGCTGATGCACAGCCGGCGTATCGAGGTCACCGCCCTGGGGGCCGGCCAGCTCGCGGCGGGCGAGGTGGATGCCCGCCTGCTGGTGATGCTCGCGGTGCTGGCGTCGCAGCATTCCTGGCGGGTGGTCGCCTTCGGTGATGCGTCCCCGGGGGTGCCCCTGACCGAGGCGCCGTACCGGCAAGTCATTATGGCCACCGCCGGTGACGGGGGTGGTACGGCCGGCCTGGCCCCGGCGCTCGCCGTCCTGCGCGCGCAGCAAGGCGCCTACCAGCCCGCTCAGGTCACCACCGTCCGGCTGGCCGGCGGCCAGCCGGGACTGCTCATCGACTTCGCCGCGCCGAGCCCGCTCGGGCTGCTGGCGGGCAGCATCCCCGGGTGAAAGGAACCCACCGTTGAGACTAGGTAAACGTCTGGTTCTGCTCACCGCAGCCACCACCCTGCTGGGTAATGCCGTCGCCACGATCGCGACCGCATCACCCGCGGCTTATGCCGTCACGAGCGAAGCGCCCGCCGCCTCCGGGGCGCAGGCCGCGGCCGCGGCCGCGGACCAGGCGAACACGGGATGGGTGCGCTGCGCCAACCTGTCCCAGGGAACACCGGAGGACGTGTACCTCTATTCGTTCGGAGATCCGGCGGACCCGACCGTGCTGAAGCACGAGAGCTACGGCGGGGTCTCCAGTTACATGCAGCTCAGCACCGGGGAGTACACGGTCGCGGTACGCCCGGTCGGCGTCGCGGCCTCGAGTCCGGCGTCGATCACCACCAGCTTCATGGTGAGCGCCGGGACGAACTACACCGTGGCCAGCCTCGGACCCGCCACCGGCCGACGGCTGCAGGTGCTGCAGGACCGGATCGCCGCGCCGAGCGGCCAAGCGCTCGTCCGGGTCATCCAGGCGTCGTCAAAGCAGCCGCAGGTAACCGTCAGCATCGGCACCGACACCCTGGCCCGGCAGCTGGCGTTCGGCTCGGTCACGACCTACCAGGCCGTCCAGCCCGGCACGCCCGCCGTGGTGTTCAGCACGCCAGCTGGGCACGCCGCCATGCCTGTCGCCCTGGCTGCAGGCTCGGTGCACACCATCGTCGTCCTGGACGGGACCTCCGGGCTGAAGATCGACAACCTGACCGACGCGGCGGCCAGCCAGGTCGCCGCCCAGGGCGGCGCCGCCACCGGCCTGGGCGGGACGGCGCCCGGCCCTCCGGCCCCCAGCCTGGCGCCGTGGCTGGCCACGCTGGCCGCCGGGTTGCTGCTGGCCATCGCCGGAGGCTTCGGCCTGCGCCGGTCACGGCGCACCAGCGCCGTGGCGGGCCACTGAGGCGGCCGGCGCTGGCAGGCCGCAGCAGCGCTGGGGGATAAGCCTGGCGTTGACCGCGCCGCCATGGGACCGGCGGCTTAGCAGCAGGGCGGCCAGGAGCACACCCGCCACGGCCACCAGCACGGCCACGCCTGAAGATCGACCCGTGCGCCGATGCCGGGTCCGCTGACCGGAACCTACGCTGGTCACATGGTGAAGCGCGAGAGCGACGACGTGCTGTATTCGGTCGCGGTGCAGCGCGTCGCGATGCCGGCCTGCGCCGTTATCGCCGTGCTGGTCACGCTGGGCGTCATCCACGGGATGACCGGCCAGCCGGCGCCCCTGATCGCCGCGGCGGCGGTCGCGCTTGCCGTCGCGCTGGCCGGGATCGGGTGGACCGTGACCGGCCGGCCGGCCACGCACATCTCGGACCTGGTCGCGCTGATCGCCGCCGGGCTGGGCGGCGCGGCGCTCGTCGGCTTGCAGCCCTCGGGCCCCGGCTATCTCGTCATCTACGTCGCGCTGCTCGCGCTGGGGATGCAAGTCCCCCCGCTGGCCGCGTTCGCCGCCGGGCTCGCCGTTTTCGCCGCCGCCAGCACCTCCGTCCTGCTGTCCGCGAAGCTGTCGGTCGCGGGCATGGTCAGCGATGACGTCGGTGCGGCATTCCTGTTCGCGGTCGGGGTGTTCACCAGGTCGATGCGCGTCGCGCAGGCCAGAGCCCAGGCGGCCTCCGATCGCGCCGAGGAGCTTCTCGTGCAGCTCAGGGCCTCTCAGGCCGCCCAGGCCAAGACGATAGCCCTGACCGAACGGACCCGGCTCGCTCGTGAGGTTCACGACATCCTGGCCCATTCGCTGGCCGGTCTCGTGCTCGCTCTAGACACCGCGGAGCTGCTCGGGCGGCGGGCGAACGCAGACCGGCAGAGCGCAGACCGGCAGAGCGCGGGCCAGCGGACCCTGGACGGGATCCTCGAGCAGGTCGCCCGCGCCCAGCGGCTCGCCAGGGACGGGCTCGCGGATACCCGTCGGGCCGTCTCGGCGCTGCGCGGCGACGAGCTGCCCGGGCCTGCCCTGCTCGACCGGCTGGTCAGCGAGGCGTCGGAGGCGACAGGCATCCGCGCCGCGCTCACCGTGACCGGCGGCCAGCGACCGCTGCCGCCCGAGATCGGGCTCGCCCTGTACCGGACGGCGCAGGAAGCCCTGACCAACACGGCCAAGTACGCCGGCCGGGAGGGGACCGCCGAGCTGCGGCTCGGCTACGGGCCGCAAAGCGTGACGCTGGAGATCGAGGACACCCGATCCCCCGACGCCGCGCCGCCCGGGGCCGGCGGGCTCACGTTCGGCGGTTACGGTCTTACCGGCATGCGCGAACGCGCCGAACTGCTCGGCGGCCGGCTGACCGCGGGGCCGACGGAGGCGGGCTTCCGGGTGGCGCTCTGGCTGCCTGCCCCGGCCCCTGGCGACTCGCCCGAGACGACGACGTTGAGCGTGGGGCAGCTATGACCGTGGGGGCCGGCTTGGGCGAGAGGGCACAGTGAGCGCGACGGAAGGACCACGGAACCGTTCGGGCATCAGGGTCTTGATCGCCGATGACCAGAAGATCGTCAGGGAGGGACTCGTGTCGCTGATCGGCCTGCTGCCCGGCATCACCGTGGTCGGCGCGGCGGTCGACGGGGACGACGCGGTCCGGCTGGCGCTCGAACTGGTACCAGACGTCGTGCTGATGGACCTGAACATGCCGCGCTGCAACGGAGTCGAGGCCACCGAACGGCTCCGCGGCGAGCGGCCCGAGGTGAAGGTCGTCGTGCTCACCACCTTTACCGACGACGCCTGGGTGTTCTCGGCGCTGCAGGCGGGCGCGCGTGGCTTCCTGACCAAGGACGCGGGCGCCGACGAGCTCAACCGCGCGATCACCGACGTGGCGGCCGGGAACGCGCAGCTTGACCCGTCGGTGCAGCGACGGCTACTCGACGCGTTTGGCCGCGGGAACCGGCTCGCCGTCGGGGACGGCCCCTCTTCGGCCCGGACGGCTGAGCCGCCGGACGAGCTGACGCCGCGCGAGGCCGAGGTTCTGGTGCATATCGCGGCGGGGCTGTCAAACGCCGAGATCGCCGCGGCGCTGTACGTGTCCGAGGCCACCGTGAAGACGCACATCAACCACATCTTCGCCAAGACAGGCCTGCGGGACCGGGCGCAGCTCGTCGGCTACGCGTTCCGCACCGGCCTGGCCGACCCGGACTGAACATCCACCCGTGGGTTGAGATCGCGAACTCAACTCACCGGCCGATGGCACGGCGCTCTTGGCTCCTTAGGGTTGACAGCGTGGGCGTTCAGCGCCGGGAATACGCAGCGAGGGGACATCAGCCATGGCCACGCCGAACTGGAACTCACGTGGTGATATCCGGGTGTCGGACACCGAACGAGACCAGGCTGTCGCCGAACTGAGCGAGCACTTCCTGGCCGGCCGCCTCACGCAGGAAGAGTTCGACGACCGGTCCGGGCGTGCCCTGCAGGCCAGGATCGGGCAGGAACTCAGCGAGCTCTTCGCCGACCTGCCGCGCGACGGAGCGACCCCGCCGCAGGCGACCTCGCCAGCCCGGCAATCGCCGCCGCGGCAGGCGCCGCTGGCGGTCCCGGGCGGGGGGCCACCGCTGCGGACCCGACCGCCGGCCCGCCTCGGCGTCGTGGGCGTGGTCGCCGCCGTCATCGTCCTCGGCGTGCTGTTCAGCAGCCACTCTGGTCACCACATCAGCTTCGGCGTGCCGGTGCCCGTGCTCGTCGCCGCCGTCATCATCCTTCGCCGCATCAGGCGCTAGCCGATACGCAGGAGCCCACCACGGTGCCAACCGCCCAGGTCACAGGGCTGCGGAGGCGGCCTCGCGGCGGCGAGCCCCGGCCACCCGCCCTCCCGGGCCGTCTCCTCCGGCGACGACGGCGACAACTTCAACCTCCTCGGCCTACCTCGGCCTAGTACCGGGCACCGTTACGACTGATCATGGCGGCCCAGCGGCTCACTTGAAGGTGACCGCTGGGCAGCCCGCATGTCGGGGCGGCTGTGGGAGCAGCGGCGGATCGTCCGCTACTACCTGCACCGCCGACCCTTAGTGGGAACGCCGCTGATAAGTTCCGTCAGGCCGCCGCCTAGGTGGTGCCGCGGCTGCGCAGCTTGATGATCAAAAAACGGGGTCGCGGCCCACCGGCACGGGAGGGCTGGCCGTTCACCGAGCACTGCTGTTCGGCCGCCGATCGTGCTCTGGTCTCAGTGACTGCGGCCCAGAGAGGGTGTCGCGTGACTCCTGGGTGTCCTGGTTCAGAACTGGAGCCGTGGCGGTCCTCCCGCGTACATGGCAGGCCGCCCGGACCAGGGCCGGGGGCCGCAGGCCAGGGATTGTGGATAGTTAGCTCTTTATTTCGACGGTAACGATCCACAATCATTGGCGAGGTAGGCGGTGTCGAGGCGGGAGGTTCTGGTGGGGCGGGCGGGGCAACGTGAACAGGACTACTGGTGGCCGGCCGCCAGATAGCTCTGCGACAGCCTCCAGAGCTTGGTGCTGGTGTCGGTGAACCCGGTGCGGCGGTAGATCTGCCCTTCTTCTGGTTTCGGGCGCGAAGTGACTCACGGGCCGCCGGCGGCCGCAGCAAGGACGAGATCACGCGTTTGTTCAACGGCAAGGAGCTGGTCGATCCTGGGGTCGTGCTGCTGTCCTACTGGCGTCCGGAGGGCGGCCAGCCCGAGCTCAACGCGGATCGCGTCTGGGCTACGGCGGCGTCGCGCGGATCTGACCGGCGCTCCTCACCACTGACGCGGTACTGGCTGCGACGGTCCACCCATGCCCCGCGCTGCCGCTGTCCGGGGACGAGGTGGCCGCGCGGCGAGGAGACCGGGCGGGCAGGTACGGTATCAGGGGATCAGGCCCGGCGGAGGAGTGCAGTGGCGTGGCTGATGAAGACGGCGACCTACCCAGTTTGGCGGACACGATCGCGGCGG
>JBEKGC010000347.1:0-7320 GCA_050013055.1 Streptosporangiaceae bacterium
TGGGAGAAGAACGCCCGCTGGGCGCGGCCGTTGCCCTCGCGGAACGGGTGCAGGGCGTTGACGTCGGCGAGGAACCCGGCCAGGCCGGTGATGAACGGGTCGCGGGCCAGGCCCCGCAGCCGCTCCGCGGCGGCCAGCCGGCCGAACACGTCCGCCGCATAGGACTCCAGGTGCTGCGGCAGGCAGAACACCGATCCCTTCGCGATGGACACGGTGCGCAGCTGCCCGGCCCAGGCGTATACGTCACCGAGAATGCAGCGGTGGAAAGCCTGCAGGTGGGCGAGGTCATACCGGCCGGGCAGCCGCCGCCGTTCCAGGTCGATCAGCCGTGACGCGGACAGCGACGCCTCGGCCCGGACCAGCTCGGCGGCATCGGTGATGCCCAGCAGATTGCGCAGCACGCCGGTAGCCGGATCCAGGTACGGGTCACCGGCCCTGCTGCTCACCTGCGGTAGCGGGACAGGACCCGTTCCCGCAGCTCATCGGTGGACAGCCGCCCGGCCGCCACCTCGGCGAACAGCACCAGGTCCTCCGCGCTCGGTTCCAGCCCCTCGGCTCGCACCGACGCCAGCGCCGCCGCGACCGCGTGCTGCCGGTCCGCGGCCTCCTGCAGCGCCTCGTACTGCTCTACCGACACCAGCACCGCCTCCGCTCTCCGATGGGCACCGACGAAGACCGCGGCGTCCGGGGATCGCCGGACCCGGGCCAGCACGCCCGCGAGCCCGGCGCGGAACTCGCGGAACGACAAGACCTCCGGTACCGCCACCCCTCAAGCGTACACCATTGCGTACACATACCAGGTGACACTCCGTACCCGCCCAATGGCTGACATACACAAAATATCCGCCGTTCGGTGTGGGCGATGCAGCGCCGGGTGTGGCGCCCATGGTGGTCCAGATCTGGTCGATCTGCTCTGCGGACCGCACGCCCATGCTCCCCTGTCCCTTGGCCGGCGAGCTTGCCCGGCTGGGAGGCGGGGTGCGCGCTTTACGCTTAGTCCGTGGCGGAATTGAGCGCGCTGGAGCAGCGCTGCGTGGCGCCTTTCTACCTGAAGATGATGGGGCTGAACGCGCTGCACCATGACGGCCTGCTCATCGCTGTGCGCGAAGTGGCGCGCGAGACGACCGACAGCGAAGTCGCTGAGCTGCTGGCCTTGCACTGGCGTCCGTGTGTCACGGGTGCCTGGCTCGCGTCGGGCCGGGCTCGTCGCGTAGAGGCTGCGCTGCTGGAGAGCCTGGAAACCTCCCATGGGACACTCACGGCGCCCGCGCTGGCGACCGTCGCCCTTCACGGCCTGGGGAAAGCGGCCGTGCACTCGCTCAAGACCTACCTGCAGCTGGATCTAGAGCATCACTGGGGGGCGGCCTCGTTTGCAGGCGCTGTACTCGAACGGCTGGACGCCGCGCCACCTGGCGTTGCCATCGACGACCGGGACCGTGCAAACGTGGACCGTATGCTGATCGTCGCGCACCGCCTAGCTGAGGTATAAACCCAGGGATCCCCGGAAGGTCGTCAGTCGGAAGCGGTGCTGCTGGCTGTTCCGCCCATTACGCAGAACCGGCACATCTGCGCGTGATCAGCATCCAGATCTCGCCATCGCCGGGCCGCCCTGAATCGGCGATCCATCGGCGTGTCGGCCAGAGCACCGATCGCGCTGCGCGATCAGAGCCCGTTCTCAACATCTCCAGGGGCAGCCTGTCTGAGGCCGCGCAGGAAGCCTATGACCGGCTGCTCGAGCAACGCAGGTCCGGGGAGCCGCCAGAGCCCGTCTCGCTGGCGGACATCGAGGCGGCCGGGCGGGCGGTCGTACGGGACGCGAAACGGGCACTGGCTGAGGGCCGCCGCGTCTTCCTGTGCCGGGTGCCGGCGATGTACGACCAGCCCGTAGCGGTGGGTACCGCCGGGCTTTCGGGCCCGAGCTCGGTTATCGAATCGCTGGAGAACCTCGGCTGGCGGCTGGACCAGATGTCATGGGTGCCGCGCGCCGGGTTCCGGGCCGAGGGCTACTTCCTGTTCCCGCCGCGATGCGCAGCCCGGATAACGCGGGTCAGCGAGCAGGTGGGTCGGCCGGCCAGCGGGTGACCGCCAGGAACTGCTGCCCGACGAGCCGACCGGCGGCGCCGTAGCTTCTTGCCTGACGGGGATCTCCACTGCCTTGCCCTTACGTTTGCGCCCGTTGCCGATCTGGACGACCGGCCACACCATGCGACCCAGCGTCTTGTCTCTGAGGGGCGCGTCTACGACGGCCATCGTGGTGGCGACGTCGACGACGGCGTAGCACTGCGTTCCGGGTTCCAGCTGGTGCGGGATCGGTGTGCCGAGCGGGTTGCCGATGGTCCCGAATCCGAGATGCTGCCCGCACGCCAGGCGCCGCACGCATGTACGGCTTCAGTCCGCCCGGCCCGCCGCCCGGTAAGCGGCGGCGAGATTGTTCCGCGAGGAAAGGGTGTGGGGGTGGTCCGGACCCAGCACCCGCTCGCAGGCGGCCAGGGTCTGTTCGTACAGTGCGACTGCCTCCGCGACCCGGCCGGCCACCCGGCAAGCGGCGGCGAGATTGTTCCGCGAGGAAAGGGTGTGGGGGTGGTCCGGACCCAGCACCCGCTCCCGGGCGGCCAGGGTCTGCTCGTGCAGCGGGATCGCCTCCGCAGCCCGCCCCGCTGTCTGGTAGGCGGCGGCGAGGTTGTTCCGCGAGGTCAGGGTGTGGGGGTGGTCCGGGCCCAGCACCCGCTCCCGGGCGGCCAGGGTCTGCTTGTGCAGCGGGATCGCCTCCGCGACCCGGCCCGCCGCCCGGTAGGTCTCGGCGAGGTTATTCCGCGAGGTCAGGGTGCTGGGATGGTCCGGGCCCAGCACCCGCTCCCGGGCGGCCAGGGTCTGCTCGTGCAGCGGGATCGCCTCCGCAGCCCGCCCCGCTGTCTGGTAGGCGGTGGCGAGGTTGTCCCGCGAGGTCAGGGTGTGGGGGTGGTCCGGGCCCAGCACCCACTCGCAGTCCGCAACCAGCGGCTCACCGGCCACGATGGCCTGCGCCGCGCTGTCACCGAGCTCAAGCAAGTGATATAGCGCCCGCAACCGGAGTCCCAGCAGCATCCGTGCCAGTTCCTCACCAGCCCCCGATGCGCAGCTGGCGATGGTTTCCTGCAGCGCGGTGACCTGCTCGGGAATGTCCCGGACGGCCAATCGATCCAGTGACCCCTTAAGCGCCCGCGCGCGGGCGTCCAGCACGGCGGCGGCGACCAGGCACACCGCTGCCAGCCGCTGCTGCCGGGCCAGCCCGTCCCGGACCACCCGCAGGACCAGGCGGTGCGCGCTCACCGTCTGGCCGTCCAGGCTGAAAGTCAGCAGCGAGGCCTCCGCCAGCCGCGCCAGCGCCCTATCCACCACACCCGCCGCCACCATCTCGCCCACGTCGCCGGACAGGACGCCCGCCTTCCCGGCCTCGTACAGCAGCTCCCGGCGGACCCCGGCCGCCGACACCACCGCCATCACCTCCAGCACTCCAGCGCACACCCCGTCCTGGTCGCCAGCCCGAACCGCGTCCAGGGACAGCAGCACCGCCTCAGCCACCCCATGCGGGTACGGCTGCCCTGCATCCCGGGTCAGGTGCTCCCTGACCGGCAGGGCCCGCAGCCGCTCCAGGTACCTCCCGTACCCCAGGTGCTGCCCGGCCATCACCGCCGCCGCCTGGGCCAGCGCCAGCGGCAGGCACCCCAGCTCCGCAGCCACCGCGGCGGCTCCCGCCGGATCGGCCAGGGCCGTCCGGTCGGCCAGGAACGCCAGCGCTTCTTCTTCGGAGAACACCTCGACCCCGACGGTCGCCCCAAGGTCCGCCACCGACCGCCGGTTGCTGGTGATCAGCACCCGCGCCGCGCCGCCCGCAGGGACGAACGGCCGCAGCACATCCGGGTCCGTCGCGTTATCGAACACGATCAGGCACCGGTCCCCGCCGGCCTCCAGCCAGTGCCGCACCGCCCGGCCCGGATCCCCGCTGCCCTGACCGGCCAGCCCGGCCGCCTCGGCCACCGCGGCCAGCCCGGCCGCCAGGACGGCGGCATCCTCGGCGTTCACCCAGCCCACCAGATCCCAGCCCGCCGCCAGCTTGGCCCGCGCATACGCCGCGGCCAGCTGCGTCTTGCCCACCCCCCGCAACCCGGTGACGGCGGACACCCCCGGCCCAGCCGCATCCAGCACGCCCAGCAGCTCTGCACGCGGCACGAACCCCGGCGGCTGCTGCGGCACATCCCCCACCAGCACCGGGCCGGCGCCCGCCCGCTGTTGTCCCCTGGTGCCGGGACGGGCCTCGCCCAGGACGGCCAGCATGGCGGCCAGCAGGCTGTCCATTTGGTCGATCTTGCCTTCCAGCCGCAGCCCCTGCAGGAAGCTGCGGTCGTGCCCGAACTGGCTGGCCAGCGGCTCCAACGGGCCACCACGGGCACCACGCCCAGTGATCTCCCGGACCAGGCGCGAAGCCAGCTTTTCCGCCACCGCTGCCGCCGAAACACCGAGCGCGTCGGCTGACGACCATCCCGACTCGGTGGTGATGCCCGGGTCATCCAGCACCGCCAGCCGGGCAGCGATCCCGGCCCGCAGATCCTCCAGCAACGTGCCGTGCTCCGCGGCGGGCTGCGGCGCGGGTGCCTTGAACACCTCGCCCACCACCATCGCGACCTCATCGGCTGCTGCGGCATCGCCCGGCCGCAGCTCAGCGGCCGTCGCGGCCAGCGCGGCCCGGCAGGCCTGGTATAGCGCCCGTACCTGCTCATCGCCCAGCACAAAGGTGACAAGCTTCCTCCGGCCCGCATCGGCGAGCAGGCCGATCAGCCAGGCTCCCAGGTCATCGACGACAAAAGCCACGCCACCATTGTCCAGGCCACACCGCCAATCCGGCACCAGATCCGCTGACCAGTTGATAAAGCCTCAGTACGCTAGGGTGACGATCATCCACGCCACCAAGGCACACAAGCTCCATTCCTCCAAGGACAGCGCAGAGACCATGGCGGCCAGCACGGGTGTTTGAGGGGGAAAAGGACCCGCCTTCCAGCGGGCACCTCGCCAGCGGCCTACCGGTGCACAGGGTCGTTCCCACGGGCACGGCGCGAGACCTTGGCCATGCTCACGTAGTCAGTCGGCAGCCGCGAACTCCGCCAGCGGAGGACGAAGGCTGACCAAAAGGGCGGTCACGGAAGGTAACCTGCGTCTTCGCGTGCCCGCTCAATTAACCCGAACTTACGGCGTGCGGGCAGTGTGGATGTAGGCTCTGACCTGCGGAGACATCTCGGGGTGAGGATGTTCCTTCTGGCTACGTGAGTGCGACCGGCACGGATCTTCCGAGCAGTTCGAACGCGCGGGCCTGGACCGGGGTAGGGAGAGTAATTTTCTCGATTCTCTGGCCGTTGAAATTGATGGTCTGGCGGGAAAGGGTCGCCAGGTGGCCGAGCAGGTCGCGATACCGGTAAAGCGGGAGCCTGTCTTCGTCCTCCTTCCGCGCGTCTTTCATGAGTGCCCGGGATGAGCGCAGGGCAGGGGCTACTGGATTCCGGGATACGGGAATGCTCTCATCGGTGAAGGTAAGCGGTGAGAATATTTTCCTCAAGTGCCATGTAAGATATGCGGCGAGCATGCAGATCAGCATGTGAGATTCCACGCGGCCGGACAGGAAGTGCCGGATCGGGCGTACGTCCAGATCGTCTACCTTGATCGTCTTGAAGTCACGCTCGACGTACTTGAGATTCTTGTAGATCTGCACTACCCCGGGCGCGTCCGCAGTTTCTTCCGTCACCGTAGCCCGGATCACGTAAATTCCGTCGAGCGCCGCCTCGGCGGCTATCTTCTCCTCATCACGGCGGCAACCGAACCGGCCATCCCCGATTTCAACGATGAAATGTTTGCCGACCTTGTGCTTCCCGATTACCTTCCCGGTCCGGACGCCGATCTTGTCCTTGTCCTTCAGCCGGCCTGATTCCACGGACTTCGATATTTTCGCGAGGTCCGCTTCCGTCGCGGCCAGCAAGTCTTCCCTCTTCCGGGCGCGGGAAACTGCCAGTGCCGGATTGCGGCAGCATACCAGCCGTTCGCCCGGGTAATCCGGGTGCGTGATCTCCGCGAAGTCCTGCTCGTCGAACAGGGACATCTGCAGCGGCCCGCCGTCGGCCGCCAGGGCCGCTATGTCAGGGGCCTTCAGGGCAGTCACCCAGCCCGCGCCCTCCAGTTCCCGCAGTTCCGCGATGCGGGTTTTCGTGATCATCCCGCGGTCGCCGACGAAAACAATGTCTTTCAGCCCGAAATCACTGCGCGCCTTGCTGATCGCGGTCTTGAATGATTCCGCGTCGGACGTGTTCCCCCGGAACACGTCAATGCCGACCGGCCGGCCTTCCGGATCGGTCATCAGCCCGTACTCGATCTGCTTCCGGCCGCGCTTGCCGTCGCGGGAGTAGCCGAAATCCGCCAGCTCGCACTTTTCTCCGTCCACCCAGGAAGACGAAAGGTCGTACATTGCTATCCCGCCTTCCCGCAGGTGCTTCCGGGCGAGTTTCCCCTCGATCTTCCCTTTCTGCGCCAGGAGCCAGTCCATTGCCGCGTACACGTCATCCGTGCAGGCCCCGGAAATCCCGAGATCGGAGGCCAGGGTCGTATCCCCGTCCCACCAGCGGACCGTCGACAATTTCGATTTCGGCCGCACCGCCCGGGACACGACCAGGGCATAAGCAATATCCCTTTCCCTGCACGCCGGCCCGAGCAGCGGCCGCAGCCCGAGTTTCTCCGCCATCACGTGCGCGGTGGCCACGTCCCCGTGCGGAACCGACCTTTCCACATCGAATGCCGATTCCGCGTCCACCAGGGTCGCGCCTTTCAGCGCCAGCCGCAGCGCGGCTATCGCGTTGTCCGGCAGCGCCGACAAATTCGCCAGCGTCTCATTGCGCGGCTTGCCGTTCTCGTCACGGTAGGAGCGGCGCAGCAGGAGGCACCGGGTGATGCGCTGCTCGCCCGCCGCAGTGACGTACTGGCGACTCGTGTCGTCGATGTGCATGCTGCCGGAGGCGCGTTTCACCAGTCCAGTATGCCATGACCGGCGCTGGCTGTCTCGCATTTTAATGAATACATTTTACGAGGCTGGCACCTTGGTAGCGGCAGGTCAGGGGCGACTTTGCCAGGCCCCAGAGCCGTAAGTTCGGATTAACCCTGCCGATATGCTCGTCTGTTCGGTCGGCGTGGCTGAGTGCCATGGCCGCGCCAGAAAGATCGATCTGACCCGCTGCCTTCCCGGCGAGCCGCCGGCGGGCACGGCTCAAGTGAGATAGAACTGGCACGCTGTCTTGCCGCGGCTGC
>JBEKGC010000348.1:0-10503 GCA_050013055.1 Streptosporangiaceae bacterium
CCCGCCGCCAGGCCGGCCGCGTTCGCCGCCACCTGCCAGCCGAGCCCGCTCCGCCCGGGGGCATCCTCCGGATCCCGGACGGGGCGGCTGCCCGCGGGCGGCGCGAACCGGGCCGGGTCATCTGCTTCCGGCGGGCTCATCGTCACGGTCGTCAGCTCGAAGAGGGTGAGCACCTGACCCTCGAACGTCTCCTCGCGGCGGAGCAGGATGCCGGTCTCGGCGTCCACGATCAGCTCAACGCGGTCGCAGGCGGGAGGGCGCCGGCTCGTCCCGGACCCCACAGCACCGTGCCGAGGCACGGCCGTCATGGCGATCGCCTCGCGGCCGCAGGCGGCGACCGGGCCACCCACGTCCAGGGTGAACCCGACGAGCAGGCCGGCCGGGCGGAACAGGGCCGGAACCGGCAGCCCCGAGACGACCTCGAAGCCGAGCGGCGGGAGCGGCGCCGCGTCCGGCGGCCGGAGCGTCCAGGCCTGCTCGCCGTCAGATCCGTCGGCGCGGCCACCATGGTCGCCCTCGTACTCCAGGCGGTACCGCCGGCCGGGCGCGATCAGCAAGGCCGCGTGCCACCGGTGATAGACGTCCCGCTCGGCGTCCGGCTCCTGCTCCACGTCCGGCACGCCGGGAGATCCGGGGCGGAACCCCATCCGCCGCACCCCCTCCGTCCGGACCGCGTTTTCCCGGCGGCGGGCCAGGTCGCCGTCCTGTTCCAAGCGCACCTCGGCGGACAGGGACAGGCGGGTCCAGTCGGCCCGGTAGAGCAACCCGATTACTTCTGGCAGGCCAGCCATGATGCACCATCCGAGGCGAGTCGGTGGCGGGAGGCGGGAACGCCAGCCCGTTTGGTCAAATTATGCCCTGTGCCGGATCGGGACCCGCACGGCTCGTGGTGACGCACAGGGGCGGGATTCACCGGCTCGGTTATGCAGCTTTAGGTTTCGGGCGGCCCAAGCGTTGCTGGCGTTCGCTGCTCGCGGGAAGGGCTAGCTCCCGGGGGAGCTAGCCCTTTGCGCTGCGAGGGTGCTTACGGGGGCGGGTGCCGGGCTTGTGTTACAGGGGCGGGCCGGCGGTGAGGACCAGGGTGCCGGTCTTGCGCTGGCCGGCCGGGGTGACCCAGGTGAGGGAGACATTGGCGCCGGGCTGGAACTTGGACATGAGCGCGGTCAGGCTCTTCGGGGAGCCGACCGCCTGGCCGTTCACGCCGGTGATGACCGAACCCGCGGTCAGGCCCGCGGCGGCGGCC
Source organism: Streptosporangiaceae bacterium (assembly GCA_050013055.1). GTDB lineage: Bacteria > Actinomycetota > Actinomycetes > Streptosporangiales > Streptosporangiaceae > Palsa-504. The sequence goes on from JBEKGC010000348.1 coordinate 1,244, forward strand.
GGGCTGCCGCAGATCGTGCCGAGGACCAAGGTGCCCGAGCTGACCGAGGCGATCGCCGACGGCACGGTCAGGTTGCCGTCGCTGGTGTAGCAGCCCGGGGTGCCCGAGCCGCCACCGAAGCCGCTGCCGCCGCCGAAACCGCCGAAGCCGTTCTGGTCCTGCTGCTGCGCGGCCTGGGCCTGCGGGCTGCTGCTTGTGCCCTGGCCGATGTAGATGCCGATAAAGGGCGGGTAGCCGATCACGACCGTGGTGCTGGCCTGTCCCGCGGAGATCTGATGGGCCACCGCCAGGGCGGTGTTGATCGGGATGGCGAAGCCCGAGGTCGATTGCTGCTGCGAGAAGCTCACGCTGTTGCCCGCGGTGTCCATCCCGATGACCTGGCCGGAGGTGGTGGACAGGGGGCCGCCTGAGTCACCGGCCACGATGCTCGCGTCCGTCTCCAGCATGCCGTGCAGGGTCTCGGAGGTGACCGTGCCGCCCTGGTCGTTCGCGGTGATGGTCTGGTTCACTCCGGTGATGGACCCCGCCGCCGCCACGATCTGGCTCTGTCCCTCGGCGTTACCCAGGGCCACCACCGAGGATCCGGTCTTGACCTGGGAGGAATTGCCGATCGGGACGGTGTGCAAGGCGGACGCGCCCTGCAGTTGGATCTCGGCGATGTCACCGGTGACGTCATAGCCGACGACCTTCGCCGGGTAGGTGCGGCCGGTCGCCAGCACCGTCGCGCTGATCTTGGTGGCGTTCTCGATGACGTGGTTGTTGGTCAGCACCAGGCCGCTGGAGTTGAGCACCATGCCGGTGCCCGCCGCCTGCTCGCTGCTGTACTGCAGCGTGGTGTTGATGATGACCACGCCCGGCGCGACCTTCTTCAGCACCGCGGCCTCGCCGGCGTTCGTCCCTGACCCGATGCTCGGCTGAGGTACCGCCGAGTTGCTCGGGGCGGGGGCGGCGGGAACGGCGCTGCTGCTTGGCGCCGGCGCCGCCGAGGTGCTGGAGGTGGGGTGATACACGGCCACGACCGTGCCGGCCCCCAGCGCGCCCGCAGCCAGCGCCACGGCCACGTAGCTCAGCAGGCCGATGCGGCGTCGCGGCGGCCGGGGAGGCGGAGGAGGTCCCTGCGGCAGCGGCGAGGTGGGACCGCCGTAGCCGCCACCATCCGGAGGCGGCATGCTGTAGCCGCTGTAATCCTGCATCTGTATCACGCCCTAGGTCGCGTGCATCCGGTCGCTCGTGGGCCAGGCGGGCCGACGAAAACCCTGCCTGTCCGGCCTACCCTCTAGTGAGCACTACAAAGCTGATAGGTAGCTGAAGGCTCGCTCCAGATCTCGTAAGGCTGCCACCCGGAGGCGGCCGCAGCCGCTGGGGTCTACGCGGCTAAGGCCCGGGCGCGCGGATGCGGCAGGACAGGGGCCACCTTCCGGCTCAGCAGTATCTTGCGCCCCAGTTCGCTCGCTATCTTCGGCGGCAGGACAGCCCGCAACCGCGGCCACACCTGCCTCTCCTCGAAGTCGAAGTGCTCCCGGCCCACCCGGATAAACCGGCTGAGCACCACCTCGAAGCCTAGGTCGGCGACGTCCAGCCCGGCCAGCCGGGCCAGCAGTTCGCCGATCTCGAGCTGCTGGCAGATCGCCCGGTCGGCGAGCGGGCCGCCGCCAGGGACGTGCTCTCGCACCGTCGGCCACAGGTACAACCGCTCGGCATTAGCGTGCTTGGCTTCCTCGATGATGAGCTCTTCCGTCATCATCTTGCGCAGCATCAGCTGGTCTTCGCAGGCGCCGGTGACCGCGGTCGGACCCTTGTCGAGCTCGTCCAGGACGGCACTTATCTCCTCATGGTCCCCGGCCAGGACTTCGTAAACGTCCTCCATCTCGGCCTTCCTCTCCTTATTCGCGAGCTACCCCAAGGGGTAGCCGCTCACTTCCCTCGTAACCGGGTCTTATTCATGATCCAAGGATTGTGGTGTGGATGATTCCACCGAGAAACACGAGGTCATGGGGTGCTTGGGAGGCGGCACACAGCGCTGACGATGCCGTCACCCGGTGCCAATGTATCTCGGCGCAAGCCGACGCGAGCGACGCTTTCCGCCGAGATAACGCAAAGGGCGGGCGGCGCGGTAACGGGAGTTAATGTGGCGCCATCAGCGAGCCGAAAAAATACGGATGTGATGCACCATGGCTCGTTCGGCGGAAAAAGGCCCTAGTGGCCCGGCGGGAGGGGTCCGGGAGGCCGGGGTTAGCGGCCGGCCAGGAAGGCGAGCTCGCGGACGAAGAAGACGGCGTTGACCGTGCCGACTCCCGAGGCCAGGTCGTATCCGGGCCGGGCGGTGAAGCCGCGCACCGTGTGCTCGTGCCCGCCCTGACTGAACGACACCGTGTTGCTGCCCGAGGTGACGTCCACGATGCCGGGGGCGTGCTCGGCGGACAGCCGGTAGAGGGCCGGGTTGATCAGCCCGAGCGAACGCCCGGCCACCTGGTCCGCCAGCGCCACGATGCCCGCGAACAGCGGGGTGGCCTCGCTGGTCCCGCAGGCCGGGGTCCAGCCGGCCGGGGCTCCGCCGAAGCTGCCGTAGGTGTCCACCGACCCGTTGCAGGCCGCGCTCATCGAGATGTCGGGTACCCCGCGGCGGTCGCCGACGACGTTCCGCACGCCTTTCTGGTAGTACGGCCGGCTGAACAGGATCGACAGCCCGCCGCCCCCGGCCAGCGGGTTCGGCCCCGCGTCGCCGACGGCGAACTCGTTGGTGGCCTTGTTGTACGTGTCGTTCCACACGGTGGGCGCGGTGGGCTGGCCCTTCGCGTTAAAGTGCAGCTGGGTGCCGCCGATGCCGGTCACATCCGGGTCGCTGTCCGGCCAGGACGTCACCGGATTCAGGTAATAGGTGCTCTCGTCGAGCCCGACGTCGGCGGCGCCCGAGTCACCCGCGGCGGCGAGCACGGTGACCCTGTCCTTCACGGCGAGCTTATAGGCGCCGCGCAGCGCCTGCACCGAGGCGAGCCGCGGGCGCGGGAAGGTCTGCTCGGTGGCGCTGAAACTCTGGCTGATCACATCGCCGAGATGATGCTTGAGCACGTACTCCTCGGCCTCGACGATCTGCGGGAAGCCGTGCGTGCCCTCGGTCTCGGAGACCGGCGTCTCGACCAGCAGCAGGTTCGCGCCCGGCGCCACCGTGTGCGCGTACTCCACGTCCAGTGTGGTCTCGCTGGCCCAGCCGACCATGTCGGAGTTACCTGGGTTGTAGGCGGGCACCTTACCTGCGGGCTGAATGATCCGCAGCGAAGGCGGCGCGGGCAGGCCGAACGTCCGGTCAAAGGTGCCCAGGTCATGCTGGATCGTCGGTGAGCCGTAGGAGTCGACGATGACGATCGTGGCCCCCCGGCCGGTCACGCCGCTGGCGTAGACCGCGGGCAGGTTATACGCCTGGTCGATTTGGGCCGGTTCGTAGCATGCGACCTTGTAGGCTTTCTCGCAGTCAGCGGTGGTGGGAGGGCTGGACTGCGCGCGACCGATGTGCATAACGCCTGGTTGGACTGTCACACTCGAAAGCGGCTGGCCAACCGGACCCGTCGCGGCGGCCGACCCAGCCAGCCCGGAAAGGTCCATGCCCGGCCCGGCGGCCAGCGCGGCGGCAGTAAGCCCGCACGCACCGAACGCCACCACGATCCGCCTTGGCACCCGCATGGACCACTCCCTCCGACCGGCCCGACGACCATAACACCCATCAACCGCTCAGGACGACAGGAGAGCAGCATGCGGCTCCGGAGTAGCGTGGCGATCGACCTCGGCACCGTGAACACGCTCGTCTGGGTGGCCGGGCGCGGCATCGTGCTCGAGGAGCCTACCGCCATCGCCATCGACACCGCCGCGGGCAAGGTGGCCGCGGTGGGCGAGGCGGCGGACGCGCTGGCCGACAAGGAGCCGCAGGACATCCAGGTCATCCACCCGATGCGGGACGGGGTCATCTCGGATCTGGACGCGGCCGCCGCCATGCTGCACGAGTTCTTGCGCCGGGTCAGGCGGCGCGGCCTGCTGCGCCCCAACGCCCTGGTGTGCGTGCCGAGCGGCGCCACCCAGGTGGAGCGCCGGTCGATCATCGCGGCGCTGAGCGTGCGGCGACCCAGGTACAACGTCCGGCTGATCGACGAGCCGGTGGCCGCCGCGGCCGGCGCCGGCTTCGACCTCACCGGCGGGGCCGGCGGCTTCGTGGTCGACATCGGCGGCGGGACCACCGAGGTCGCCGTGGTGGCGGGCTGGCGGGTGGTCAGGTCCCGCTCGCTGCGCAAGGCGGGCAACGGCATGGACGAGGCGATCGAGCACGCGGTCAGAAACGACCTCGGCCTGATCATCAGCCAGCGGGCCGCCCGGCTGCTGAAGACGACGCTCGGGGTCACCGGCGGGACGGCAGGCGGCGCCGAGGTCGTCGGCCTCGACGTGGCCCAGCGGACGCCGCGGTCGGAGTTCGTCCCCGGCGCGCTTGTCGCGTCCGCGCTCGAGCCGATCGTGGCCGCGATCGGCGGCGCGGTGCACGAGATGCTGTCGGAGATCCCGGCCGGGCTGGCCGAAGACGTGGTCCGCGGCAAGATCAGGCTGGCCGGCGGCGGCTCGCTGCTGCCCGGCCTGGCCAGCCGGATCGAGACCGCGGCCGGCATCGGCGCGGTGCTGGTCGAGGACCCGCTGCGGTGCGTGGTCCGCGGCGCCGCGGAGCTGCTCGAACGCAAGGACCCCGGCGACGCCAAGGGCGCACCCGGGCTGCGGCGTTAGCACCACGGCCCGTTCGGCAGAAATCTTGGGGCCGAACGGACCGTGGTGCGGGCTCACCGCTCCCCTTATTCCAGCGGCTGGTGAGACAGGGCGGGCGGCTCGCGGCCGGCCAGCAGCAAGCCGACCGCCCCGGCGATCGTCGGCATGCCGACCAAGATGATCAGCAGGTTGGCGGTGGGCACGTTGGACAGCTCGGACAGGCCGTCGAGGGAGTTGTCGAAGGCGTACCCGACAGCGGCGACGTAGGCCGCCACCGTGCCGAGCACGGCACCGCCCAGGGCCAGGGCGAAGGCGGTGGCCGCGGTCAGCGTCCTGCGGGTCGAGCGGCTCGCCCCGGTGGCGGCCAGCGTGCTCAGGTCACGGGCGGTCTCGCTGCGGATCAGGCCGACGGACATGGCCAGGATGCCGAGCGCGAGCGCGATGCCGAACACGGTGGCCAAGTCCAGGATCTCCGCCGAGGACGGCGTGCTCGACTTGGTCTCGATCGTCATCCCCGCCGCGGCGGCGGTCAGCCGCGCGTCGGTGATCTGCGCCGCGGTGGGCGGGTGCGCGGCCTGGATCAGCCAGCCGGAGACGCTGGTGTGCAGGCCGAGGGCGGTGATGGCGTGCTCGGTGATCACCGTGTTGGGCGCCGACGTGCCGGACGGCAGCGCGCCGGCCTGCTGGATGACCGGGTTGGCCAGGCACTGGCCGGCCGGGCACGGGTAGCTGCTCGACCCGACGTTCTGCGGGCTGTGGCCGCCGCCTGGGCCCCCTGGGCCGTTGTAGTTACCGTAGACGAGCTGCATCTGGGAGATGCCGGACAGGCCGGGCCGCGCGGTCAAGATGTCGGCGTCGGGATTGACCTGCGCGGCCTTGATCCCGAAGGCCGCCAGGAGCTGGGGCGTGCCCACGTACACAGGGCCTGACCAGGAGCGCCCGGCCGCGGCGTGCTGGAGCGAGGCGCTGGTCTGGTCGAGCTCGATGACGGTGTTCGAGCCGAGGGCCTTGGCAATGCTGCCGGCGACCGCCGCCTGGGCTTGAATGGAGCTGGTGGGCGTGTCAGTACCGGGCTGGTCGCCCGGGCCGAAGCCTTGCCCCTGGCCCGAGCCGGCCGTGTACACGATGACCTGGTTCGAGGCCAGGTTCGGGCCGGCGTAGTCGAGCACGTTCCCGTACCGCTGCGCGGTCAGCACGCAGATCAGGGCGGCGATCAGCACGCCGAGGCTGATGGCGGCCAGGGCCGAGCCCGACCTGGCCCGGTACCTGACCAGGTCGCGCAGGGCCAGCCGCACCGCGATCGGGGCCCGCCGGCCCCCCAGGGCCAGGGATCACCGCGACGATGAGCACGACGAAGCCGCCGACCAGCGTCAGGGCGCCGGCGCCGCCGTTGCCGTTGCTCTTGCCGGTGTAGACGAACAAGAGCGCCGCGACCACGAGCAGGACCACGCCGGGGATCGCGGAGCGGTGCACCCGCTTGGGCGGCGCGGGCCGGCCGGACAGGGCGGCGACCAGCGGGACCCTGGTGATCGAGCGGGCCGGGCGGGAGGCGGCGAAGTAGGTGGCCAGCACGGCCAGCGCGATCGCCGGGCCGATCACGACCCACGGCAGCGCGAACGTGCCGATCAGGTGGTGGGAGGTGGACTCCAGGTGCGGCCGGTAGGCCAGCCAGCCGATCAGGCCGAGCACGGCGCCGGCCAGCGCGCCCACCAGCCCGACCAGCACGCCGTTGATCCGGACCACGAGACGGATGTTCGCATCGGTGGCGCCGAGGGCGCCGAGCATCCCGAGCGAGCGCAGCCGGCGCTGCGCCAGCACCGTGAAGCCGCCCACCGCGACCAGCGCGATGAGCAGCATGCCCACCGTGGCCAGCGCGAGCACGATGGTCTCGGGGTTGAGCGGGTTGCTGACCGCGGCCGACTGCCGGGACTGCACGTACGGGCCGAGCGTGGACGCGCTCACGCCGGGTGCGTTGAACAGCACGGTGACCTGGCTCGGCGCGGTGACCTGGCCCGGCGCGACGAGGGCGAACTCGTCCAGCAGGCTCTGCGGGTTCTGCACCAGACCTGTGACCTGGCGGGTCTGGCCGCCCACCCGCCACTGTGACCCGATCCTCAGGTTGAAGGTGGCGGCCACGCCGTCGGTCACGGCCACCTGCCCGGGCCCGGCCGGGTAGTGACCGGAGAGCAGCGAGAGCATGGGCCGGCCGAACGGGCCGGCCGGGTTCTGCGCGCGCAGGTCATAGGTGCTGATCGAGCCGGGGATGGCGATGGTCTGGTTGTCGATGACGTCGAGAAGGCCGTAGTGCTGGTGCAGCGCGGCGAGCTGGCTGGCGAGGTGCGGGGTGCCGGCCGGGTAGATGGCCACGTCCTGCGCGGTGCCGAAGCCCGCGTTGGCCGGCGGCGGGTTGTTGGTGGCCACCGCCGCGCCGAGCACGGTGGCGGCCAGCGCGACCACGATGAGGGCCAGCACGAGCAGCTGCTGGCGCCACTCGCGGCGGAACATCCGCCAGGCCCAGCGGATCACGGCGCGGCGGGCGGGAACGCCCCCGTTGGAGGTCCCCGCCGGGGCCGGCCGGTCCCGCAGCGCGGTACTCACTGGCCCGGTCCCGGCTGGCGCGGACCCGGCGTGAGCAGCGACTCCGGGCCCGGCGCCGGCATGGTCTGGTCGGTGACCCGGCCATCCCGCAGGAACACCACCCGGTCGGCCCACGAGGCCAGCTGGGCGTCATGGGTGACCACCACCGCGGCCAGGCCCCGCTTGCACGCGGTGTGGATCAGCCGCATGACCGCCTCGCCGTTCACCGAGTCAAGCGCGCCGGAGGGCTCGTCGGCCAGCAGCAGCCTGCGGTCGCCGACCACGGCCCGGGCGATCGCCACCCGCTGCCGCTCACCGCCGGACAGCATGTCGGGGAAGTGCGACGCCCGGTCGGCCAGGCCGAGCTCGGCCATCGCGGCCAGGCCCGCCACCCGCGCCTTCCTGGCCGGCACGCCGTCAAGCTCGAGCGGCAGCGTGACGTTCTCCGCCGCGGTCAGCCCGGGCAGCAGGTTGAAGTCCTGGAACACGTACCCGATCGTCTGGCGCCGCAGCCGCGCCTTGGCGTTGCGCGACAGCTTGGTCAGTTCCTCGCCGCAGACCCTGACCTCGCCGCTGCTCGGGTCCTCCAGGCTGCCGGCGATGGTCAGCAGCGTGGACTTCCCCGAACCGCTCGGTCCCATCACCGCGACCATCATCCCGGCGTCGACGTCGAGGTCGACCTCGTGCAGCGCCTGGACTTCGGCGGCCCCCTGGCCATAGACCCGTGACACGTGCCGCATCTCAAGCAGGCTCATCGCGCTGCCCCCGATCTCAGTGGGTAGTTGGTGGTCGGCATGGCTATCGCCTCGTTCCTGTCCTGCGCCGTGCTCTGGGCATGGGCCCGGCCACGGCTGTGTTGTCTTTGGCGTTTTTGGTGTCCGGGGGGCTGGCCGGGGAGCCGGCCAGCCGGTCGGCGGCCGCCCGCTTGATCCGGCCGTCCGCGGCGTCCAGCCAGCGGACGACGGCGTCGAGCCGGAACAGTTCCGCGTCGACGACCAGGGCCAGGTTCAGGTCGGACTCGGCCTCGGTGTCCTTGATCCGGGTCCACTGCTGCATCAGCTGCACCAGGTACCTGCGGTGCACCTGGATCACGTCCCGCACGTCGGTTCCCGGCACCCGCATCGCGACCAGCACCTTCATCACCAGCTCGTCGCGGGGCGGGGAGGCCAGGTCGGGCGGCGTGAGCAGCCACCCGGTGAGTTCTTCCCGGCCGGCCTGGGTGATCAGGAAACCCTTCTGCGGCCCGTCCTGCCCGTCGCCTTCGGACTCGACCAGGCCGTCCCGCTCCAGCCGCTGCAAGGTGGTGTACACCTGGCCGACGTTCAGCGGCCACACCTCGCCCGTCCCCGCCTCGAATTCCTCCCGCAGCTGAAGACCGTACTTGGGGCCCTCGCTGAGCAGGGCGAGCAGGGCATGACGCACGCTCATGGCGTCATTCTATCGAGTAGCATACTGAGTATAGTAGCAGTCGCGCGGGCCGCTGGCACACCGGTTAACCCCCCTATTTCCGGCACCGGCTGGCCCCCTGGCGGGAGCGGCGGCGTGGCGGGTGAGCCACGGTTCGTTCGGCCGAAATCTTCTGATTCAACCGGGCCTGGATAGGCTTCCGGCCATGCTGCTACCACGGTCGCCCCGTCGGGCTGGTCCGCGGTGAGCCGCGCGGCCGTGGTGGTGAACCCGGTGAAGGTCTCCGATCCAGGCACGTTCCGGCGGCAGGTCAGTGCGGCCCTGGCCGAGCACGGGTGGGACGAGCCGATGTGGCTCGAGACGACGCTGGAGGACCCCGGTGAGGGGCAGGCCAGGGCGGCGGCGGAGGCCGGCGTCGACGTGGTCCTGGCCTGCGGCGGCGACGGCACCGTGACCGCCGCGGCGACCGGGCTGGCCGGCACCGTGACGCCGCTGGCCGTGATCCCGCTCGGCACGGGCAACCTGCTGGCCCGCAACCT
>JBEKGC010000349.1:0-7300 GCA_050013055.1 Streptosporangiaceae bacterium
TGCCTCCGAACGGGGCTGGCTCTAGACCGTAGGATGAACGGCGTGACTTCATCTGGATATTTGCGGTACCCGCACATTCACGGTGATCAGGTCGTTTTTGTGGCCGAAGACGACATCTGGCTCGCCTCGGCCGACGGCGGCCGGGCCTGGAAGCTATCCGCTGACAGCGCTCAGGTGAGCTATCCGCGTTTCTCTCGCGACGGGTCCGCCATCGCCTGGACCGGCGCGCGAGACGGCCATCCCGAGGTGTACCTGACCGACCCCGAGGGCAGCGCCACCCGCAGGCTCACCTACTGGAGCGACAACAAGACCCGGGTGACCGGCTGGACGCGGCACGGTGAGGTTCTCGCGGTCAGCGCGGCGGGCCAGCCCGAGAACTATCTCAGCTGGGCGTACGCGATTCCGGTCGAGGGCGCGCCACCGCGGCGGCTGCCGTTCGGCCCGGTCGCCGACCTGGCCCTGGAAGAGGCGGGCACGGCCCTGCTCACCGGGCGGATGAGCACAGAACCCGCGCACTGGAAGCGCTACCGCGGCGGCACCCACGGCAAGCTGTGGACCGCCAGCGAGCAGGACCCCCACAACGAAGAGGCACTGTTCACCCAGGTGCTCGCCGACCTCGACGGCCAGTTCAGCAGCCCGATGCTGATCGGCGGGCGGCTGTTCTTCCTGTCCGATCACGAGGGTACGGGCAACATCTACTCCTGCGCGCTGGACGGCAGCGGCATCAGCCGGCACACCGATCACGACGGCATGTACGCCAGGAACCCGGCCACCGACGGGCAGCGGATTGTCTACCACGTGGCCGGCGACATCTGGATCCTGGACGGCCCCGACGCCCCCGCGCCGCGCCGCCTGGAGCTGACGCTCGGTTCCCCGGCGGCCGCCAGGACGCCGAGGCTCATCTCGGCCCGGGACCACCTGGGCAGTTTGAGCTGTGACCGGACCGGCCAGGCCAGCGTGGTCGAGGTGCGGGGCACGGTGCACTGGCTGACGCACCGGGACGGCCCGGCCCGCGCGCTGCTCATCGACCCGCAGGTCCGTGGCCGGCTGCCGCAGGTACTCGGCGAGCCCGGCCGCGCGGTGTGGGTCACCGACGCCGCCGGCGACGACGCGCTGCAGATCGGGTCCGTCACCGGCGCGCCGGAGGCCTCGTCGCTGGCCGGCGGGCGGCTCGGTTACGTGACGGAGCTGGCGGCCGCCCCGGACGGGACGATGGTCGCGGCGGCCGCGCAAGACGGCGCGCTACGGGTCGTGGACGTCGCCTCGGGTCAGGTCAGCGAGCTGACCGCGGCGGACAACGGGCCGGTGGAAGGGCTGAGCTGGGCACCGGACTCGGCCTGGCTGGCCTGGTCTCAGCCTGGCCCGCATCCGTTGCGCCGGATCCGCATCGCCCGGGTCGCCGACCTCGAGATCATCGACGTGACCGACGGCCGGTTCACCGACACCGATCCGGTGTTCACGCCTGACGGCCGGTATCTCGCGTTCATCTCCCGGCGCAGCTTCGACCCGGTGTTTGACGCCCAGACCTTCGACCTGTCGTTCCCGTTCGGCAGCCGCCCCTACCTGGTGCCGCTGGCCGCGCAGACCCCGTCCCCGTTCGGGCCGCTGCCAGGCGGCCGGCCCTGGACCACCGACGATGACGACGATAAGACCGAATCTCCCGAACGGACCGTGGTCTCAGTAGACTCCGAAGGCCTGCCCAGCCGGGTGGTCGGCGTCCCGGTCGCCGAGGCCAGGTACTCGGGCCTGCGTGCGGTCAAGGACGGCCTGGCCTGGCTGCGTGAGCCGGTGTCCGGCGCGCTTGGCGAGGGCGCCGCGTCCGGCGACGACGCGCCGCAGCCCGCGCTGGAACGCTACGACCTGGCCAAGCGCGAGGTCACCGAGCTGGTCGCCGAGCTCGACTGGTTCGACGTCAGCGGCGACGGGACCCGGCTTGTGGTCAAGGACGGCGAGGACCTGCGGGTGCTGCCGTCCGATCGCAAGGACGACCACGAATCGGCCGATACGGTCACCGTGGACCTGACCCGGGCCAGGTTCACCGCCGACCCGGCCGCGTTGTGGCGGCACGCCTACGACGAAGCCGGCCGGGTGATGCGCAGGAACTTCTGGACCCCGGACATGTCCGGGGTGGACTGGGACGGTGTGCTGACGGCCTACCGGCCGCTGCTTGACCGTGTCCGCGGCGCGGACGACTTCACCGACCTGCTGTGGGAGGTGGTCGCCGAGCTCGGCACCTCGCACGCCTATATCGTCAAGACCGGCGAGGACTTCGGGCCGGGCGAGCCGGGCCCGGCGGCGGTGGGCCAGCTCGGCGCGGATATCTCCCGTGACGGTTCCGGCCGGTGGGTGGTGGACCGGGTGCTGCCGGGGGAGTCGTCCGACCCGCGGGCCCGCTCGCCGTTCGAAGCGCCCGGCGTGGTGGTGCGGTCCGGTGACGAGCTGGTCGCGGTCGACGGACGGCCGGTCGATCCGGTGCATGGCCCCGGGCCGATGCTGGCCGGCACGATCGGCAAGCCGGTCGAGCTGACGGTGCAGTCGGCCGCCACCGGGTTGCGCTCGGTGGTGGTGGTGCCGCTGCGGGATGAGCGGCGGCTGCGGTACCAGGACTGGGTGGCCGGCCGGCGGCGGTGCGTCCGCGAGCTCGGTGAGGGACACCTGGGCTACCTGCACATCCCGAACATGGTGGCTGAGGGCTGGGCCGACTTCCACCGCGACCTGCACACCGAGATGCAATTCGACGCGCTGGTCATGGACGTGCGGGGGAACGGCGGCGGGGACATCTCGCAGCTCGTGGTGGAGAAGCTGGCCCGCCGGGTCATCGGCTGGGAGAACGGGCGCGGGATCCGGCCGGTGACCTACCCGGAGGACGGGCGGCGCGGTCCTGTCGTCATGCTGGCCGACGAGTTCGCCGGATCCGACGGCGACATCATCACGGCGGCCGTCAAGCTGCTCGGCCTCGGTCCGGTGGTCGGCACCCGCACCTGGGGCGGGGTGATCGGCATTGAGGGCATCCCCGGGTACGAACTAGTCGATGGCACGCACATGACCGTGCCCAAGTACGCGTTCTACTTCGACCACTACGGCTGGGGGGTGGAGAACTACGGGGTCGACCCGGACGTGGAGGTCCTGAACAGCCCGGATGACTGGGCCGCGGGCCGGGACCCGCAGCTGGAGACGGCGGTGCGCCTAGCGCTTGAGGCGCTGGAGAAACAGCCGCCCGCGACGCCGCCCGACCCCTCCACCGGACCGGTCAAGGCGCGTCCGCCGCTACCCCCAAGACCCCCAAGATCCCCAAGACCGCCGCGGCCAGGCCAGGGCGGGGCGCGATGACGCCGGGGTACCTGCGTTATCCGCACCTGCACGGTGACCTGGTCACCTTCGTGGCCGGCGACGACGTCTGGCTCGGTCCCGTCACGGGCGGCCGGGCCTGGCGGTTGTCCGCCGACGCCGTGACGGTGAGCTACCCGCGGTTTTCCCGTGACGGAACGTCGGTGGCCTGGACCAGCTGGCGGGACGGTAATCCCGAGGTGTACGCGGCCGACGCCGAAGGGAGCCAGCCGGTCAGGCTGACCTACTGGGGTGATCCGCAGACCAGGGTCACCGGGTGGACGGCCGGCGGCGAGGTGCTGGCCATCAGCTCGGCCGGCCAGCCGGCCATGAAGTACCGGCGGGCCTACGCGGTTCCCGGCCGGGGGGACGCTCCGCCCCGGCTGCTGCCGTTCGGCGCCGTCAACGACCTGGCCCTGGAGGACACGGGAACCGCCCTGCTCACCGGGAGCGTGGCCGGCGAACCCGCGTTCTGGAAGCGGTACCGCGGCGGCCGGGCAGGCAAGCTGTGGACCGCCGCCCGGGCCGACGGGTCCGACGGCTCCGACGGGGCCGTCGGGTCGGCCCCGGCGGCCGGGCTGGCACCGTTCACCCGGATCCTGACCGGCCTGGACGGCCAGCTGGCCAGCCCGATGCTGATCGGCGGCCGGCTGTTCTTCCTGTCCGACCACGAGGACACGGGCAACATCTACTCGTGCGCTCTTGACGGCACCGGGGTGCGGCGGCACACCGATCACGACGGCATGTACGTCAGGAACCCGAGTACCGACGGGCACCGGATCGTCTACCACCTAGCGGGCGATATCTGGATCCTGGACGGGCCGGACGCGCCCGAGCCGCACCGGATCGAGCTGAGCCTCGGTTCGCCCGCGGCGGCCCGGGCGCCGATGCTGGTCTCGGCCCGGGATCACCTGGGTGATCTCGACTGTGACCGGACCGGCCAGGCCAGCGTGGTCGAGGTGCGGGGCACGGTGCACTGGCTCACGCACAAGGACGGCCCGGCCCGCGCCCTGCTGGTGGACTCCCGCGCCCGCGGGCGGCTGCCCCGGGTGCTCGGCGAGACCGGACGGGTGGCCTGGGTCACCGACGCGTCCGGGGCCGACGGGCTGGAGATCGGGTCCGTGGCCGGAGAGCCAGCGGCCGTTCGGTGGGCCGAAGGTCTTCTCGGTCATGTGACCGCGCTGGCCGCTTCCCCGGACGGTGCCACCGTCGCGGCGGCCGCGCACGACGGCGCCCTGTACATCGTCGACGTGGAATCGGGTCAGGTCAGCCAGCTGGCGGCGAGCGTAGACGGGGCCATCAGCGGGCTGGCCTGGTCCCCGGACTCGGCCTGGCTGGCCTGGTCCCAGCCCGCCTTGCGGCCGCTGGCCCAGATCCGGCTCAGCCGCCGCGCCTCCTTCGCCGACGGCGAGATCATCGAGGTGACGGACGGGCGGTTCGTCGACACCAGCCCGGTGTTCACCTCCGACGGCCTGTACCTGGCATTCCTGTCCCAGCGCACCTTCGACCCGGTCTACGACACGCATACGTTCGACCTGTCGTTCCCGTTCGGTGCCCGGCCCTACCTGGTGCCGCTCGCGGCGCAGACCCCGTCGCCGTTCGGGCCGATGCCCGAGGGACGACCGGTCAACGGCGAGGCGGCCGAGGATTCCGACGACGCCGTCACCGTCACCGTCGACGCCGCGGGCCTAGCCGAACGCATCGTCGGAGTTCCGGTGGAGGAGGCCCGTTACCGGTCCCTGCGCGCGGTCAAGGGCGCCCTGGTGTGGCTGCGCGCGCCGCTGGCCGGCGTGCTCGGCGAGGGCGGCGCGGACCTGGACGACGACAGGTCCCGGTCGGCGTTGCAGCGGTTCGACCTGCGCAAGCGGGAGGTCAAGGAGCTGGCGGGCGGCATCGAGTGGTTCCGGGTCAGCGGCGACGGCACCCGGCTCGTGCTGCGGGACCACGACGGGCTCCGGGTGGTGTCGTCCGCGCGCAAGCAGGACGACCCGTCAGATGCCGTCGTCATCGACGAGTCCCGGGCCCGGTTCCAGGCCGATCCGGCCGCGCTGTGGGAACATGCCTACGCCGAGGCCGGCCGGTACGTGCGCCGGGATTTCTGGGTCCGGGACACCTCAGGCGTGGACTGGGACGGCGCGCTGGCCGCCTACCGGCCGCTGCTGGCGCGGATCCGCGGATCCGCTGACTTCGCCGATCTGCTCTGGGACCTGCTCGGCGAGCTCGGCACATCGCACGCCTACGTCAGCATGGACCCCAAAACCGGGAACGGAAGCCGGAAGTACGCGCCGGTCGGCCAGCTCGGCGCGGACATCTCGCGGGACAGCTCCGGCCGCTGGCTGGTGGACCGGGTGCTGCCGGGCGAGTCGTCCGACCCGCGGGCGCGGTCACCGCTGGCGGCTCCGGGCGTGGCGGTGCGGGCCGGCGACGAAGTCGTGGCCGTGGACGGCCTGCCGGTCGACCCGGTGCGAGGCCCGTGGCCGCTGCTGGCCGGCACCGCGGGCAAGCCAGTGGAGCTCACTGTGCTGACCCGGGGGGACGAACCCGCCGACCCCGCCGAGCCACGCAGAGTAGTCGTGGTGCCGTTGCGCAGCGAGCGGCGGCTGCGGTACCAGGACTGGGTGACCGGCCGGCGCAGGCTGGTGCGTGAGCTGAGCCGCGGCCGCCTCGGCTACCTGCACATCCCGGACATGATGGGCGAGGGCTGGGCCCATTTCCACCGCGACATGCGGACGGAGATGGCGAAGGACGGGCTGGTCTTCGACGTGCGCGGGAACAGCGGCGGGCATACCTCCGAGCTGATCGTGGAGAAGCTCTCCCGTCGCGTCATCGCCTGGGACCTGGGCCGCCACCTGCTGCCCGGCACCTACCCGCAGGAGGCGCGGCACGGCCCGCTGGTCACCGTGGCGGACGAATTCGCCGGATCGGACGGCGACATCGTCACGGCGGCGATCCGCCTGCTCGGCCTCGGCCCCGTGGTCGGGACCAGGACCTGGGGCGGCGTGATCGGCATCGAGGGGGACCAGAGCCTGGTCGACGGCACAAGCATCACCGTGCCCAGGTACGCGTTCTGGTTCAACGAGCTGGGCTGGAGCGTGGAGAACTACGGCGTCGACCCGGACGTGGAGGTGCTGATCAGCCCGGACGACGCGGCGGCAGGCCGCGACCCGCAGCTGGAGACCGCGGTCCAGCTCGCTCTGGACGCCCTGGCCAAGCAGCCGCCGCCGGAGCCGCCCGACACCTCCACCGGGCCGGTCAAATCCCGCCGTCCGCTGCCCCCACGGCCCTCCCCGTCCGCATGACCCCGCCCGCCCCGTCGCGCCCTGGGCGCGCGCTCCTTGTCATGTTCGGGATCGCCATCGTGGTGCTGGCGGCCGACACGATCTCCACCGCCCTAGCGCTGGACAAGCTGGCCGGGCATCCCACGGTCAGGATCCTCAGCGGCCTGATCACCGTGCATCCCACCCTCAACGCCGGGGCTGCCTTCGGTGTCGGCACCTCTTACACCACCGTCATCTGCCTGTTCGGGTGCGGGGTCATCCTCGCCATCATCGTCCTGGCCAAGCGGCTACGCAGCTGGGCTTGGACGATCGCCCTGGGCATGCTGCTCGGCGGGGCCGCGGCGAACCTCGGCGATCGTCTTTTCCGGGCGCCTGGCCTGTTCCGCGGCCGCGTCGTCGACTGGATCAACCTGCCGCACGTGCCGTGGACGTTCAACCCGGCCGACGCCTCGATCACCTGCGCCGCCGCCCTGATCGCCGTGCTGGCCCTGTGTGGTGTCCGGCTCGACGGGGCCTCCGCCCGGACCCGCGCCGACCCCCGTCCACCGCCAACCGACCGCCCTTCCCCGCCCTTCCCCGCCGCCCCCATCCTCCCGCTCACCGAATCCGACCGCCGCCTCACCCCGTAACCAGCGTTCCTGCCTCTCATAAGGGGGTCGCGGGGCCCTTGCACCCCTTCTATGGAGTGCGAGGGC
>JBEKGC010000350.1:0-7256 GCA_050013055.1 Streptosporangiaceae bacterium
ACCTGTTCCCCGGCACGGTCAGGGACGCGATCGCCTACGGCCGCCCGGACGCGACGGACGCGGAGGTCGAGGCGGCGGCGCGCGAGGTGGGGGCGATCGAGATGATCGCGCGGCTGCCCGGCAGTTTCCGGCACGAGGTGGCCGAGCGCGGGCGCAACCTGGCCGCCGGCCAGCGCCAGCTGATCGCCCTGGCCCGCGCCTACCTGGTGGACCCCGCCATCTTGCTGCTCGACGAGGCCACCGCGGCCCTCGACCTGGCGTCGGAGGCGGCGGTCAGCACCGCGACCGAGCGGCTGACGGCCAAGCGCACCACCTTGGTGGTCGCGCACCGGCTGACCACCGCCGCCCGCGCCGACCGGATCGTGGTGATGGAGTCGGGCCAGATCGCCGAGGTCGGCACCCACGACGAGCTGCTGGGGCGGGGCGGCAGCTACGCGGCGCTGTGGGCCGCGTTCACCGGGGACGCTGAGCTCGTTGCCTGACCAGGTGACGGTGAAGCGCCGGATGGGCGCGTTCTGGCGCCAGACGTTCTCCTCGCTGAAAGTCCCGAACTACCGTCTGTACTTCACCGGCCAGTCGATATCCCTGGCCGGGACCTGGATGCAGATGACGGCGCAGTCCTGGCTGGTGCTGACCCTGACCCACTCGAGCACGGACCTGGGCGCCACCGTGGCCCTGCAGGCCCTGCCCGTGCTGCTGTTCGCCCCCTACGGCGGCGTGGTCGCCGACCGGGTGGACAAGCGGCGGCTGATGATCGTGCTCCAGATCGCCATGGGTTTTCAGGCCCTCGCGCTCGGGCTGCTCACCGTGTTCGGCGCGGTCCGCTTCTGGCAGGTCTGCGCGCTGGCCGTCATCCTCGGCCTGAACAACGCCTTCGAGAACTCCGCCCGGCAGGCTTTCGTCCGTGAGATGGTCGGCGTCGATGAGCTGCGCAACGCCATCACGCTGAATTCGGTGACGGTGAACGCGGCCCGGGCGGTCGGGCCCGCCATCGGCGGGATCCTGATCGCCACGGCCGGCATCGGGATCTGCTTCCTGCTGAACGCGGTCAGCTTCGCGGCCGTGGTCACCTCCTTGCTCATCATGGACCGTTCCGCCTTGCGGCCGAGCCCCCCGGCCGGGCGGGCCAGCGGGCAGCTGCGCGAGGGCCTGCGCTACGCGGCCCGCACTCCCGCGATCGCCATTCCGCTGGCGATGATGAGCCTGGTCGGGCTGCTGGCGTACGAGTTCCAGGTCACGCTCCCGGTCTTGGCCAGGCAGACGTTCCACGGCGGGGCGGAGGCCTACGGTTTCATGACCGCGGCGATGGGGGTCGGGGCGGTGATCGGGGGGCTGTTCACCGCCGCGCGCGGCCGGACCGGGCTGCGGCCGATGATCATCGCCGCGGCTGGCTTCGGCGTGGCCATCCTGGCCTGCGCCTTTTCCCCTGCTCTCGGCCTCGCCTACGCCGCGCTGCTGTTCGTCGGCTGGGCGAGTGTCTCCTTCATCGCGATCGGCAACTCCACGATCCAGCTCAGCGCGGAGCCGAGCATGCGCGGACGGGTGATCGCGCTGTGGCAGGTCGCCTTCCAGGGAACGACCCCGGTCGGCGGCCCGGCCATCGGCTGGATCATCGCCGCGACCAATCCGCGGGCCGGCCTCGCCGTCGGGGGCGCGTCCTGCCTGGTAGCCGTGCTCGGCGGCATCGTCCTGGCCCGGCGCTCCGGCCCGGTCGAGGCTCGCGGCCAGCGAGCCGACGCCGAGCCTGCCCAGGACCCTTCGCTCCTGTCGGCTCCTGTCCACGATCGATGAGGGCACAAGCTCCCGGTCGGCTTATGTACCTTGATAGTTACGTAACTGCTTTGGTACGTTGATGCCATGGAAGCTGTGCTGCGGGCACTGACGGACGAGAGCCGGCGGGCGATGCTCGAGACCTTGGCCGGAGGTCCGGCCACCGTGGGTGAGCTGGCGGCGCTGCTGCCCATTGCCCGCCCTGGGGTATCGCGGCACCTGCGGGTGCTGCGGGAGGCGGGGCTGGTCGAGGTCCGCCAGGAGGCGCAGCGGCGGGTCTACAGTCTCCGCCCCGAGCCGCTCGCCGAGGTCGATGAATGGCTGAGCCGGTACCGGGCGTTGTGGGAGCAGCGGCTGGATGCCCTGCACACCGAGATAGCCCGGGGAAAACACGAACGAAGGAGCACCACATGACCACCAGCCAGGCCGGTTCGGGCGGCCGCATCCTGGGCCGCCTGCGATCAGCTGACGGCCAGGGCGTCGTGCGCATGGAAGACCGCTTCGACACCGATATCGACGACGTGTGGTCGGCGCTGACCGATCCCTCGCGCCTGGCCCGCTGGATCGGGGAGGTCGAGGGCGATCTTCGCCTCGGCGGTGAGTACCGCTTTCACTTTTACGCCAGCGGATCGGAAGGCACCGGTCGGGTGGAAGCGTGCGAGCCCCCGCGGCGGCTGCGGCTGGCCCATGGCCTGGGCCAGCCGCACGAGAACGTCATCGAGGTCACGCTGGCCGCCGAGGGTGAGCAGACCATCGTGGTCATCGAGGAACGGGGCATGCCCCTGCACCTGCTCGCCGCCTACGGGGCGGGGGTGCAGGTCCACGTCGAAGATCTCGCCGCTCATCTCGCCGGGCGCGAGCGCTGCGACGCCGACGCGCGGTGGGACGAGCTCCAGCCTGCCTATGACGACCTGGCGGCCGAGGTCGGCTAGCACGCACCGTCCCACTCCACCAGGAGGCCAGGGATCGCCCCTCTGCGAGCTTCATTTTTGATCCCTAACGATCCTCGCTGTCAGCATCAAAACAATTTTGCGTGTTACGCATTACTTGCGCATTACGCAAGAAATTGTTACGCTCAAGCCCTGAACGATCCGGCCAGCCCGCCACCGCGAAAGGGAGCCCAGTCATGTTGTTCGTGATCAACCACCGCTACCCGGTTCTCGGCGCCGTCCTCAGCGCCCTCGCCAACGTCGTCTTCCTCGCCCTCGGCCTCGTCGACCACTCCACGCTGCTGATCGTGATGAGCGCCCCGTTCCTGGCCCTGTCGGTCGTCCAGTTCGTCTACCGCCGCCGGCGCAGCACCCCCAGCGCCCGCCCGTGAACCGCCTGACCGCTCCCGGACCCGGCCCGGCCCAAGCCGCGGCCGGGTCCAGGGAGCGGGCTACCCCTGGACGGTGGGGCGGATGGTGATATCGCCGATCTCGACGTCGTCGGGCTGTTCGATGGCGAAGGCGATGGCACGGGCGACGGCGTCGGGCGGGATGGCGAACTCGTCACTGTTCCGGCGGATCTGCGCACGGACTTCTGGATCGTCGATGGAGTCGGCTAGCTCAGTGCGTACGTACCCCGGCGACACCGCCGTGGTCCGCAGCACGCCGTCGGTCGACTCCTGGCGCAGTCCTTCCAGCAGGGTCCGGACGGCGTTCTTGGTCGCGGCGTAGACCGCCATCGTGGGAACGATCTTCAGCCCGGCGGTGGACACCGTGGTCACCAGGTGGCCGCGCCCTTGCCGCCGGAAGACCGGCAGTGCCGCGGCGATGCCGTGCAGTATGCCGCGGAGGTTGACGTCGATCATCGCCGACCAGCCGTCCGTATCGAGGTCGGCCACGGGGCCGATCTTGCTGATGCCGGCGTTGCCGACCAGCACGTCGAGCCGGCCGAACTCCGTGACCGCCCGGTCCACCAGGCGCCGCAGATCCCCGGCCCTGGTGACGTCCGTGGCGACAGCGACCGCGCGTCCGCCGCTCGCGCGGATGTCCTCGGCTAGTTTGTCCAGGCGATCCGCCCGGCGCGCGCCGAGGACGACCGCCGCGCCGCGCTCGGCGAGCAAGCGCGCGGTGGCCTTGCCGATGCCGCTGCTCGCCCCGGTGATGGCGATGGCCTTGCCGTCGATGCCCGTCATCGGGACTCCCTCCAGGTAAAGTGGACACATGTCCAGTTGACTTCCACAGAGTAACGGACACGTGTCCACTTAGCCAACTGGAGGGACGATGAACCCGGCCAGCCTCCGGGCCGACGCCGCCGGCAACCGGGCCCGGATCATCGCGGCCGCGCGGGCGGCGATCGGATCCGCGGACGAGGTGAAGCTGAACGCGATCGCCAGACAGGCGGGGGTCGGGCAGGGAACCCTGTACCGCCACTTCCCGACCCGCGAGGCCCTGCTCGCCGAGGTCTACCGGGAGGACGTCGGCGAACTCGTGGCGGCGGCGCCGGCGCTGCTCGCCAGCCACGAGCCGCTCACCGCGCTGGCCCGCTGGCTCGACCGGCTAGCCGACTACGCGCAGGTCAAGCGGGGAGTCTTCGGTGCCGTCGAAGCGGCCGTATCGCAAGACCTCGCCGCGCACAGCCTGGGGCCTATCGGCGAAGCGATCACGATCCTGCTCGACGCCGGCCAAGCCGACGGGACCATCCGCCCCGACATCGACGCCCGTGACGTCATCCTCCTCGTCGGTTACCTGACCCGCCTCGAGCCAGACGAATGGGACGCGAGATCCCGCCACCTGCTCCAGGTCATCCTGGACGGAGTGCGCCAGCGCACCGATTCCGGGCTGCCTGCGAGACAACCATGAGCGGCCGCCATGAGCGGCCGCCTGACTGCGGCGCAGTTCACGGCCGCACACGGCGAATCGTAGACTTAGCTCAGGAGCCGCGGGCTTGGCAGAATGGGAGAGCCATGGCGACGCAGATCATCCTGCCGAGCGACGGTTTGATCACCCGCGACGCCTTCGCCGGGTTGCCCACCCCCTCGCACGGCTGGGCGTGGGAATTGCGGTCTGGTCGATTGGAGCTGGCCTACAGGCCGGTAACGTTCTGGCATTGGCAGGTAGTCCTCGCCTTGCTCGAGTACTGGCGGCGGCGTGGCCATCAGGTGGCCGGTGAGCAATACGTGGCCGACTCAGGCTTTATCCGCGGCGGTACGGGACGCAACAATTACGTGGCCGATGGCGTCGTCTTCATCTCGGGTCATCGTCCGGCGCCCCGTGAGACCACCCACGACGTATCCGTCCTGCAGGCAGTCATCGAAGCAGTATCGAATAATAGCGAGGAACAGGACGCGACGCAGAAGCTTGCGGTCTACGCGAAGCTCGGCATCCCGCATTACTGGATCGTCCGGGGCGACATAAACGCCGAAGACATCGATGGGGTCGTTACCCAGTACGTGCTAGCCGACGGAGAATACGAGGTCGCAGGCCAGCGACCGGTCTCCCAGCTCACGTCTGAATAATCCCCAACCGCAGTCGCCCGGTCAGCTGCCTCTGGGGCGGTACTGCAGCCGCTGCCTGGCCATCTCACAGACGCCACGACGTTCGTTCTCCGCCGCGACCTGCCGTGCCTCGTCAAGATCGGCCGGCGTCAGCAGGCCGTTGGCGAGCAGGAAGTCGGCGAGATCACGCGCGTGGCCGCGTTCGGCCCAGATGAAGCCCTGAAGCAGCTTCTTGTAGTCAGATACCGCCCCCACGCCGCTGAGGTTCAGGGCGATGACGACGTCTGTCATCGGCGCCGCCTGCGGGGCGGCCAGGCCACCGATGAACTCCTGGTAGTAGTAGGCCATCGTCAGCCGGGCCGTGGCGTTGCGGGTGAAGTAGCCGCGCACGCGGGCCACCGCGTCTTCGCCGGGCCCGCTGTCCCGCCTGGTGATTTTCCCGGCCCGGGTCGTTAGTTGCTTGTCATCGTCCGAGGCGGGGCCCGGCGGCCGGCGGGCGGAAGCGCCGGCCCCGTCGAGCCGCAGCCTCAGTACCCAGGTACCCACGCTGACCAGCCACGACCCCTCGGCGAGGACCACCGGAAGCGCTTCGTAGCGCGCCGGGGCCACGGGCAGGACCTGGCACGCCGTCCGCTGCACGGCCTGAGCGCTGACCGGGATCCCGGCTGCTTCTGGCGCCAGGTAAACCCGGTAGGTCGTATCACGGCTGAACAGCTCCCAGCGGTGGTGCACGTAACGCAGACCCGCGCAGCGCGGGGCGCGGTGCAGCGTGAGGTCCTCATCGCCGCTCAGCATGCGCCGGTCCAGCCAGGTGATCTCATCGGGCGGGCAGCTCGCCCACTCACCAAGCTCCTCTGACCACAGGAAAAGCCGACCCGTCGCCACTGCCTCGCCACTCCCGAACGACGCCGCGCCACCAGCGCGGCCCTCCAGTCTCGCCCTGTCTGGGTGACGATGGGCGCCCGTCGGTGCCTCAGCTGATCTCAACGCGGGACTGCAGTGCGTCCGGTCTCGTCCCCCAGCGGATCGTATCGCCGTCGCCGAGCGGCTGGTCACCCGCCACCGGGGTGCCGTTGAGGCTGAGCCCGTTCCTGCCCTGGTTGGTGATCCACCAGCGACCGTCGGAGAAGGTGAATCTCGCGTGCTCCCTGGACACCGTGGCCACCTCGGGGAGCACGAGCTCAACCGGCCCGCGCCCGGCCCGGGCGCCTGAGGTCGTGGTCTCCGCCACCGAGGAGCCCGTGACGAGCCGCAGCACGGGGACGAAGGCGAGGCCTTCTGCCATGATCGTGGCCATGCCGGTGGCGACCGTCAAGCCCGAGTCAGGTGCCTGCCAGACGGGGTGGCCCGGCATGTTGTAGCCATGCTGCGGGGTGGCGTACGCGAACTCTGGTGCCATGCCCGCGTACCAGGGGTCAGGCACGTCGGGCAGGCCGGGCACGCCGGGCACGTCGGGCAGGCCGGGCACGTCGGGCTGGGCGTCGGCACTCGCCAGGTTCCCCTGCCGCAGCCGGTACCGGCCAGGCGGGACGGACCCGGCCGCCATGACGTGCACCCCGGCCCGGCCTGGCCCGGCGAAGCGAGCCCCGTGCGCGGCTACCTGATCTTCGTAGACTTCTGTCACGCCCGCGCTGATCACGTCGAGCTCCATCCGCTCGCACAGCGAGCTGAAGTCGTCGGGGCTCAGCTGGAGCTGGACCACGTTCGGCGCGAGCAGCAAACCGCTGGGCGTGACCACGAACACGTCGGACAGGTGCCGCATGGCGACCTTCAGCACGTCCTGGCCGTCGCGCCACGGCCGGGAGGCCAGCCGCCGTATCCACGGATGATCCCTGGTGATGCCCGAGGCCCGCAGGCCGCCCACGGCCGCGGCGGCGAGTGCGGCGAGGACCACGAACAGCACGGTGGCGGAGATGACGGAACCCGTCACGACCTCAAGCACCACCCAGCTGGCCGCGACGCCGCCGGTGATCGCCCAGCGTCTCCGGCTGCGCTGCCGCAGCGGAGTGCGCACCGGCCGGCGCGCCGCTTCCCTGCCTTCAGTCATCGGGTACCGTCCTTG
>JBEKGC010000351.1:0-7256 GCA_050013055.1 Streptosporangiaceae bacterium
ACCATCACCGACAAGGACCGGCTGCTGGCCGAGCTGACCGCGGTGGCCAAGCGCGGCTGGGCGCAGAACAACGAGGAGGGGCATGTCGGCATCGTCTCGGTGGGCGCGCCGATCCGCGGCCGGGACGGCAACGTCATGGCGGCGGTCAGCGTGGTCGGCGACAGCGCCCGGATGCGCACGATGATGCGCCGGGCCACCTCCCTGGTCGTGGAATCCGCCCAGCTCATCTCCCGCCGCCTAGGCCACACCCCCGCGTAAGTGGATGCCGCGGTGGCCGCCCGCGTCCAGGTAGAGCACGCTGCCGTGCAGCAGGTCGGCCTCCGGGTCGAGCAGCAGCTCGACGGCCCAGGCCAGCTCGCCGGCCGTCGGCAGTCGGCCGAGCGAGTTCTGCGCCACGTACTCCTGCCAGATGTCTTCTTCGGCGGCGCCCCGCTCGGCGGCGACCGCGGCCACGATGCGGCGCAGCCGGGGCGTGTCGGCCGGGCCCGGACTGAGCGTGTGCGTCGTCACCCCGCGAGGCCCGTAGAGCAGGCTGATCTGACGCATCAGGTTGAACACCCCGGCATTGACCGCACCCGGGCCGGCCTCATGCGCACGCGGCTCAAGCCCCAGCGACCCGGCGAACGTGACGAACCGCGATCCGGGCACCAGCCGGTCGCGCACCGCGTGCAGCAGCCGCAGCAACCCGCCGAGCTTGATATTGCTGCCCGCCGCCAACGCGTCCGGGTCGATGCTGTCCGCCGAGCCGCGGACCGGCAGCCCGGCCGCGAACACCGCGATCCGCACCGGGCCGGTGAGCATCGAGGCGATGGCCTCGATCGCGTCGTTGCTCCCGATATCGGCCGGGCAGCCCGTCACCAGGTCGTTGCCGGTCGCGAGCTCGTCAAGCTCCGCCTTGCCCCGGGCCACGGCCAGCACCGGCACGCCCCGCCGGGTCAGCCGCGCCACCACGGCCGTCCCAATCGCCCCGGTGGCCCCGACCACGACGGCGGTGCCGGCCGTCGGCTCGCTCACGTGCCGGTGCGGTCGGCGGTGGCCGCGCGGCGGGCCGCGACCTCGTCGGCGCGGGCTACGTCGGCCGGGACCCCGCCGATGCCCCACCCTTCGGGCGGGAACTGGGTGATGTAGGTACGGACCCGGTCGATCGGGGTGTCCAGGATCTCCGCGACCAGGGCCGCGACCCGGCCGTGCAGTTCGCGGATCTTCTCCGGCGGGCGGCCTTCCATGATGTCGATGCGCACGAGCGGCATGGGAGCTCCTTCGTTAGGTGGGCGCCAGGGAGGGTAGCCCGAGCAGGTCCCTGGCGGTAGCGATGGCCGGGGACGGGTCGTCCCACGGCACCCGGACCGCGGTCATCCCGACCCGGCGTGCGCCGGCCACGTTGGCCGGCATGTCGTCGAGGAACACGATCCGCTCGGCAGCCAGGCCGAGCTCGGCCGCGGCGTGCCGGAACGCCCGGGGATCGGGTTTCAGCACGCCGGTCAGGCCAGCGTCCACGATGACGTCGAACAATTTCAGGTGCTCCTGGGCGGCCACCCAGTCCGGTCCGTGGAAGTCGGTCAGGTCGTTGGTCAGCGCGCCGACCCGCAGCCCGGCCTCCTTGGCCTCGGTCACGAGCTCAAGCATCTCGGCGCGCAGCCAGTCCTGTCTGGGCAGCTGGTAGAGCCGGCCGATCATGGCCCGGGTATCCCACGTCTGACCGACCGCGGCGCCGAGCTCGGCGGCTCGCTGCGCCCAGTACTGCCGTTCGGTCACCTGGCCGGCCAGCAGCTGCTGCCACAGCTCGTCGTTCTCGGTCGCGATCCCGCCGATCCGCATCAGCACAGGCCGGACCGCGGGCTCGCGCTCGGCCAGCCGCCCGACCAGGTGGATGCCGGTGGCGTGCAGCACGCCGCCGATGTCGAGCAGCAGCCCGCCGAACGCCTCAGCGGCTGGCGGCATAACCGCGGTCAGCGTAGGGGAACCCGGCCAGCTCCATCCGGTCCAGGCCGGCCGCCTGCGGCGAGGCGTAGTAGGCGCGGATCTCGGTGATCAGCCCGGTGGCCGGGGCGAACCGGTACCACTCGTCGCCGCGCAGCACCACCCCGGTCTTGGTCTTCTCGTGCGTCCACTCGATCACCGCCCGGTCGGTGTCAGGGTCGCAGATGACCTCGTCCACCGTCCAGCGCGAGCCGAGCGTGCGCACCGCCCAGGCCCATCTCTCGCCGATCGCCGGCCCCCCGCGGAACGGCCCCGAGTACATGTCCGGGGGGAAGTAGTGCACCGCACCCGGCGCGAAGTAGGCGGCCACCGCGTCCGCGTCGCCCGCGTTGCAGGCGTCGAAGTAACCGCGGATGGCCTTCTCCATGCGCCGGGCCTTGGCCTGCCGGTCGCTGGTCAGCACGTCTGTCACGGTCCCGAGCCTAGGCGCTGGCGGCCCGCCCAGGCGCCTCCGTGTTCCGCATGCAGAAACACGCCCCGGCCGGAACGGCTACCGTGGCGGGTTCTTGTGCATGACGTGGGCCACGTTGATGACCCCGATGATGACCCAGATCAGGGCCATCAGCATGATGGCGGCGAAGCCAGGGGAGTGGGCCAGCACGATCACGGTCATCGGCAGGGCGACCAGCACGGACCCGGCGGCCAGCGCGAAGGACGGCCGGCTGGACCGGTCGGCCCGGTCGGCCCTGATCGCGCGCCGTTCGTCCCTGACCATGCGCTTGGCCCGGCGGCGCTGGTGCCTGCATCCGGCGTACCGGTCCAGCTGGGTCAACAGGCGGCTGTCCACCTCCGCCGTGACCCGGCTGTCGATCGCGGCCGCGATCCGCTTGTCGATGTCCGCGCCGATGCGTTCTACCAGCCCCTCGGCCAGGGCCTGATCGTAGCCGGGGCCAAGGTCGTGCAGAGCGGCCACCGCGGCGGCGATCTCAGCCTGGCTTTCTGTGGTCATCGTGCCCTCCGAACCTTCGTCGTCCCAGCGCAAACGGTACGGACCTCGGCCGGCCAGCGGAATGCGGCTACCCCCAAGCCGCGCCCTGGGGTTTTCCCCAGCCCGGCCCCGGGCGGAAATTCGCGCGCGTGCGGCGGGCCAGCTGCGGTACCGTCCGAGGCGTGCAGGACGAGGACGGCTATTTCAGTGCCCGGGTCGCGGCCAGCTACGACGATCCGTCGTCGGAGGAGTTCGATCCCGCCGTGATCGAGCGGACGGTCGGCGTGCTGGCCGGCCTGGCCGGGGCCGGCCGGGCCCTGGAGCTTGGCATCGGTACCGGGCGGATCGCGCTGCCGCTGGCCCGCCGCGGCGTCCCGGTGCACGGCATCGACATGTCCCGGGCGATGGTGGCCCGGTTGCGGGCCAAGCCGGGCGGCGACACGATCGGCGTGACATTCGGCGACTTCGCCACCACCCGGGCGGAGGGGACGTTCTCGGTCGCCTACCTGGTCTTCAACACGATCATGAACCTGACCACGCAGGCGGCGCAGGTGGCCTGCTTCGCCAACGCCGCGGCGCAGCTGGAACCAGGCGGCTGTTTCGTCATCGAGGTCATCCTCCCCGATCTGCGCAGGCTCC
The DNA here is from genome assembly GCA_050013055.1 of Streptosporangiaceae bacterium. GTDB lineage: Bacteria > Actinomycetota > Actinomycetes > Streptosporangiales > Streptosporangiaceae > Palsa-504. The sequence continues at coordinate 3,548 of JBEKGC010000351.1, forward strand.
CGCCTGGGCAGAACGCCGTCCCGTTCCAGGTCAGCCCGAACCGTTTCGCGGTCGACGTCTACGACGTGGCCACCCAGGCGATGAGCTCGAACTACCTCACCCTCGACGGCGACCGGGGTGAGTACCGTTCGATCCCGTTCCGGTACGTGTGGCCGTCCGAGCTTGACCTGATGGCGCAGCTGGCCGGCCTGCGCCTGCGCCACCGGTGGGACGGCTGGACCGGCGCGCCGTTCACCAGCGAGAGCCGCCAGCACGTCTCGGTCTGGGCAAAGCCGGGGCCCGGCTGACGGCCCATCGTGCCTGCCCGCCCGCGGTGATCACCAGACCAGCGGGACCAGGCGCTTGTGGCCGGCGGCGTACCGGCGGTAGGCGTCTCCGAGCGTTGCGACCAGCGCACTCTCCTCGAGGTGGATCCGCCAGAGCAGCAGCGCCAGCGGGAGCACCGTAAGCACGGCCAGCCCGACCAGGTTCGCGGACGCCAGGCCGATGCCGGCACAGATCAGCAGCGCCCCGGCGTAACTGGGGTGACGCAGGACGCGGTACGGTCCGGCGGTCATCACGGGCTGATCCGGGGTGACGATGACCGTGAACGTGAAGTACTTCCCCAGCGTCAGGAACGACCAGCCCCGCAGCACCATGCCGGCCAGCATGATAACCAGGCCGGCGGCGAACGCGGACGCGCCGGGCCGGATCGCGGCGGCGGGCACCAGATGCGGGGCCAGGTGGACCATGACCGAGCAGACGGCCAGGGTGGTCCAGTTCACGTACCGCCACAGCAGGCTCCGGCTGCCCTTGGTGTCCTGGTCCGCTGCCTTGCGCCCGGCGGCGGCCTGACTAGCCTCGATCACGGCCCAGCCGCCGATCGCCAGCACGAGCAGGAGCCCGGCGGAGTGATTGTCGAAGTAGGCGTTCATTTCTTCTCTCCTGTCTAGTCTTCTCTCCTGCCTAGGCGGCGGGTACCTCGGCCCGGGTGGCGCGCTCGAACAACCTGACCAGCTCGATGCCGTAGCCTTCCAGGTCGAGATCCGGATCGGCGGCAAGCCGGATGAGCAGCCGGTTCAGCGCGGCCTTCATGGTCAGCGCCACCACCTGGGCGTCGAAAGGACCCAGGCGGCAGGCCTCCTGCCCGTGTTTCAGCACCTGCTCGACCATGGCAATTTCGTCTGCCTCGGCACCGAACTCGGCGCTGGGGCGGCCGGACTCGTCCCGGTACGGGATGGAGATCCGGTAGAGCGCGAGCACATCTCGCAGGTGCGTCCGGTAATAGTCGACCCACGCGGTGAGGTAGGCGGCGACGAACCGCTCCGGGTACCTGGCCGGCTCCGCGGCCCGCAGGCGCGGCTCAAGAAACTGCCTGATCGAGTCGATCACATGTGTGATCACCGCGTGGATCAGGTCGTTCTTGGCGGCGAAGTGGTAGGTAACCACGCCCTTGCTTACGCCCGCCCGGCGGGCCACCTCCGCCACCGTGGTGGCCGAGAAACCGACCTCGACGATCGCGTCAATCGCGCAGCTGACGAACTGATCCCTGCGCTTGAGCTGGGTGAACGTGCTCGACGCAGCAGAGGCGGCCGCCTGCTTAGTACGCACGAATTGATTTTAGTACGATCGTACTAAACCGTCAACAGACCTGTCTTGACGACACACGGAGAAGGCGGGTGCCCTGGCAGCAAAGCTCTGGCCAGCCAGCGTCGCATTAATGAGTGCTTGCCCGATTACCCAGCAGCAAAGGGTCGCACCCGGCGCCGACTGCCCGTCCTGCGGCCCTAGCCCCGCGGATCTTGTCCGGGCGGGATCTTGTCCGGGCGGGATCTTGCCCCGCGGATCTTGCCCCGCGGATCTTGCCCGGCGGATCTTGCCCGGCGGCCCTTGCCCCGCGAGCCCCACCCGCCCCATCCTGCACGTCCGTGCTGCCTTGCTCCCGCTCGCGAGGCACCACGATGTTCCATCGTTGTTGTTCCAGCAACAACGATGGAACATCGTTGTGGCCGGGCCCGGGGCAGACGGCGGCTGGAAGCGGGGCGAACGTTACCTGCCGCGGCATACTAGCTGCCGGAACCGCCGGCCCATCGATGGCTCATGTCCGGCCTGGCCTGCTGCGCGCCAGCAGGGGTATGGCCGCGATCTTCTCCTCGGTCAGGTCCTGCCAGCAGATGCCGACGGGCGGCCGCGGCCCGTGCCCAGGGCGGCAGTCGATGACCCGCTCGGGCGTGACGATGAAGTCCACCAGTACGTCGTGACCGGTCAGCGGGATCGCCCCGGCCGGGCGGAGTTGAAGCTCATGCACGGTGGTGACCGCTACCGTGTCCGGTCCGATCAGCCCCGCCGCGGTGGCCAGCGCGTATTCCAGGTCCGCGAACCCGCCACCCTTGCCGAGCCGGGCGCCGTCCTCCCCGGCCGCCACGCAGCCCATCACCACCAGGTCGACCGGGGCCACCTCGGCCAGCGTGACCCGCCGCGCGGACCGGGTCGCGCCGCTGATCGAGGCCGCCTTGCGGGGCGGCTCGCTCAGGTGGTCGGGGTCCAAGGCGAAGAACGGCTCGGGCCCGGCCAGCCGCGGCACCGCCATGTACACCGTCTTGCCGTCCTCGAGCGCGCGCTGCCGCACCGGTAGCTGCGCCGAGTCCGGGTTGGCCTTCAAGGTCCCGGCCGCCCGCCACACGGGCATCGCCCGCAGCCGCTGCGCCGCGGCCTCGGCCCCGATGAAGTTCGGTATCCGGCCGGCCGCCCCAGGGAACCGCGCCACCCTGGCCGCCCGCAACGCGGACCAGACCTCCTGCCGCAACGAGACCTTGGCCGCCAGCACCTCGGGCGCCCCGCCCGCATCCCGGTCATGGCGCGGCGCCGAACGAACCATGCCTCTATTCTGCCTCGCCGGCCCAGAGTCGTGGTGTATTACTGCCCTGTACCGCTAGCGGTCGCCGCGCTCGCGCAGGGCCCGCACGTCCTCGGCGATCCGGAAGACCACCACGAAAGCCTCAAGGACCAGGCGCCAGAACGCCATGACGATGATGATGAAAAGCGGGTCACCGATGATCAGCGTGGCCAAGCCGAACCCCGCGCTCACCCTGAACATGATGACGGTGTAGAGCAGCGCGGTCAGCACAGCCAGCACCAGGATCAGGGCGTAGAGCACCTTGATGATCCGGGTGGTCACCAACGACGTGAAGCTGAAATCGAACAGGGCAGCAAAGAAGCCCTTCGCATCGGCCCCCTGCCGAGGTAGTCCCTGCCGAGGTAGTCCCTGTTGCGGAAATACGCCCTGCTGAAAAGCCCCTGGCTGCGCCGCTTCGTATGGCGGCGCCCCCTGCTGCCCCGCCCCCTGCTGCCCCGCCCCCTGCTGCCCCGCCCCCTGCTGCCCCGCCCCCTGCTGCCCCGCCCCCTGCTGCCCCGCCTCGTGCGGCGCTGATCCCTGCTGCCCGGCCCGGTACTGCGGTCGGAGCTGCTGCGTGGCTTCGTTGGCCGGTGCCCCCTGGGCCGGCGCGGCCTGCCAGGGCGGGGCGGGCGGCATGGTTGGTCCCGGACCTGGCCGCCCGGCGGCGGGTGCGCCCGGCCGGGACGAACTTGCCTCCGGGTCGTACTGCTCGCCGTAGTACTGCTCGCCGGGAACGTAACCGCTGCGGCCCCAGTCATCAGGGCGGTCCTTGTTTGGCGGCTGTTCGGTCATTTTTCCCCCAAGGGAGCACGTCACAGGGCAGTGGCCGGTGCG
>JBEKGC010000352.1:0-7908 GCA_050013055.1 Streptosporangiaceae bacterium
GAGGCGATCGCCGAGCAGGCGCGCCGGGTCGGGATGCCGTTCGTGAACCAGCGCTGGCTGGGCGGCATGCTCACCAACTTCTCCACCGTGTACAAGCGGCTGCAGCGGCTCAAGGAGCTCGACGAGATCGACTTCAACGACGTCGCCGCGTCCGGCATGACCAAGAAAGAGCTCCTGCACCTGCGCCGCGAGCACGACAAGCTGGACAAGACGCTGGGCGGGATCAGGGACATGTCCCGGGTGCCGAGCGCGATCTGGGTGGTGGACACCAAGAAAGAGCACATCGCCATCAACGAGGCCCGCAAGCTGGGCATCCCCGTCGTCGCGATCCTCGACACCAACTGCGACCCGGACGAGGTCAACTTCCCGATCCCGGGGAACGATGATGCGATCCGCAGTGTTGCCCTGCTCACCCGGGTGGTGGCCGACGCCGTCGCGGAGGGTCTGATCGCCCGGGCCGGTGCGGCCGGCGGCGACGAGAAGCCCACGGGCAGCGTGCCCGGCGCCGAGGAGCCCCTGGCCGAGTGGGAGCGCGAGCTGCTGGCAGGCTCCCAGAGCCCGGCGGCCACCGCCGTCACGCTTGAGGCCGCCGATGAAGTGGCAGCTTCCGAGGAAGCGCCCATCCACGCGGCGGACGCCGAGATCCCGGCCGACTCGCAGACCGTGGCCGCCGCCGCGGCCGAAGGTGCCGCCGACACCGAGATCAACGCTGAATCCGCGATCACCAGCAACACCGCTGCCGCGGCCGACGAGGCCGACGACTTGGCAGGCGTCACCGACGAGCAGGCCGCGGGCACCGATGGAGTAACCGCGGGCACCGACGAGTAACCGCGGGCACCGACGAAGTATCTGAGTGAAGACGAAAGACGAGGACATGGCGAATTTTTCCGCCGCTGACGTGAAGCGGCTGCGTGAGCAGACCGGCGCCGGCATGATGGACTGCAAGAACGCGCTCGGGGAGGCCAACGGCGACCCCGAGGCCGCGCTTGAGCTGCTCCGCATCAAGGGCGCCAAGGACGTGAACAAGCGGGCCACCCGGACCGCGGCCAACGGCCTGGTGGCCGCCGAGCTCGACGGCACCACGGCGGGCGTGCTGGTCGAGGTGAACTGCGAGACCGACTTCGTGGCCAAGACCCCTCAGTTCCAGCAGGTGGCGGCCGACATCGCCAGGGCCGCGGCGCGGGCCGGGATCGGCGACCGGCTGACGCTGCTGACCACCGAGGCCAACCCGGGCACCACCGTGGAGAAGCTCATCGAAGAGGCAGGCGCGAGCCTGAAGGAGAAGCTTGAGCTCGGCCGGGTCGCTCGTTTCGAGGGCGGCTACGTGGAGAAGTACCTGCACCGCAGCGACGCGGCCCTGCCGCCGACCCTCGGCGTGCTTGTCCAGCTCGACAAGGACAACGCCGAAGTGGCCAAGGACGTCGCCCAGCAGGTCGCGGCGATGCGCCCGCAGTACGTCGTCCGCGACGAGGTGCCCGCGGACGTGGTGGAGAAGGAGCGCCGGATCGCCGAGCAGATCACCCGCGACGAGGGCAAGCCTGAGCAGGCCATACCCAAGATCGTCGAGGGCAGGCTTGGTGCCTTCTACAAGGACGTGGTGCTCACCGAGCAGGCGTTCGTGAAGGACCCCAAGACCTCGATCAAGCAGGTCCTGGCCCAAAACGGCGTCACCGTCACCGCCTTCGCCAGGTTCCAGGTCGGCCAGGCCTAATGCCGGAGTCCGGGACGCCGGACTCCGCCGCGCCGGAGCCAGGGACGCCGGACTCCGGCGCGGCGGGGGTCCTCCATCCGAGCTGGCAGCGGGTGGTGCTGAAGCTGTCCGGCGGGCTGTTCGCAGGGGATGAGCCCCTGGGCATCTCGCCGGACGTGGTGGCGCACCTGGCCGCGGAGATCATCGCCGCGGTGAAGGACGGAGTCCAGGTGGCCGCGGTGGTCGGCGGCGGCAACATGTTCCGCGGCGCGGCCCTGGCCGAGCGGGGCATCGACCGGGCCCGCGCCGATTACATGGGCATGCTCAGCACGGTCATCAACTGCCTGGCCCTGCAGGATGTGCTGGAAAAGCTCGGCGTCGAAACCCGGGTCCAGACGGCCATCACGATGGGCCAGGTGGCGGAGGCTTATATCCCGCGCCGGGCCATCAGGCACCTGGAGAAGGGCCGGGTGGTGATCTTCGGGGCCGGGCTCGGCGCGCCGTTTTTCTCCACCGACACCGCCGCCGTCCAGCGGGCGCTGGAGATCGGCGCCGACGCGGTCCTGAAGGGCACCAAGGTGGACGGCGTGTACGACGCGGACCCGCATACGACGCCGGACGCGATCCGGTTCGAGCGGCTGGATTACGGCGAGTTCCTGGCCCGCGAGCTGAAGGTGATGGACACTACGGCAGTGAGCCTGTGCCTGGACAACGGCCTGCCGATCGTGGTGTTCGCCCTGATGGGCGAGGGGAACGTAGCCCGGGCCATCCGCGGTGAGAGGGTCGGCACGCTGATCTGCCGCCAAGACGCCAAGACGCCAAGACCTGCGTAACGGAGCCGAAACAATGATCGATGACACCCTGTTCGAGGCCGAGGAGAAGATGGACAAGGCGGTCACGGTGGCCAGGGAAGAGTTCAGCATCATCCGTACCGGCCGCGCGCACCCCTCCATGTTCAGCAAGGTCACGGTCGAGTACTACGGGACGCCGACCCCGGTGAACCAGCTGGCCTCGTTCCACGTGCCCGAGCCGCGGATGGTGGTCATCCAGCCGTTCGACAAGAGCTCGCTTGCCGCCATCGAGCGGGCCATCAGGAACAGTGACCTGGGCGTGAACCCGGCGAACGACGGCACGATCATCAGGATCGTGCTGCCTGAGCTGACCCAGGAGCGCAGGCGCGAGTACATCAAGACCGCCCGGACCAAGGCCGAAGACGGCAAGGTCGCGATCAGGAACATCAGGCGCCACGCCAAGGACTCCCTGAACAAGATGATCAAGTCCGGGGAGGCGCCCGAGGACGACGTGCGCCGGGCCGAGCGGGAGCTCGACGAGCTCACCCACAACTATGAGGCGCAGGTCGACGAGTTGCTCAAACACAAGGAAGCCGAGCTCCTCGAGGTCTAATTGGACATCGACCCTGCCGTACCGGTGGTAACTCCTCCGCCACGACGAGCCGGCCGCAACCTCCCCGCCGCGATCGGTGTCGGGGCCGTCCTCGGCGGCCTGGTCATCCTCACGCTGCTCACCGTCAAGGCGACGTTCCTGCTGTACGTGGGCATCTTCCTGGCTATCGCCCTGTCCGAGCTTGCGGTCGCGCTGGCCAAGCGCGACATCAACATCGCGGTGATCCCGGTGGCGGCCGGCGGGGCGGCCACCTTGACCTGCATGTACTGGCTGGGCCTGCGGGATGCGCTGGCGGCCCTGGCGCTGACCGTGGTCGCCATCTTCGCCTGGCGGCTGCCCGGCGGCCCGTCCGGCTACGTCAAGGACATCACGGCGGGCATCTTCGCCACCATCTACATACCGTTCCTGGCCTCGTTCGTGGCGCTCATGCTGGTGCCGGCCGACGGCCCGCACCGGGTGCTGACCTTCGTCATCTTGACGGTGTGCAGCGACATCGGCGGCTTCGCCGCCGGGATCACGCTCGGCCGTGGCGGCCGTCACCTGATGGCGCCGGCCATCAGCCCGAAGAAGACCTGGGAAGGCTTCGCGGGCTCGATGGTGGCGGGCCTGGCCGGCGGCGCGCTCTGCCTGCCGCTGCTGCTGCACGGCCACTGGTGGCAGGGGCTGCTCACCGGCGCGGCCGCGGTGCTCGCGGCGATCCTCGGTGACCTGGTCGAATCCATGATCAAGCGGGACCTTGACCTGAAGGACATGGGCTCGCTGCTGCCCGGTCACGGCGGCGTCCTCGAGCGGCTCGACTCGCTGCTTGTCGTCGCCCCGGTGGTCTGGCTCATGCTGGTGATCTTTATCCCGGTGCATTAGCCCGGGGTTTTCAGGGGGTTCAGGACGGCCCGACGATCCAGCTCTGGCCTTGCCCGGCGAGCCGGCTGACCAGGGTGGCGGAGCCGCGTTCCTTGGCCAGCTGCCGGTCTCGTTCGGAGATCGGGACGATCCACAGCCAGCGGACCGGATCCCCGCCGAAGGCGAAACCCGACAGGTCAGGTGGCTCGGGCCCGGTCAGCGCGCCGGGGGCGTCGAGCAGCAAGACCGACCCGTTACCTGCGCCGCCGCCGAGCGGGAACGTCGACGGCTCGTCGTACCAGCGCACGCTGTGGCCAGGACCGAACCAGGTGACGGCACGCCAGGGGTAGGTCGCGAGCCACAGGAATACCCGCGCGACCTGCGCGCTCGGCAGCGTGGTGGCCAGCGCGAGCTCGACCCTGGCGTATCCGCTCGGGTCTTCGAGCACCTGCTCCACCACGGGCATCCGCTGGCAGCTCATGCCCACGGTGGACAGTACCGTGTACGGGCGGCGGGGACCCGGCGGCCGTTCGGTCACTCCGGTGAGCGGCTGATGGCCGGCTGAGGCGTCCCAGTAGTGCCCGCCCGGCCCGAGCCGGGGCAGCAGGTGGCCGAGCAGCGCCTGCTGGAACTGGGTCCAGCCGGTGGCCGAACCCCGCCAGCGCCAGTAGGCCCTGGACCGTTCCAGCCGGGGTGCGAGCCCCTCCATGGCGTCGTCGAGCGACCAGCCGAACGGTGTCTGTCCGATCACGTCACCGCTGTAGCCGGGCATGCCGCGGCCGGAGTCCGACCAGCCCGCGATGACCGCGATCGGCCGCCCCAGCTCGAAGATCGCGACCCCGTCGCCTTCTTCGAACCACAGCGCTTCCAGCGTCTGCGCCTGCAGCGGCGCGCGGCCGCCCGGGTGCTTGGTCCGCCCGGCGGGCATCAGCGGCGCGCGGCCAGCCTCGAGCCCGGCCTGGTCGGGGCCCGGCGGCGCGGGCCGGTGGTTGGCGATCCAGGTGGCGGAGATCGCGGCGGTGTCGTCGTGCAGGTAGGCGGCCGTGGTGAGACCGTCGTATTCGACCGTGACCTTGCGGCTGCCGTAGGGGCTGACGCTTTCGAGCAGCGTGACCGGCGGCCGCGGGTGGACCGGCCCGCTGGCTTCCGGATGCGACGTGGCCATGGACGAAATGTACTGACTTACCGGCGGAAGCCCCAAACTCCGCCTCGCCGCGGCGGGGCAAGGTGCACCCTATCCTGGTGAGGCAAGCTCAACCTCTTTGATCCGAACGGACTCGCGTGTCACTTCACCGTCAGCCTGCTCCTGATCCCGTGGCGGCCGCCGCACCACGCGATCCAGTCGAGCTCACCCTGACCCGCCAGGGCCGCCGGCCGGCCGGGCGCCCGCCGCGTCACCTGGCTGATCTTGCGCTCGCCGAGCGCCGCGCCGCGGTGGCCGAGCTCGGTGAGCCGCCGTTCCGGGCCAGCCAGCTGTCCAGGCACTTTTTCGGCCGGTACACCGACCAGGCCGACGAGATGACCGATCTGCCCCGGGCGTCCCGCGACGCGCTCACCCGCGCGCTGCTGCCGCCGCTGCTGACCGCCGAACGCGAGCTGGTCTGCGACGACGGGACCACCCGCAAGACCTTGTGGCGTACGTTCGACGGCGCGCTGGTGGAGTCGGTGCTTATGCGCTACCCGGAGCGGGTCACGATGTGCGTGTCGTCGCAGGCGGGCTGCGGGATGGGGTGCCCGTTCTGCGCGACCGGCCAGGCCGGGCTGACCCGTAACCTGTCCGCGGCCGAGATCGTGGGCCAGGTGGTGGCGGGCGCGCGGCTGCTCGCGGCCGGCCGGGTGCCGGGCGGCCCGGGCCGGGTCTCCAACGTGGTGTTCATGGGCATGGGCGAACCCCTGGCCAACTACGCCAGCGTGCTCGCGGCCGTCCGCCGGCTGACAGATCCTGTCCCCGAGGGGATGGGAATCTCGCAGCGCTCGGTCACCGTCTCTACCGTGGGCCTGGTCCCGGCCATCACCCGGCTCGCCGCGGAAGGCCTGTCGGTGACCTTGGCCGTGTCGCTGCACGCCCCGGACGACGAGCTGCGGGACACGCTGGTCCCGGTGAACCAGCGGTGGAAGGTGGCCGAGGTGCTGGCCGCGGCGCGGGACTACACCGCCGCCACCGGCCGTCGCTTCTCGATTGAGTACGCCCTGATCAAGGACATCAACGACCAGGCGTGGCGGGCGGAGAAACTCGGCGCGCTGCTGGCGGGCCAGCTCGCGCACGTCAACTTGATCCCGCTCAACCCCACGCCCGGCTCGAAGTGGACCGCGTCCCGCCCGGCCGACCAGCGCGAGTTCGTCCGCCGCCTGGAGGCCTGCGGCGTTCCGGTCACGGTGCGGGACACCCGCGGCCGCGAGATCGACGGCGCCTGCGGCCAGCTCGCCGCCTCGGCCCGCCCGTGACCAGGCCAGCCTGGCTGGTCCAGCTGCGCTGGCGGGCGGCGCACTGGGGGTGGCAAGCGGTGCAGCGTGCCGGGGTGGTGACGGCGGACACTCCGGCCGGACGCCGGTTCGCCGCGTTCGGCCGCGGGTCGATGGCGGCCTTCCCGCCCGGTTCGGTGTTCGGGGAGGGCTCGATCGCGATCGGGGCGGACACCCTCATCGGCGCGCTCGTCACCCTGTCGGCCGGGATGGTGCCCGGGCAAGATCTCGGTCCGCAGCCGGTGCTCCGGATCGGGGACCGCTGCGTCATCGGCCGGGGCAGCCACATCGTGGCGCATCAGTCGCTTGTGATCGAGGACGACGTGTTCACCGGCCCGTACGTCTACATCACCGACCAGAACCACGGGTACGCCGACCCCGATGTCCCGATCGGCCGGCAGCTGCCGTGTAACGCCCCGGTCCAGATCGGCCAAGGCAGCTGGCTGGGCGCCGGCGCGGTCGTGCTGCCGGGCGCGTGCATCGGCCGCAACGTGGTGATCGCGGCGGGCTCGGTGGTGCGTGGCACCGTCCCCGACCAGTGCGTAGCCGCCGGCGTCCCGGCCCGGGTCGTCCGCCGCTACCAGCCCGGCGCCGGCTGGTCCGCCTCACCCACCCCCGATCGCCCCGCTGTCCCCGCTGTCCCCGCTGTCCCCGCTGTCCCCGCTGTCCCCGATCGCCCCGCTGTCCCCGATTATCTCGCCTCCGCTCTCCGCGCTTCCGTCGCCGAACGCGTCGATGGCATCCCGCAATTGCCCGATCCGCTGCGCTAGCCGGGCCGTGGTCTGCTCCGTCTCGGCGTCTTTCGTCACGGCGGGAAGCCCGCGCAGCACCGCCACGGTTTCCTCGACGTCCTGCTGGTCGAGCAGCGGCCGGTCATCCGCCGCCTCACCCGCCTGGTGGCGCTTGAGGTAGAGGTCGACGAAGACCGAGACCTTCGACTTGAGCACCCAGGGATCGAACGGCTTGGCCAGGTAGTCGACCGCTCCGGCGGCGTAGCCGCGGAACGCTTGTTCCGGCAGCCCGATCGCGGCGGTCAGGAAGATGAAGACAAGATCGCGTCCAGCGCGATCAGGTTCTCCGGCCGGTCGTCCACCAGGAGGATTCGGGCCCGCCGTGACCCCGGCTCACTTCTCTGGCTGCGCACAGAACTACACTTCACTCCCGGCTGGCGTAAGGCCATCCTCTCACGTCCTGACCTGGCCGCCTTCCCCCTCCCAGCGCCCGTCATCCACCCCCTCCGTGCTCCGGCCGACCCGCGAATCCGTCATCTTCTGGGTAAAGGTCTCCCCTCGCAGGGCGCGTTCGACCAGGCCGACCGCGCGGGCGGTGGCGGCGAGCCTGGCGCCTTCCTTGCGGTAGGCGGCGAGTACGGTATCGATGGCGTGCGGGGGCAGCGCCCCGGCGAGCTCGGTCCTGGCCGTGCGGTACCCCTGGCGGGCGCCCTCGACGCATGCCTTGGTGTGATACCTGGCCAGGGTGGCCAGCGCCACGGGATAGCGTCGCAGCACGCC
>JBEKGC010000353.1:0-11569 GCA_050013055.1 Streptosporangiaceae bacterium
GTCACGTACGAAGGGGTCCCGATGAGCCCGCTGGTGATCGTGGCCGCGTCGATGAGACGGGCGATGCCGAAATCGACGACGCGCGGGCCGTCCGGGCCGAGCAGCACGTTGGCCGGCTTGAAGTCGCGATGGACCACCCCGGCCCCGTGAATCGCGGTCAGCGCGGTGGCCGTGCCCACCGCGAGACGCTGCAGATCACCCGCGGGCAGCGGGCCGCGGGCATCGACGCGTTCCTGCAGCGAGGGCCCGTCGATGAACTCGCTGACGATGAAGCGGCGGTCGCCTTCCGCCGACGCCTCGATGACCCCGGCGGTGACAAAGGGCTGCACCTGGTGCACGGCGTCGAGTTCGCGGGCCAGCCGTTCCAGGACCGTGGCGTCGACGCTGGACCGCAGCACTTTGACCGCGACCCGCTCTTCGCCCGGGCCGGTTCCGCGCCCCAGGTAGACAATGCCCTGGCCGCCCTCGCCGAGCCGGGCGAGAAGCTCAAAACGGCCCAGGGCCAGGGGATCGCCAGGCTCCAGCGGTTTCGGCGGCATATCTTCTCCGGACTCGCTCGGCAGTTACGGCCACGTTGCCGTAATTCCGGTTCGCCCGCAACGCGGATCATGCATCCGGGGTGGTTGACACAGGCCTGCCCCATCGGCCAACGTGGCGACCATCGGGCAGGAAGGGGCGACTGTGGACACAGCGGAGCGCCGGGAGTTCGTCCGGAAGCACCGGACATGCATTTTCGGGTACAACCGCCGCAACGACGGGCCCGCCATGACGGTCGTGTACTACGTCATGGACGGCGATGACTTGCTGATCTCGACCATGGCGGCCCGGGCCAAGGCCAAAGCAGTACGCCGGAACCCGAAGATCAGCCTCTGCATCCTCGACGAGCAGTGGCCGCTCACCTACCTGCAGGTCTACGGGAATGCCACCGTCGAGGACGACTTCGACCAGGCCGTGGACGTGCTGCGCCAGGTCATCGACCTGATGGCCGGTGAGCAGATGCCGGCCTCCAAGCTTCCGGAGATCCAGCGCATGGCCAGGGACGAGGAGCGGGTGGTGATCCGCTTCAAGCCGTACGCCACCTTCGCCACGCCGCCCCGCCACGTCTACAAGCCGGAGGACATCGACACGCTGACCCACTTCACCAGCAACAGCCAGCCCTGGTAGCCACACCATCAGCGACGTTCGCGGCGTGCGGAGCCGAGTCGTAGGGGGTCGCGGTGCCCTTGCACCCCTTAGAAGGGGTGCAAGGGCACCATGACCCCCTGGGGGCCAGGGCGGGTGGGAGCTTCCTGTCCGGTCGGTCAGCCGATCGGGGCGGGGGTTGCCATGGCCTGAGCGGGGCGGACCACGGCAGCAGCCGGGTCCCAGGGCTGGTGGCTGCGGCTTATCAGCGGCGATGAGATCACGAAGTCCGCGGTGGCCCGGTTGCAGGCCACCGGGATATTGCAGACCACCGCGACCCGGAGCAGGGCCTTGACGTCCGGATCGTGCGGGTGTGGCTCGAGCGGATCCCAGAAGAACACGAGGAGGTCGATCTTACCTTCGGCGATGCGAGCGCCGATTTGCTGGTCACCGCCGTACGGGCCACTGCGGAAACAGGTAACTGGCAGCCCGAGCTGCCGCTGCAGCAGGTGACCGGTGGTAGCCGTGGCGAACAGCTCATGGCCGGCCAGCAAGTGCAGGTTGTATTCGGCCCACTCGAGCATGTCCTGCTTCTTGTTGTCGTGCGCGATCAGGGCAATCCGTCGTCCGGCGATCGCCGGCGCGTGGTCGGGCATGTGAATCCTCTCGGCCAGATAGTCCTTCCGCCCTAAGTCTCGGTGCGAGTGAACCATGCGTCCAATGAATATCAGTCGCATAAAATATGACTCATAGTCATAGGTGAGATGCTCCGGCCCTCGAGTCCGGCGGGGACGGGCCAGCACTGCTCGATCCAGTCGAGATCGACCAGCCCGTGGGGGATGTCCGCCTCGGGCAGCAGCGTTGCCGCTTGGACGGCGATGGTCGACTTCCCGGCCCCGACCGGTCCGGTGATCACCAGCACGGGACCGGGGCGGTCATGGCACGGCGGTCAGAGGCGGTTGAGTGCTTCGGTCAGGCCGGCCCGGGCTTGCTGGCCGAGCCGGTCGAGCGCGGGCCGCAGTAGCGGGGCGAGGAACCGGGTGGCGCCCTTGAAGGTGAACTCGGCCGAGTAGGTCACCTCGGTACCGGCCTTGACCGCGCGGAAGCTCATGGTGTCGACCGCGACCACGGTCTTGTTCTCACCCTGCAGGCGGATCAGCCGGTCCGGGACGAGCTCGCGCACCACGTAGGTCAGCTGGGTCGACCGGCCCATGAACTTGGAGGTGTTGAGGTAGAGGGTGCCGACACCCCCGTCCCCCCGCCGGAGCACGGTGTGCACCGTGCCCGGGTCCCACTCGGTGGTCGTGGTGAAGTCGGCTAGGTAAGCGAAGACGTCACCGACCGGTTTGTCGACGACGACGCTCTGCTGCACTTTCATGATCTCCCCCGTGGTCGGTCATGACTGACGATAATGTGACGTATAACTCTTGTCAAGTGTTTGTCTAAGTACTGTAGAGTATTCTCATGGATCCGGATGAGAGCTCCTCGGTGCTGCGCATCGGTGAGCTGAGCCGACGCCTCGGCGTGAGCGATCACGTCCTGCGGGCGTGGGAGAGCCGCTACGGGCTGCTCAAGCCGGTGCGGACGGCCGGCGGTTTCCGGCTGTACTCCGAGGCGGACGAGCGGCGGGTCCGCCGGATGCAAGCCCACCTGGCCCGCGGGCTATCGGCGGCCCAGGCGGCCCAGGCCGCGCTTGAGGAGGACAACCCGGACCAGGCGGCCGGACCCGACCGTGCCCCGGCCGACCGTGCCGCTGCCGACCGTGCCGCTGCCGACCGTGCCCCGGCCGGTCGTGCCCCTGCCGACCTCGCCCCGGTGACCGTGACCGAACTGTCCGGAGCCCTGCGCCGGGCGCTCGACGCCTTCGACGAGACCGCCGCGCAGGCCGTCCTGGATCGGCTCATGGCCGACTTCTCCCTGGCCACGACGCTCCGTCAGATCATCCTGCCGTATCTGGCCGAGCTTGGGGTGCGCTGGGAGCAGGGCACCGCCAGCATTGCCCAGGAGCATTTCGCCAGCAATGTCATCCACGGGCGGCTGGCCGGGCTGGCCCGGGGCTGGGGGAACGGGCACGGCCCGCTCGCCGTGCTGGCCTGTCCCCCTGGCGAGCTGCACGACCTGCCGCTGATGATCTTCGGCATCGCGCTGAACCGCACCGGGTGGAGGATCTATTTTCTCGGCACGAGTACGCCGCTCGACGAGGTGAGCCGGACGGTGGAGGCCAGCCACCCGAACCTCGTCGTGCTCGCCGCGACCAGGGCGGCGTCCTTCGGCTGTGTCACCGCGCAACTGACCGCGCTGGCCCGGCGGGTCCCGCTTATGCTGGCCGGAGCCGGCGCATCCCCGCAGCTCGCCGCAGCCGTACAGGCCACGCTGCTGACCGGTGACCCGGTAACCGCAGCAGAAAACGTCGGGTGGCCGGACGGCCACCATCCCGTCGTTCCTTCCCAAGGCGCTTAGGAGCCCTGCATGACCGAACCACAGCCAGTCCTGGCCGAACAGGACGGCACACCGCGCGGCCGGGAACCCGCCCAGCGCGGGAACAAGTGGTGGACGCTGGTCGCGGTGTGCCTGGGCACCTTTATGCTGCTGCTCGACATCACGATCGTGAACGTCGCGCTGCCGGACATTCAGCGGGCGCTGAACTCCAGCTTCTCTGACCTGCAGTGGATCGTCGACGCCTACGCGCTGACCCTGGCGGCGTTCTTGCTGACGGCGGGCAGCCTGGCGGACTCCTACGGCCGCCGCCTGCTGTACCTGATCGGGCTGGTGGTGTTTACCGCCGCCTCGGCGCTGTGCGGCTTCGCGGCCAACACCTTGATGCTGCAACTGTCCCGCGGCCTGCAAGGAGCCGGCGGGGCCATCATGTTCGCCGTCTCGCTGGCGCTGCTGGCCGACGCCTTCCGCGGCCGGGACCGCGGCATCGCGTTCGGGGTGTGGGGGGCGGTGACCGGCTTGGCGGTGGCCATCGGCCCGCTGCTCGGCGGGCTGCTGACCACCGGCCTGTCCTGGCGGTGGATTTTCTTCGTGAACGCGCCAATCGGCATCGGGGCCGTGGTCATCTGCCTGCTCAAGGTGGCGGAATCGCGCGCGCCGCAGGCGAGCCGCCCCGACTGGGCCGGCTTCGCGCTGTTCACGCTGGCGCTGTCGAGCCTGGTCTACGGGCTGATCGAGTCGAACCAGCGGTCCTTCACCGACGGCTTGGTGCTTGGCTGCCTGGCCGCCGCCGCCGTGCTGCTTGCCGCGTTCGTCGCGGTGGAACTGCGCAGCTCGGCGCCGATGTTCGAGCTGAGCCTGTTCCGGCTGCCGACATTCAGCGGCGGCTCGGTGGCCGCGTTCGGACTCAGCGCGTCGATCTTCTCGATGCTGCTCTACCTCGTGCTGTACATACAGGACATCCTGGGCTACTCACCGCTGGCCACCGGCGTCCGGCTGATGTTCATCTCCGGCGGCATCCTGGCCACGTCCACCGCCGCCGGGCGGCTCACCTCACGGGTGCCGATCCGGTTGCTCGTCGGGCCCGGCCTGCTCATCGTCGGGGTCGGGTTGCTGCTCATGCGCGGGCTCGGGGCCGGCTCGACCTGGACCCATCTCATCCCCGGCATGATCGTGGGCGGCGTCGGCATCGGCTTGGTCAACCCGCCGCTGGCCTCGACCGCCGTCGGCGTGGTGGCGCCGCAGCGGGCCGGCATGGCGTCCGGCATCAACTCCACGTTCCGCCAGGTCGGCATCGCCACCGGCATCGCCCTGCTCGGAACGCTGTTCTCCAACCAGGTCCACACGCAGGTGCTGACCGGGGTGAGCGGCATCCCCGGGCTGGCCCACAGCGGCTCGCAGATCGCCACCGCGGTGCAGGCCGGGCAGATCGGGCCGGTGATCAGCCGGCTGCCCGCGTCCGCCAGGCAAGCCGTCGAAACGATCACCAAGACCGCCTTTACCACCGGCCTGAACCGCATCCTGCTGGTCTCGGCCGTCATCGCGCTGGCCGCCGGGGTGATATCCCTGGCCGCCATCCGCGGCCGGGACTTCGCGGCCAGCCACCGGTCAAGTTCCGCACCATGATCTGCCCCCATCCGACACCGCGCAGGAGGAATCCGTGACCATCGCCGCCTCGCCCGACCGAGGCACCAGGCACCAGGAACGCCCGTCACGCCCGGTGAGCTACGACCGCGCCTCCTGGCGCGAATCAGCGGCTTGCCGTTTCCTGGACACCGAGCTCTTCTTCCCGATCAGCAAGACCGGCCTTGGCCTGCTGGACATCCAGGAGGCCAAGGAGGTCTGCGCGAGCTGCCCGGTCCGGCAGTCCTGCCTGGCCTTCGCCCTGGACAGCCGGCAGGGGTACGGCATCTGGGGCGGGTACGACGAGGAGGAACGCCGGCTGCTGCTCCGGCAGCGGCAAGGCTTGTGAGGGCAGCGCTTGTCAGGGCCGGGCTTGTCAGGGCCGGGCTTGTCAGGGCCGGGCTTGTCAGGGCCGGGCGATGCGTACCGACGCGATGGTCTTGTCGTCGTGCCGTTTGGCGCGCGGGAAGCGCTGGCCGCCGGGGTCGGTGTGCTCCTCCCAGTCGTGGCAGCGTTGCAGGAGCCGGGTGAGCGCGGCCTGGTCGTAGTGCGCGATAGCCGGCCAGTCGGCGAGGCCGAGGTGCTGCGCGGTGTCGACGGCGCCGTCCGTGGCCAGCACCACCCAGGCCGTGGCGGACACGGGCAGCGTCAGGGTGCGGGCGTGCCCGGCTGCGGCCGGGTCTTTTTCCGCGATCCAGTAGCCGGCCCGGCGATTGCGCCGCTTGCGCTGCTCGCGCTGGAGACGGCGCAGCGTGGCCCAGTGGGTGTCGTCGTAACCGCCTCCGGACTGCAGGCGTTCACGGTACTGCCGCTGCTCGGGCAGGCACAGCTCGGCCAGCCGGTCGTCGGTGAGCACGGCGGCGCCCGAGCCCGTGTCGTAAAAGATGAAACTGTCACCCAGGACAAGCAGGTCGACCAGGCCGTCGGCGCTGCGGGCCATGGCCACGGTGCTGGACGGGCAGTCGTCCCCGGTCAGGCCGAGCGAGGAGGCGGCGGTCCCGATGGCCTCGACCAGGATACTGGCCAGCGCCGCTTCTGGCCGGGCGGTCAGGGCCGCCGCGATGGACGCGCCGAGATGGTCGGCGTAGACATCGGGCGGAACGCTGACGGGCTGGATCGCGCTGGCACCGTCGAGCACGACGACGGCGTTGCCGGTCAGGACGATGCGATCGGCGCCGTGCGGGGGCTTGGGTAGCTGGGCGGTGCTGATGCGCATGAGGTCACCAGGGAAACGGGCCAGCGACGAGGCTGCTGTGCGTGATGGCCAGGCCGTCGTAGGACGCCCGGATCACCAGGGAGAAGGACGCGTCCCCGGCTTGGCCGAACAGGGCGGCGAGATGGCCGGTCAGGTAGTGCACGGCGCCCAGCGAGCCGATGGCATGAATGCCCGCGATGTGCACCGCGACGTGGTCGCCGTACTGGTGGCGGCCGACGTAGGCCAGATCCGCGTCCGCGGGCTCCGGGTCGTCGGCCGGGGATCCGTATCGTTCCCCGCCGCCGCGCTGGACGATCCACCAGCGCCCGGCGTCTTGCCGCACGCTGAGCGCGCCGTCCCGGGCGAGCAGGGCGGCCCCCACCGGGGCCGACTTCGGGCCGCAGATCACTACCGTGTCGCCCGGCGGCGGAGCGGCGGTGTCCGGCTCGATCTGGTAGGTGGTGACGGCCAGCGCGTAGCCGACGAGCAGCCGGGTGATGTGCTCGCCGGTCTTGGCGTCCTCGGCGGCGATGAGGGGACGCCGGCGGTCGGTGACGCGGTACCGGTAGGGCACCCCGACGCTGACCGGGCCGGTACCGAAGAACGCCCGTTCCCGGGCCGGGGCGGTGGCCCGGATCTGCGAGATGCGGCCCTTGGTGATGCCCATCGCCGCGGCGATCTGGGTGTAGCTCATCCCCAGCTCCCGGTGGGCGTCCTCGATCGCCGCGCGCCGCAGCCGGGCTAGCTCGGCGGCTCGCTGCTGGTAGCTGGTCAGCAGCTCAGTCGCCCGCCGGCCGCGCCGGATCGGGTCCGGGTCACGGCGAACGTCATCGAAGTTGTCCGAGCTGACGGCACATATGTTTACCGGGCTAAACCCGCCTGACGCGCGAAGGCGCGGACCGGCGGACGAGACCTTCTGGCAGGTCAGCTGTCCTGGCGCTCTCACGGGAGAAGGTCATGGTCGCTTTAACGCGGTTGCGGGAAACGACGCGGTTCCTGGAGCCAGGTTCCCGGTCCCGGGCGCTGGCGGCTGAAGCTGCGCAGCTGCTGCCCGACGGGATCACCCGGGAGGGGACCCGCCGCCAGCCGTATCCGCCGGCGATGGCGTCGGCGCACGGGTCCTTGCTCGTCGACGTGGACGGCGACGAGCGGGCCGACCTTCTGTTCAACCACGCCACGCTGATCCATGGCCACGGCTACCCGCCGGTGACCGGCGCGGTGACCACCCAGCTGCGCCAGCTAGAGGCCGTGCCGTTCCCGCACGAGCACGAGGTCAGGCTGGCGCGGCTGCTGGCCGGGCGGGTCCCTGTCGATGAGCCGTTGTTCCGGTTCACCAGCTCGGGCAGCGAGGCGGTTCTGCTGGCGCTGCGGCTGGCCGCGGTGGCGACCAGACGACGCAAGATCGTGGTGTTCGAGCACTGCTACCACGGTTCGTTCGTACCGTCCAGCCAGGTTGGGGCCCCGTCATCGGATTACCTGCTCTGCCCGTTCAACTCACCGGCCCTCTTGCGGCAGGTCTTTGACAGCACCGGGCCCCGGATCGCCGCCGTGCTGGTCGACCTGTGCCCGGCCCGGGGCGCGCTTTCCGCGGCCACGGCCGCGTTCGCCGAAGAGATACGACAGGGCTGCGCGCGGTACGGCGCGCTGCTGATCGCTGATGAAGTGGTGTCGTCACGTGCCGCACCGGGCGGCATGGCCGCCGCGTGTGGCCTCACGCCGGACATCGTGTGCCTCGGCACGTACATCGGCGGCGGTCTGCCGATCGGCGCGATCGCCCTGCGCCGTGACCTCGCCGGGTGCTTCGGGCCGACGCACCGGCCACGTCTGGCGCACGGCGGGACCTTCAACGGGAACCCGCTGAGCATGACCGCCGGCATCGCCGCGCTGGCCGGCTTTGGCGCTGACCGCGCGGCCGACCTGAATGCCGCCACCGCGGCGGTGTGCGCGGAGCTGAACAGCCTGTTCGCGCGGCGGGGCGCGTACTGGTCCGTGCGCCGCGCGGGTTCGCTCTTCTGCTTCTGGCCACATCAGACGTTGCCCGCCTCGCCCAGCCAGGCCTGCCACCATATGACCCGCCGCACGATCGCTGACCTGTCGGGATTCCTGCTGCGCCACGGCGTGGTCATCGCGCCGTCTGGATTCGGCTGCCTGGCCACCGCCACCGAGCAGGCCGACCTCGACTACCTCATCACAGCCGTGGACGCCTACCTCACCCGGTTAACGGAGTACCCGGCGGCCGTCCGCAGAAGAATTTTCCTGATTTCTGCCTACCCACGCGGACCCGCCCGCACGCCACCTGATCAGCCGATAAGCGGGATCCGGGCCCGCCGCGCGACCCGGCCAGGAGGTCGCTGAGCGGCCCTGGCCGGTTAAGCAGGTACGAGCCGGGTAGTCGGTGTTGACACGTCGGCGCCGCCGACGCAAGCAGGAGAGGACAACTCATGTATATCGGTATCGGAACCCTCGTCGTCATTGTCATCATCGTGCTCGTCGTGCTTATGCTGCGCCGCTTACAGAGCCGCTGACGCAGATGTCAGCGACCGTGACATACAGCCATTCAGAGCCGGGCCGACGGGCGCGGATGACGTGCCGCCGCGCCCCGTCCCTGTCACCTTAAATACACCGGATATTTGCGTTCTTTTCACTTGGCTAGCCCCGACACCAGGTTGATCGACGTCGCGATGATCACGGCGCCGAGGGGGAACGACAGCCACGCGTGCCGCAGGGCCGTTCGCCGGATCTGCTTGGACTGGATGTCGGTGTCCGAGACCTGGAAGGTCATGCCGATCGTGAAGGACAGGTAGGCGAAGTCGGTGTACTGCGGGGCGTCCTTCTCGTTAAAGTCGATCCCGCCGGGCTCGCCGGAGTAGTACAGGCGCGCATATTTGAGCGTGAACACCGTGTGGACGAGGGTCCAGGACGCGAAGACCGACACCAGCGCGAAGGCCGCCTGAAAGTACTTCAGGTCTCCGCTGGCGCTGCCGGCCCGGAACAGCACCGCCCCGACGGCGACCAGGCTGGCGATCGCCGCCCCGAGCAGGACCAGGTCGGCGAGGTCGCGGTTGGGCTCTTCGCACTGGGCGTGACTGGCGGTCGCGGTCGGATCGAGCCTCCAGACGGTGGACCATACCCATCCGCAGAAGACCACCGCCAGGACATCCCACCCGATCAGGAACGAGGCCCGGCCCAGCCCGCCGCCCGCGGCGGCGGCCCCGGCGGCGATGGCCGCGCCGAGGGACACAAGCAGCTTGGTCCTGGCCGACGCCAGGGTCAGAGAGGCGGGCTGCTGCGCTGCGGTTTCATGAGGCTCTGCGGTTTCATGAGGCATGGCATCAGGATGGCAGGTCCGGGATCCGCGGGTACCGCTGGTCTGGCCCGGCCGTCAACTCCGGGCCGGCAACTCCTGGCCGGCACATGCTGGCCGAAAAACGACGCGGCGGGCCGCGCCAGCCAACTGGCTAGCGAGACCCGCCGCGGTGCTGGATGATCAGATCGGCTGGACGCTGTCAGCCTGGGGACCCTTGGTGCCCTGACTGGCGGTGAACTCCACCCGCTGGTTGTCCTGGAGGCTACGGTAACCGTCAGCCTGAATTACGGAGTGGTGAACGAAGACATCGCTCGAGCCGTCATCGGGGGCGATGAAACCATAACCCTTGTCGGCGTTGAACCACTTCACTGTACCCTGGGGCATTTTGCGCTTTCTCCTACTGAACGACTTTCGGGATCCGCGTGCGCGAACCCCCTATACTGCGGCCGCCTGTATTTGAAAGCCGGACTCTGGAAATCCGCGGCGCCCGCTGTTAGAACTTCGCAGGCGCTGTGACACGACACGAACTTCCATTTCAACCAGATCGACTGAACACTATCACGAAAGTTCGCGCCGGGGGCCGCTTCCCGCCGGACGCGCTGGCGGACGCCGCCGATGTGCGATGATGGAAGAGGGTTCGAGGCACTTCGCACGCCGGCAATCACGCCGGTGCCGTCTGCGAGCCAGGTAGCCCGGCGCACCCTGCGCCAGGGATGGGACGGCCGGGATGTTCGGCTTCAAGGTCATCAATCAATACGAGCAGGGCATTGTCTTCCGCTTCGGCAAGATGCTCCCCGATCTACGCGGACCTGGCCTGACCTGGGTTAACCCGTTCTCCGACCGGCTGCGCAAGGTCAACATGCAGATCATCACCGCGGCCGTGCCCGGCCAGGAGGGCATCACCAGGGACAACGTCACCGTGCGGGTGGACGCGGTGGTCTACTACCGGGTCATCGACCCGGTCAAGGCGATCATCAACGTGCAGAACTACACCTACGCGGTGTCCCAGGTGGCGCAGACGTCGCTGCGTTCGGTGATCGGCCACAGCGACCTGGACCAGCTGCTGTCCGAGCGGGACAAGGTCAACGCCAAGCTCAAGGAGGTCATCGACGCCCCCACAGAAGAACCCTGGGGCATCCGGGTCGAGCGGGTCGAGGTCAAGGACATCTCGCTGCCCGATTCGATGAAACGATCGATGTCCAGGCAAGCCGAAGCCGAGCGCGAGCGCCGGGCCCGGATCATCTCCGCCGACGGCGAATACCAGGCGTCCAAGAAGCTCGCGCAGGCGGCCAAGGTCATGTCCGCCGACCCGGCCGCCCTGCAGCTCAGGCTGCTGCAGACCGTGGTCGAGGTCGCCGCGGAGAAGAACAGCACCCTGGTCATGCCGGTCCCGGTGGAACTGCTGCGTTTCTTCGACCGCGCCGCCCGCAACGTGGCCCCGGCCATCGCCGAAGCCCTGGATGCCGCCGAGTCCTCTCCGGCCGCCGCGGACGCTCAGCCTCAGGCCACTCTGCCGTCCGTGCCCGTGACGCCCGCGATCGCCAGGGCTGGCGTGGTGCCCGCCGACGCCGGCCTGACCGCGCCCGTTAGCGCCGTGACGGTTAACGGGAGGGATGCGGGTTAAGGGCCGCGCCTGAAGGGACCCTGGGCGAGGCAGCTCGGCCGTGACCCGCACGCCGCAGGCCAGCCAGGCGGCGCTGGCGAGCCAGGGATAAGTCCCGGAGCTGGCGCAGAATGCGGGCCAGGTGGGCCCGGTCGGCTGGACTCAGCCGGCCGAAGACCCGTTCGGACTCGGTGCCGCGGATGGCGTCAAGGACGCTGGTGCCGTGACCGGTCAGCTCGACCAGGGTGGCCCGCCGGTCGTCGGGGTCGGGCCGCCGGCGGAC
>JBEKGC010000354.1:0-7211 GCA_050013055.1 Streptosporangiaceae bacterium
GGCGTCACCGTGAAGTCGTAGCCGTGCAGCGGCAGCCAGATGCCGGCCAGCCAGATGACCAGCATGAACTGCAGACCGCCGCGGGCGATGGCACCGAGCAGGCTGGCCGCGTTGCCCGCCGCGAACGCCCTGATCTTGAACAGGCTCATCTGGAACATCGGCTCGGCGATCTTGGTCTCGAAGACGCAGAACGCGACCAGGACGACCACGCCGCCGATCAGCCCGGTGATGATCAGGGGGTTGGTCCATCCGGTCGCGTGCCCGCCGTAGGGCCGGATGCCGTAGGTGATGGCGACGAGCAGCGAGCCCAGGCCCACCGCGAACATGACGTTCCCGATCCAGTCGATCTTCGCCCGCCTGGTGGTCGAGATCTCACGCAGGCTCTTGTACGCCCAGACCGTGCCGAACAGCCCGATCGGCACGTTCACCCAGAACACCAGCCGCCAGTTCACCGCGGCCAGCAGGCCGCCGAGCAGCAGCCCGACGAACTGCCCGGAGATCCCGGCGATCTGGTTGATGCCAAGCGCCATGCCGCGCTTGTTCGCCGGGAACGCGTCGGTCAAGATCGCGGCCGAGTTCGCCATCAGCATCGCGCCGCCGAAGGCCTGCCCGAACCGCCAGCCGATCAGCCACATCGCCCCGTGCGTGCCGGTCAGCGGGTCCAGCGACAGCGCGATCGAGGCCAGCGTGAAGACCACGAAGCCCAGGTTGTAGATCTTCACCCGGCCGAACATGTCGCCCAGCCGGCCCAGCGTCACCACCAGCACCGACTGGACGAGCAGGTAACCGATGATCATCCAGAGCAGGTAGGTCACGTTGCCCGAGGTGAGCGGGTTCAGGTGAATGCCGCGGAAGATGGCGGGCATCGACACGATGACGATCGACGCGTCGATCGTGGCCATGGTCATGCTCAGCGTGGTGTTGGACAGTGCGATCCACCGGTACCTGTCCGGGCGCCCTTCCGGGTCCGGGGAGTGACCGTTCACCTGGCTTGAGACACTGCTTTGCCGCACGTTCACCAAGTCTACAGCGACTCACTTGCTTGGTGGCAACTGTTAGCGTGTAAAACTTGTTTCGCTCGCCGGCGAGCCGCCCGGGGGGTCAGCGTCTCCGGGAGCGCTATAGGCATCGGGCGTGCGCTCCACGATGTAGTAGACGGCCACCAGCGCGATGATCACGAACGCGGGGATCGCGTAGAAGTTCCCGAGCACGATGGCGATCACGTACACGCCGCCGCCGCCGACAAACCGCGCCCGGGCCGGCCAGTGCATGGCCGCGGGCAGCCGGTGGTAGGTGCGCTCGCCGTGCAGGGTCCACTCGAAGATCGCGCCGAAGCCGGCCGACATGCCGAGGAACACCCCGCCGTACAGCATCATCGCGACCTGCGTGTCCCGGTGTGCCTGCTGGCCGTGGACGGCCAGGTAGTCCGCCACGGTGGCGGTGGCGAACGGGATCATCACCACGAACAGCAGCAGCACCAGGTTCAGGAACAGCAGCGTCCGGTTCACCACCGCGATCCCCCGGACCAGCACATGGTGGTTGACCCAGACGATGCCGATCATGAAGAAGCTGATCAGGTAGGCCACGAAGGACGGCCAGCGGGTCCAGAGCTGATGGGTCAGCGCACCGTGACCCGGCCCGGCCACGGTGAGGTTGAGGGCGAGCAAGGTGATGGCCACGGCGAAGACGCCGTCGCTGAACGCCTCGAGCCTGGAACGATCCACCGGCGTCCCTCGGTCAGCCGGCCGCGGGCGGCTGGCGGACCCTGACCAGGATCTGGTTCACGCAGTCCTGGATCTCGTGCTGGGTGCCCGGCATGTCCTTGCTGGCGAAGTTGTCCAGCATGTCTAGTATCCGGTTCTGGCCGTTCAGGATGTCGAGCTGCTGCTTGCCCATCTCGTGCAGCGCGATCAGGGTCTCGTGGTCGGCGATGGCCCGGCGGTCGCTGGCGGCCTGGGAGCGGTTCGCGCTGACCTGCAGCGAGATCATGATGGACAGCTGCGGCAGGTTCAAGATGGTGAGCAGCAGCGGCCAGGGCGTCTTGTCGAACCCGACCACGTTGCCCAGGAAGAGCCAGACCACCACGCCGACCGTGATGAAGACGAACACGTACATGGAGCCGCAGAAGGTGTTGACCGCGTCGGCGATCTTGTCCAGGAGGCTGGTGCCGCGCACGTGCTTGGACAGCACGAGCCTGGGCTTGTGCTCCTGCGGCGCTTGCCTGATCTGCTGCGCGCGTTCACGGATATGCGCCGTGGCCTCTTCGATGGCCCGGACGGCGGCGGCGTCGGTTTCCGGGCGGGGCGGGACCGGCGACCCGGGAGCGTGCGTATCAGGAGATGAGATTGTCTCGGTCATGAGTATCCTCCGCGCAGGCCACCCCGATGGGCGGCCGGGGACCAGCCAAAGTAGGGACTGCCACAACCTAGCGCGCCTTCGCCAATTATCCCGAACGGCCCGTGGTAACACCCCCCACGTCACCGTGCTTGCAGGGTCTCAAGCAGCCGGTCCATCGCCTGGTTCAGCCCGCCGGCCAGGCGCGCGAGCAGGTGCTCGCCCTCGGCCGCCGTGGCCCCGGCCGGATCGCCGAGCACGCCGTTGCCGCTGACCGCCCGCACGCCCTGCTCCCGCAGCAGCGGCATGATCTGGCTGACCGGCCGGGTATCGCCCCGTTCGGCCGCGTCCAGGCGCACGGCGTCCGGGTCAAGCGCGAGCATGATGGAGGTCTCGGACCGGCCGGCGTGCGCATCGCCGCCGGGCAGCCCGGCGTGCCAGGCCTGGCACGCGTGTCCCTCGTAGCGGAGCCTGGCCGCCGCCGCCTGCACCGCGGGGAGGTTCCCGCCGTGCCCGTTCACCAGCAGCACGGCGGCCCAGTGCAGGCTGGCGTGCCGGCCCAGCTCGATCAGGCACGTGCTCAGCGCCTGCTCGCCGATGGACAGCGTGCCGGGGAAGGCGGCGTGCTCGCCGCTGGCGCCGATCGCGAAGGCCGGGGCCAGCGCCACGCCCGGACGGCCCGCGCAGGCCCGCCTGGCCACCGCCACCGCGATCCGGGTGTCGGTGTCCAGCGGCAGGTGCGGACCGTGCTGCTCAAGCGAGCCGACCGGAACCACAAGCAGGTGCCGCGGGCCGTCCTCGACCTGCGGCCACCGCATCCCCGCCAGTTCGGCTACGGGCGGCGTGCGCATGCGGTCATGCTATGACCCGCGTTTCCCGCGCACCGCCGGTCCGGGCGGCAGCCCGTCGCCAGCTGGGTGTGATCAAGCTCTCCAGCTGGCATTTCTGGTCATCAGGCTGTTACCGTGATCATGATCGAACGGCCGAGCCCGGACCTCGCGATGGCCGACGTCACCTGCTGTGATCGGCCGCGGGTACCCGGGGGGGCACCGAATTGCCGTACATCACTGACCTCGCCCGGCTGGCGTCCACGCCCGGTGGCAGATCTCCCGGCGAGAACGACCTCGGCACGCTGCTGCAGGCTACGGCCCGAGCCGATGCTGACGCGTTCCACCAGGTCTATGAGCAGTTGTACCCCCCGGTCTTCAGCGTGATCCGTGCGGTGCTCCGCGATGCGCCGCAGGCCGAGGAGGTGGCGCAGGAGGTTTTCCTTGAAGTCTGGCAACTGGCCTGCCGTTACGACCCCGGCCGGGGCGGCGCGACCGCGTGGGTGCTGACCATCGCCCGCCGCCGGGCCATCGACCGGGTCCGGTCTGTTACCGCCGCCGCCAACCGGGAGCGGCGACTCGCCGCGGTGACGTACCCGGAGCCGGTCAGTGAACTGGTCGAGGCCACCCTGGAGAGCGAGCAGGTTCGCCGGTGCCTGGCTCACCTGAGCACCGTGCAGCGTGAAGCCATCGTGCTCGCCTTCTACCACGGGCATACCTATCTCCAGGTCGCCGACCTGCTCCAGGTGCCGCTCGGCACGGTCAAGGCCAGGATCAGGGACGGGCTGGGCAAGCTCCGCGACGCGATGGGCGGCGGCCCCCGTCGCCAGCCCCGTCGCCAGCCCCGGTCGCCGGCCGACGGCGGCATGACGGCCGGAGCCCAGAACACGATGTCCTGCTCGTAATAGTCTTGGCCGGTGGCGAAGGCAACCGATGACCCCAGGCCGGCCGCTCCGCCTGCCACGGCCGGGCCTGGGCCGGCCGACGAGCTGGTCCCGGCCGGGTTTCAGCTGCGAGCCGACCCGGGTTCGCGCCTGCTGGCGGGCGGAACGATCCTGGCCGGCGGCTATCCCGCCCGGGTGATGCGGCTCACTCCGTCGGGCGCGCGGCAGGTCCAGGCCTGGTGGTCAGGGACGCCGGTGCCGGACAACCCCAAGGCCCGCGCCCTGGCCCGCCGTCTGCTCGACACCGGGATAGCCCATCCCGTGCTGGCTGAGCCCTCGCCGGGCGGGGTCACGGTCGTGATCCCGGTCCGCGACCGGCACGCCGAGCTGGCCCGCTGCCTGGCCGGACTGACCTCGATGCCGCGGGTGATCGTGGTCGACGACGGCTCGGCCGACCCGGACGCGGTGGCCAAGGTCGCGGCCTCAGCCGGAGCCGAGGTGCTGCGGCGGCCGGTGAACGGCGGCCCGGCGGCGGCCAGGAACACGGGGCTGGCCGCCGCGGATACGCCGCTGGTGGCCTTCCTCGACTCCGATTGCGTGCCCCGCCCGGGATGGCTGGACCCGCTGCTGCCGCACTTCGCCGACCCGGCGGTCGGCGCGGTCGCGCCGCGTATCGTCCCGCACGAGACCGGGCGGACCTGGCTGGCCCGCTACGAGGGGGCGAGTTCCACCCTCGACATGGGGGAGCGGCCCAGTGTCGTCCGGCCTGGATCCCGGGTTCCCTACGTCCCGGGGGCCGCCCTGGTGGTGCGGAAGGGCGCCGCGGGGACGGGTTTCGCCGCCGACATGGTCGTGGGCGAGGATGTCGACTTCATCTGGCGGCTGGCCGCGGCGGGCTGGCGGACCAGGTACGAGCCCGCCGCCACGATGGGACATCAGCATCGGGTGCGGCTGCGCGAGTGGCTGGCCAGGCGCAAGGACTACGGAACGTCCGCCGCCTCCCTCGAGCTGCGTCATCCCGGTGCGGTCCGCCCGCTGTACGCGTCGAAGTGGACCGCGGCGGCCTGGCTGGCCGCGGCGTTTGGCCGCCCGGACGCGGGGGCCGTCGTCACCGGGACCGGCACCGCGTTGCTGGCCAGGCGGCTGGCCAAGACCACAGGTGAACAGTGGCCGTGGCCGCCCGGCACGACCGCGTGGCGGCTGGCCGCGCAGCAGGCCGCCGGCGGGACCCTCGCGGCGGCCAGGCCGCTGGGCAGCGCGATCTCCCGGACCTGGTGGCCGGTCGCGCTGCCGGCCGCGATGGCGGTGCGGCGGCTGCGGCTACCGCTGGCCGCGCTGGTGCTCGGGCCGCCCGTGCTTGACTGGCTGGACCGGCGGCCGCCGCTGGACCCGGCGCGTTATGTCGCCGCCCGGCTGCTCGACGACATCGGGTACAGCCTGGGAGTCTGGCAGGGCTGCGCGCGGCGCCGGACCGCCCGCCCGCTGCTACCGCTGTTCAGCGGTCGTCACTTGGACAGCCCGCGGCTGAACTCGGCCGGGACGATGATGTCCGCTGGCGACACGTCGTGAAGGGACGAGTGGCCCAGCGCGAGCAAGGTCGAGTCGATGCCGCCGCGGAGCACGTCGAAGACGTTCCGCACGCCCGCGGATCCGTTCGCGGCTAGCCCCCACAGGTAGGCGCGGCCGATCATGACCGCCCGCGCGCCGAGGGCCACCGCCTTGACCACATCGCTGCCGCGCCTGATCCCGCCGTCGAGCAGGACCTCGAGCTGGCCGCCCACGGCGTCGCTGACCGAGGGCAGCGCCCTGATCGAGGCCGGCGTGCCGTCCAGGTTGTTACCGCCGTGGTTGGACACCGAGATGGCGGTGGCGCCGATGTCGATCGCGCGGCGGGCGTCGTCCGGGCGCATGATGCCCTTGATCATGAACGGGCCACCCCACTGCTCCCGCAGCCAGGCCAGGTCGTCCCAGGTGGGCGGCGGGGTCTGCATCCACTCGCCGTAAACGCCGAAGAAGGTCGGGGCCGGCTCGCCGGGGGAGGCCATGTTGGGCACGGTGAGGTCGGGCAGGCCGCCGCGGGTGAGCCACTCCCGCACGTAGCCCAGCCGGGTGAGGCCCTCAGGCGCCAGGCGGAGGAGGGTCCGCAGGTCTATCTTCTCCGGAATGGCCGGGCTGCCCCAGTCCCGGCCGTTGGAGAACGACCAGTCCAGGGTGGCGATCAGGCCCTTGGCACCCGCCTGGCGGGCTCGTTCGGCTCGCTGGAGGATCGTGTCCCGGCTGCCGGACCAGTAGATCTGGAAGAACAGCTTCGGGTTGACCTCCGCTACCGTCTCCACCGGCATGCTGCCGAACGAGGACAGGCCCATGGCCGTCCCGGCTTCGGCCGTACCGCGGGCCACCCCTGCTTCGCCGTCCGGGTGCACGGCCTGCACGCCGGTCGGCGACGCGATCACCGGCAGGGCAATCTGAAGCCCGAGCACCGACGTGGCCATCTCCCTGGTGGCGGGCAGATCCGCGACATGCGGCGGCGTGAACCGGAGCTCGCTGAACGCCGCGGTATTGTCACGCAGCGTGACGCCTTTTTCCGTGCCGGCCACCAGGGCCAGGTAGACCGAGCGGGGCAGCCGCCGCCGGGCTCTCCTGCGGGCCTCCTCGACGGTCTCGAACCACGCACGTGTGCTTGCCATCGGTCTCCTCGGGCCACGGGCGGATATCCCGCACCTATTTTGGCACCTATTTTGACACTCAGTGCCGTAATTATCTAGCCGACGTTATCTGGTGGGGCGCCCCCCGAAGCACTGAATCCCCTGGAAGTAACTGACCGGTTCGCGCGACCCGATCAGGGTTCTGCGGAACTTCGAGGAGGGGCCGGTCAGCGGGCGGGGTGGGCGACGCCGACCAGTACCCGCTGCCCCGACGACGCCGGGTCACCGTCCGCCCGCTGGCGGGTGATGGTGACGGTCGGGTACTGGGTGGGTGGCACCCCGGCCCACAAAGTCACGCCGCTGGGCTGGTTGAACGTGCCGATGGGGACCAGAACCCCCGCCGGGTTCTTCAGCCACGCCTCGTAGTAGTAGCCGTTGTCGAGGCGGGGCAGCCCGTGCCCCTGCAACGTTATCCGCCAGCCCGCCTGGGTCTGGGTCAAAGTGACCTGCCCGGTAGCAGC
>JBEKGC010000355.1:0-7442 GCA_050013055.1 Streptosporangiaceae bacterium
GAGCCGGTCCGGGCTGAGCCGGTCCGGGCTGAGCTGACTGGGGCCGAGTCGACCATGGTTGATCTGACCGGGGACGGGCCGGCCCGGGGCGGGGCGCGGCCTGGCCGGGACGCGTCGCCGGCCTTCGACGTGTTCCTGCCGCGGCATCGGAGTCAGGGTCCGGCCCAGCCGTCCGGCCAGGGGGCGGGCGAGCCGGCGATCGGGGTGCGGAGTTCGTATCTCGCGTCGCCGGCCGCCGGGGCCGGGCCGCCGGGGCCGGCCGGGCCGGGGCCGGCAGCCGGGTCACGCCCGTACCTGGACCCGGGTCTGGTGCGCTATCCGGCCGCCACCCCGGTGACGCCGGCCGCCACCCCGGTGACGCCGGCCGCCACCCCGGTGACGCCGGCCGCCTCGCCTGCGCCGGACCCGGTATCGGTGCCGCCGTGGGAGCTTTCCAGCCAGACCGGACCGCTTCCCGTCGTGCCGGGCGACCACGTGCCGGGCGACCACGTGCCGGGCGACCACGTGCCGGGCGACCATGAGCCGGGCCTGCCAGGACCCGGCGACGTGCACGGGCTTCCGCGCCGGGTCAGGCAGGCCAGCCTGGCTCCGCAGCTCCGGGCCGACCCGCCGCCGCGGCGGGTGACGCTGGCCAGCAGCGGGCCGGCCGCCGAGCGTAGCCCCGCGGACATCGGGCGGTCCATGTCGGCCCTGCAACGTGGCTGGCAGGAGGGGCGCGCCCAGCCTGCGGGAACCGGCGAAGACCGGGACCGGGCCAGCGACGTCGACGCCCACGGGAACACCGATGGAACCTGACCAGTCCAGGGAAGACCGCCCCGGCCAGCTCGACTGGCTGCTCGATGATCTCATCCGGCGAGTCGGGCCGGTCAGCAAGGCCGTCATCTTGTCCGCCGACGGCCTGGCGCTCGGCGCGTCGAGCGCGCTCGACCGCGCGGACGCCGATCACCTGGCCGCGCTGTCGGCCGGATTCCAGTCGCTGGCCCGCGGCGCCGGGAAATTTTTCGGCGGCGGCCAGGTCCGCCAGACGATCATCGAGATGGAGTCGGGATTCCTGCTGGTGGCCGCGGCCGGCCACGGCACCTGCCTGGCCGTCCTGGCGGAGCAGAGCGCCGATCTGGGCGTGGTCGCCTACGAGATGGCCATCTTGGTCCGGCGGTCCGAAGAGCACCTCGGGGTCAACCCCCGCGCTCCCGCGGCCGGCTGGGATTAGAGCCGTCATGCCGTCCAACGACGAACGGTGGCTGGATGCCGAAGCCGGACCCGTGGTCCGGCCCTACGCCCTGACGCAGGGCCGGACCAGGCCGGCCGGCGCGTCGTTCGACCTGGTCGCGATCGTCAAGGCCACCCGCGCCCGGGTCGCCGACCCGGCGTCGCTGGCCCCCGAGCATCTGCGCGTGCTGCAGCTGGCCCGCGCCCAGACCACCGTCGCCGACATCGCCTCAGACGTTGACCTCGCGCTCGGCGTGGTCCGCATCATCCTTGCCGACCTGCGGGAACTCGGCCTGGTCACGATCGTCACCCCGGCTGCGGCGACCGAGCGGATCGACCAGCACACGCTCAGGGAGGTCCTCAATGGACTACGAGCTCTGTGATCCGCCCGGCGCCGGGGAGGAGAGCCCGCCGCCGTACCGCGCCATCAAGATCTTGCTGGCCGGAGGATTCGGGGTGGGCAAGACCACGATGGTCGGCGCCGTGAGTGAGATCAAGCCACTGCGGACCGAGGAATCCATCACCAGCTCGCACCCGGACAGCACGGTCGGCGTCGAGGCCAAGACGACGACCACGGTCGCGATGGACTTCGGCCGGATCAGCCTGCGCCCCGATCTGGTGCTCTATCTCTTCGGCACGCCCGGCCAGCAGCGGTTCTGGTTCATGTGGGACGAACTTGCCATCGGCGCGCTTGGGGCCGTGGTCCTGGCCGATACCAGGCGGCTGGCGGACAGCTTCCCGGCCATCGACTACTTCGAGCGCAGGCAGATACCGTTCATCGTCGCGCTGAACTACTTCGCCGGATCACGTCACTACGAGCTGGAGGACGTCAGGACCGCGTTGGACCTGGAACCCGGTCTGCCGATCCTGCGCTGTGACGCGCGCAGCAGGTCATCGGCCAAACAGGTGCTGATCGCCCTGGTCGAGCATGTCCTGACCCAGGAGCAGCAGCCCG
This sequence comes from Streptosporangiaceae bacterium, assembly GCA_050013055.1. Lineage (GTDB taxonomy): Bacteria > Actinomycetota > Actinomycetes > Streptosporangiales > Streptosporangiaceae > Palsa-504. The sequence goes on from JBEKGC010000355.1 coordinate 2,165, forward strand.
TCTCAGGGCTCGCGTAGGACGGCCCATACCGCCTTGCCGTGCCCGGCGATGGGACTCCAGCCCCACACGTGGCTGAGCGCGCCGACGATCTGCAAGCCGCGGCCGCTTTCCCCGCCCCAGTCCGGCCGCCTGGGCATCGGGGTCTCGTTCGCGGGGTCGACCACCGCAAGCATGACCTCGTGGGCCCGCCTGAGCACGCAGAGCCGCAGCACCGCCAGGCCGGCGCCAGGACCGGTGCGGGCTTTGGGGCTCTGGCCCGCCCGGGTGCCGTGCAGGACGGCGTTGACGACCAGCTCGTCGATGATCATCTCGGCGTCGTCCGCCAGCGCCTGAAGGCCCCAGCGGGTGAGCAGCTCCCGGACGAAGAGCCGGGCGGTCCTGGCCTCTTCCGGCCGGGCGCTGAGGGCACGGGACGTAACCGCCGGGGTTTCCCACCAAGCCGACGGGACGGGCAGCAGGCGGGGCAGACCTTCGGCAACCGGATGCCAAGGGGCGCCGAATTCCTCGTCATCATCCCCGTTACCGGTCGCGACACTGAGATGCGCCAACGCAACAGCTTCCTGCATGTCATTGGGCCCAGAAACGCTGGCCCATCACGGTGTTAACAGCGTGCTTGAAGCCATGTTGCCTGATATATTGTGCAAATGCAAGACCAAATGCACGTTCATTCGCTTTGTGCACAGGTTGCATATCAGGCACAGGGGGGTCAGCGGGCAGGACGGGCACGCCAGGATCTGCTCACCAGTGGGACGCGGGACATTACACTGAGTGACTTATCGACCTGGCAGGCAGAGCCTGTCGGAAGGGGAAACACATGGTCGTTACCTACAACGGGATGCTCGCCGCCGAGCTTGGCGACGTCCGCTGGCTGAAGAGCCAGCACAGCAACCCGAACGGGGCGTGCGTGGAGGTGGCCGCGCTGCCTGGCGGCGAAATTGCGATGCGCAATTCGCGATTCCCGGCAGGCGCCGTTCTGCTCTACACTCAGGCAGAGATCACCGCATTTCTGGCCGGCGCCAAGGACGGGGAGTTTGACCACCTGCTGGCCGGAGCCGGCTAGGTTGCCCGTCAGCAACCGAGCCGAAGCTGGCCTGGTTACCCCCCAGTAACTAGCCTTTCGGCCGGCCCGCGGCGACGCGACAGTAACACCCCGACTAACCCCGACCTCACGACCTGCGACAACACGGAGAGATTACTACTTCTGTTGAATTGTCACACAGGCCCCTTTCGCCGGCGTGAGATTGCATGGGAGACTGGTCCCCACCCCGCCAGGATCCTGGATGGCGACAATGCGAGGAGCGCCGATGGTCTCATCCGAAGACTCGGCTTGGGACGTTCCCCCCAGCATTTTCGGCACGCGCGCAGGCGGTCCGACCGTCCAGCGTCTCGTGCTCGGCAGCCAACTGCACCGGCTCCGCGACTCACGCGGGATCACCGCCGAGCAGGCCGCCGAGGCCATTCGAGGTTCGCACTCCAAGATCAGCCGGATGGAGCACGGGCGGGTCGGCTTCAAGGAGCGCGACGTGGGGGATCTCCTGACGCTGTACGGCGTCACCGATAGCGAAGAACGGGCCGCACTGCTCAACCTGGCCCGGGAGGCTAATACGCCCGGGTGGTGGCATGCGTACTCGGACATCCTGCCGACCTGGCTCGAGGCCTATGTCGGCCTGGAGGCCGCGGCCTCCGTGCTGCGTACCTACGAGGTCCAGCTGGTGCCCGGCCTGCTGCAGACCGAGGAGTACGCTCGCGCGCTGATCCGGCAGGGTTCCGCCGTGACCGAAGAGGAGATCGCCCGGCGGGGCGAGCTGAGGGCCAGCCGGCAGGAGATCCTGCGCAGGCCGGACGCGCCGCAGCTGTGGGCCGTGGTCGACGAAGGCGCGCTGCGCCGCCCGGTCGGCAGCCCCGGGATCGTCCGCGAGCAGCTGAAGCACCTCATCGAGGTGACCGATCACCCGGCGGTGACCCTGCAGGTGCTGCCGTTCGCGGCCGGCGCGCACGCCGCCATGGGCGGCCCGTTCACCATCTTGCGGTTCGCCGAGCCCGACCTGGCCGACGTGGTGTACATCGAGCAGCTGACCAGCGCGCTCTACCTGGACAAGCCGGTCGAGGTGGACAGCTACCTCGAAGTCATGGAGCAGCTCTGCCTGCAGGCCGAGCCCGCGACGAGCACCGCGGACATCCTCAGCCGTATCCTGGCCGAGACCTGATCCTGGCCGAGACCTAGGTCGCGGCGGGGGTGCGTTCCTCGCACGCCCACGGCGAGCCGTACTCGGCGAGCAGGTCAAGGAACGGACGGGGTGGCAGCGCCTCGGGCCCGATCACGCCCGTGCCTGACCAGGCCCCCGAGTCGATGAGCTCCATCGCGACCACGGGGTTGACGGCGGTCTGCCAGACCACCGCCTGGGATCCGTACTCCGCCATCGACCAGGCGTTGTCCACCACGTGATGCAGGTACACCTCGCGCGGCGCCCCGTCGGCGCCGGTCCCGGTGACCCAGGTGCCCGCACAGGTCAGCCCGGTCATCGACTCCCCCAGCGTGGCCGGGTCCGGCAGGCACGCGGCCACCACGTCGCGCGGCGACACGGCCGCGCCGCCCACCCGCACCGGCTCGGTGGCGTCCAGGCCGAGCTTGTGCAGCGTGCGCAGCACGCCGATGAACTCGGTGCCGAGACCGTACTTGAAGGTGACCCGCTGCGCCTCGATCCACCGCGGCATCAGCAGCACCTCCTCATGCTCGACGTTCACGCACTCCACCGGGCCGATGCCGGCCGGGAAGGTGAAAATCTCAGGCTCACTAAACGGTTCCGTGGTGAACCAGCCGCGGTCTCGTTCCCAGACCACCGGTGGGTTCAGGCACTCCTCGATCGTGGTCCAGATGGAGAACGTGGGGGCGAAGTCGTACCCGGATACCTCCAGGTTCGCGCCGTCCCGCACGCCGAGCTCATCGATCCGGCTGAACAGCTCATCGGCGGCGTACCGGGCGAAGACATCGGATAGCCCGGGCTCCACCCCGATCCCGACCAGCGCGAGCCGGCCGGCCGACTCCCAGGCCGGTGCCAGCGCGAACTGGTCGTCACCCAGCTTCACCCCGGTCCTGGCGTACGGTTCGTCCCGATCCGGGTGGGACAGCGACATGGCCATGTCCAGGTAGTGGGTTCCGGCCTGGAGCGCGGCCCGGAACAGGGGCAGCACGAACCGGGGGTCGGTCGCGTTCATCAGCACATCGCAGCGGCGCTGCGTCAGCAGGTCGGTGACGGCCCGCTCGTCGCGGGCGTCCAGCTGGACGGCCGCATAGGTGTCGCTGACCGCGGCGGCGCGCTGCGCCCGGGCCAGGTCGTAATCGGCGATCACCAACTCGGCGAACGGGCGGCGGGCGGCGATGCGGGCTAGGGCCGCGCCCACCCCGCCCGCCCCCACCAGGAGTATGCGCATGCGCTGATCCTAGACTGGTCAAGATCAGCTGACGAGACCAGCCGTGATATCTAGCCGTTACTACGGATATCGTTGCCGGGATGCACCATTTGTGCTAGAACCGTAGTGTTTAGTGGTGCTGACGTTGCGGTCACACCCCGGTCGATTACGGGTTACAGCCAGGAGGGTGAGACATGGCCACCACTGCGCCCGCGCAGCCCACCGAACAATCCCAGGACAAGGGTCTGAAGACCGGCGCGCTCGGCCTGGTCTCCAGCGTCGTGATGGGCGTCGCCTCGACCGCGCCCGCGTACAGCCTGGCCGCCACCCTGTTCTTCGTCGCGGGCGCCGTCCTCTACAAATCACCCGCGGTCGCCGTGCTGGCGTTCGTCCCGATGCTGCTCTGCTCGATCGGCTACAGCGAGATGAACAAGGCCGACCCGGACTGCGGGACCACGTTCACCTGGGCCACCCGGGCGTTCGGGCCGAAAACCGGCTGGGCCAGCGGCTGGGCCATCGTCGCCGCCGACGTCCTGGTCATGGCCAGCCTGGCCCAGGTCGCCGGACAGTACGTGTTCCTGCTCTTTGGCGCCAACGGCATCGGCCAGAACTCCACCAGCGGCTGGGTGCTGCTGGTCGGCGTCGGCTGGATCGTGGTCATGTCCTATATCTGCTACCGCGGCATCGAGGTGTCGGCCTGGTTCCAGCGCATCCTGCTCACCATCGAGCTGGCGATGCTGCTTGTGCTGTCGATCGTCGCGCTGGTCCGGGTGTACAACGGGCACCACCCGGCCGGATCGCAGCACCCAAGCTTTAGCTGGCTGTGGCCCATCGGCGGCGGCCTGACCTTCTCGTCCTTCGTCAGTGGCCTGATCTTGATGCTGTTCATCTACTGGGGCTGGGACACCGCGGTCTCGATCAACGAGGAGACCAAGGACAAGGCCAAGACGCCGGGCCAGGCGGCCATCATCTCGACCGTCCTGCTGCTTGTCACCTATGCGATCGTCATCGTCGCGGTGCTGGCGTTCGCCGGGATCGGGACCACGGGGGACGGCCTGGGCAACCAGAACAACCAGTTCGACGTGCTGTCGGTGCTGGGCACCGCCATCTTCGGCGGCGGCGGCCTTGGCACCTTCCTGTCCCGGCTGCTGATCCTCATGGTGCTCACCTCCGCCTCGGCCTCCACCCAGACCACGATCCTGCCGACGGCCAGGACCACGCTGTCGATGGCCACCTACCGGGCCATCCCGAAGTCCTTCGCCCGGGTCCACCCCAGGTACCTGACGCCGACCATCTCCACCATCGTGATGGGCCTGATCTCCATCGCCCTGTACGTCCCGATGAACTACCTGGCTCAGGGCAACGCGATCGGCGACGCGGTCACCGCGATCGGGCTGTACATCGCCTTCTACTACGGGATGACCGCCTTCGCCTGCGTGTGGTACTACCGGTCGGTGCTGACCAGCAGCGTCAGGAACTTGTTCATGAAGGGCATCCTGCCGCTGCTCGGCGCGCTGATCATGTGGGCGGCCGGCATCTGGGCGCTGCAGACCGACTGGACCGCGACCAGCGGCTACACCTTCTGGACGGTGCCCGGGCTGAAGTGGATCGCGCTGTGCGCCGCGATCGTCGGCCTGCTCGGGTTCGTCTTCATGCGGGTGACCGCGCCCGCGTTCTTCCGCAAGGAGACCCTGACCAGGTCGACCCCGACCCTGGTTCCCGACGAGGGCTGACCCGCGGTACGCCCGCTAAGATGGCGGACGTGCTCGATGACGCCGAGATCGCCCGTGTCCTTTCCATCACCGCGCATCCGGACGACGTCGACTTCGCGGCGGCGGGCACGATGGCCCGCTGGACCGAAGCCGGG
>JBEKGC010000356.1:0-7173 GCA_050013055.1 Streptosporangiaceae bacterium
TCCATCGAGACGGCGGCCGACCCGGCGCTGCGCACCAACGAGAACCTGGTCTGGCTGCGGGTGGACGGCGACCTTCCCGACGACCCGCTGCTGCACGTTTGCCTGATGACCTACGCCTCGGACCTGACGCTGCTCGACTCGGTGCTGACCGCGCACGGGATGTCCTGGGCCGATGGCCGCACCTCGGGTGCGAGCCTGGATCACGCCATGTGGTTCCACCGGCCGTTCCGGGCCGACCGGTGGCTGCTGTACGCGCAGGAATCGCCGGTGGCCTACGGGGCCAGGGGGCTGGCCCGCGGTCAGGTGTTCACCGCGGCCGGTGACCTGGTGGTGTCGGTCATGCAGGAGGGCCTGATCCGCCCCGGACCCCCATAAGCCGCTCATAATCTCGCCATGATCGCGAAATTGCAGGTCAAAAAACTGTTGCCCCCTTGCCGGGGAGCACTTAGGCTTCTCGCATGTCCGTGGGCTAGTTGTCAACCACTCCGGAGGGAGGTGCCCGACGTGGAGATCATCACAGCATCCGCTCAGCCCGAGCTGACGTGGGCCTTGCGCCTGGGTGCTTCCAGCCCGCGTGCGGTCGGCTTCCCGGGGATCAGTGTGCCCGCTGCCATGTCTGGCACCGGGCCGTGCGCTGTTGTCGTCCACGCCGTTCCGCGGATCCGGGTCAAGGCTGCTCTTGCGGCCCAGCCGGCTCCGGCGGACGTCGTCAAGACGGCGCTTGGCCAGACCAATATCCACAACTACACGACTCGCGCTTACGCCACAGGCGAGGGCGCATCGGGTCCGCCGCCAGAGCCTCCTAAGAGGAAACCGGTCTAAGAAAAGACCGGCCGAGTTCCCCTTGAGGCCGCGGACCCGCACACAGGGTCCGCGGTCTTAGCCATTTAAAGGCCTAGGTCCCACGAGGGATGAGAAATCGTCTCGGAAGACAACTAGGACCGGCAAGTGAGAGGGGTTGGCACCGATGCAGTGGCGCGATGCCACCGTCGGCGGGACGGACGCAACGGGGTTGACTGCGTCCGTACGCCAGGGGGTGCGGCAGGAGCCAGCGGTCAGGCAGGTATTCGACCAGGTCGTCCCGGTCGGGCTCGATCTTCCGTGCGCGGAAGACCCCGAGCTGTTCTTCGCCGAGTCTCCCGAGGACGTGGAGACGGCGAAGGCGATGTGCCGGGGGTGCAAGGCCAGGCCGGCTTGCCTGACTGGTGCACTCGAGCGCAGGGAGCCCTGGGGCGTCTGGGGCGGCGAGTTGCTGATGCGCGGCGCGATCGTGCCGCGTAAGCGCCCACGGGGGCGTCCTCGCAAGACCGAAGTGGCCGCGTAGCTCTGGCCACGACCACGAGATGAGGCCGCGCGGCGAACGCAGGACCGCGCGGCCGGCCAAACGCACAACGCACACGATGGAGTGTTTAACGATGCATGTCATGGACTCAATCGCGAGGGAGCGAACTCGCGACAGCCTGGAGCTGGCGGAGCGACTGCGCCCGGCCCGCAGGCTGCGGACGCTCCGCCGGGCCCGCCGGCTGGAGCACAGGGCGGAACGCCGGATGGTCGCGGCCTGGCGCCGTTCCGCCAGCCTGGAATCCCTCAACTACTAAGCCCGCAGCTGCGATCGTGGATCGCTCCTGCCTCCGGGCAGGTGGCGATCCACGATCGCGTTGGCCGGGGGAGGGCGGGCAGAGTTCGGTGTATCAGACGAGCCGTCCTGACCTCTGTCAGGTGAGGGGGACCCCAGGACCCGGCGCCGGGTCTGGGTGCCGCCGCGGAACTGGATGGAGCGCCAGGGCTGCCCTGGCCGTGACAGACGAAGGGTGCGGACGTGGGAAGTGATACGTCGTCCAGCGGTACGCCTGGCCACCCTCCAGGCTCCGGCGGTCCGGCTGCGGATGACAGGGAAGAGATCGTCGTCACGCCGGGTGGTCCGCGTGCGCGACGGCTGGTGCATCAGGTGCAGGCAGGGGTCGCCGTCAATGTCACGACCGATGTCATCCGCCTGATGGATGTCGAGACCACGAACGTGATCGAGGAAATTCCGGCGAGTCCGACGGCGCCGGGAACCGTCCCGGCCCTCGGCAGCGGCTGGATCACGTACTTCTACTGGAACAACGGAACGGGCACGCCGGTGTCCTCGTTCTCCACGATGTGGCAGGTGCCGTCACCTCCCTCGGTCCAGGATCCCGGTGAGGTGGTCTTCCTGTTCAATGGCATCCAGAATTACGGTGCCAATTTCGGCATCCTGCAGCCGGTGCTGCAGTGGGGAGTTTCCGCGGCCGGCGGCGGTGCCTACTGGTCGGTCGCCAGCTGGTACGTAACCTCCGGCGGCCAGGCCTTCCACACCAACCTGGTGCGGGTGAACCCCGACGACACCCTCATCGGGGTGATGACCCTGACCGGACAGTCAGGCACCGCGTTCAGCTACACGTCGCAGTTCCAGGGCATCGCTGGCACCGAGCTGCCGGTGCAGAATATCGCGGAGCTCATGTGGTGCAACGAGACCCTCGAGGCCTACGGCATCAATGCCGCCGGGAACTACCCGGACACACCGCTGACCGAGTTCACCGAGATCAACATCCGGACCGGGGCGGCCGTGCCCGCGGTTATCTGGACACCGGTGGACCGCGTCACTGACACCGGGCAGCACGGCCTGGTGGAAAGCAACTCGGCCAGCTACGGCGAAGTGGACATCTTCTACTCGGGCGCGCTGGCCAACCTCGAGCTCTGCGGCGTCCAGCCGAACGCGGACGGCCGGCTTGAGGCCTTCGCGGTCGGCACCGACAATGGCCTGTGGCACATCTGGGAGAACGCGCCGAACGGCGGCTGGTCGGGCTGGGCGCCGCTGGGCGGCGTAATCACCAGCGAGCCGACGGTCGCGCGCAACGCCGACGGCCGCCTTGAGGTGTTCGCCCGGGGGACGGACAACGCGCTGTGGCACATCTGGCAGACCGCGCCGAACAACGGCTGGTCGGCCTGGTCCTCGCTGGGCGGCGTGATCACCAGCAGGCCGGCCGTCGGCAACGACGCCGATGGCCGCCTTGAGGTGTTCGCCCGGGGTACCGACGACGCCCTGTGGCACATCTGGCAGACGGCGCCGGGCGGCGGCTGGTCGGGCTGGGCGTCGCTGGGCGGCGTGATCACCAGCGAGCCGAAGGTCAGCAACGACCCCGACGGCCGCCTTGAGGTGTTCGCCCGGGGGACGGACAACGCCCTGTGGCACATCTGGCAGACGGCGCCGAACGGCGGCTGGTCGGCCTGGTCCTCGCTAGGCGGCGTGATCACCAGCAATGTCAGCATCCAGCGGAACGCTGACGGCCACCTGGAGGCCTTTATCCGCGGTACGGACAACGCCTTGTGGCACATCTGGCAGACCACGCCGGGCGGCGGCTGGTCGGCCTGGGCGTCGCTGGGCGGCGTGATCACCAGCGATCCCGCGGCCGGACACGACCAGGACGGCCGCCTCGAGGTGTTCGCCCGCGGTACGGACAACGCCTTGTGGCACATCTGGCAGACTACGCCGGGCGGCGGCTGGTCGGCCTGGGCGTCGCTGGGCGGCGTGATCACCAGCTCGCCGACGGTCAGCAACGACGCCGACGGCAGCCTGCAAGCGTTCGCCCGGGGCACGGACGACGCCTTGTGGCACATCTGGCAGACCGCGCCGAACAACGGCTGGTCGGGCTGGACGTCGCTGGGCGGAAAGCTCTTCACCCTGTAACCGCACACCCGTCCGGTCCGGCGGCCGCGCGTTAGCGACCGGACGGGACGATGCCCAGCGACCCGCCGTCGCTGATGACCGTGATCGAGCGCCGGGCGGCGGGGTCGGTGGCCATCCCGACCGACTGCGGGCCGCCGCCGCTGTCGGCGGTCAGCGCGTACGGGCCGCCCGGCAGCACCAGCTGGGCGGCCCCGCCGCCGGTGCTCACCATCACCGCGTCCGGTGCCGCCGAGAAGGCCAGCAGGGCGTCACCGCCATCCGTGGTGACGGTGGCGGTCGCGGCGGAGATGCCGTAGGCGGTCACGTCGCCGTTGCCCGTGTCCGCCGACAGCGGGCCGGCCAGCCCGTTCAGCTGCAGCGACCCGCCGCCGGTGCTGACGGTCAGCGGCCCGCTGATGTCCGTGGCGGTCACCGGGCCGTTAGCGGAGTCCAGGTTGGCCCCGGCGATCCCGGACACCGTGATCGGGCCGCCGTCGCTCGCCACGGCGGCGCTGACGTCCGGCGGCACGGTCAGCGCGAAGCCGACGCTGCAGTCGGAGCTGGCACACGCGGGGGCGGTCAGGCTGAGGTGGCCGCCGGACACCGACTGCAGCACCACGGGCGCACCGCTGCCGGAGCCGCTGGACGCCCCGTCCGCCCCGCCGGGCGCCGCGCTGATGGGGCTGGCGGACGCCTGCTGCGGCACCGCGGACAGGTTGCCTGCCGACGCGTCGTAACTGATGGTTTCCGTGACATGAACGCGGCGGCCGGGTCCGGCCCTGACCTCGACCGGGGCCCCGTAGCTTTGCACGGTCACGCTGGTGACCGGCTGCGGCACCGTCACGCTCCGGGTGAGAGTGGCCTGCGGCTCCGCGGTCTCGTTCTGCCCGCCCGAGGTGATCAGGTGGATGCCGGGGACGACCAGGAACGCCAGGGTGACCACGCCGGACACGGCCCAGATCCAGCGCCCGCGGGCCGCTACCTCGCGCATGGCAGGTCCACCGTGAGCAGGGTCGGGCCGCCGGGCGGGCTGACGATCTCGAGGGTTCCGTCCACCGATGCGGCCCGTTTGGCCAGGCCGGCCAGGCCGGTGCCGCCCGCCGGGTCGGCGCCGCCCACCCCGTCGTCGCTGACGATGATGTGCAGCCGGTCGTTGGCTCGTTGCACGAATACCTCCGCCTGGCTCGCCTGGGCGTGTTTGGTGATGTTGGTGAGACCTTCGGAGACCACGAAGTAGGCCACCGCCTCGATCGTCGGCGGCGGCCTGCGGGGCACGTCCACGGTCAGCCGGACCGGGATCGGCAGCCGCGCCACCACGCCGGACAGCGCCGCGTCAAGACCGCGGTCCTCGAGCACCGCCGGGTGCAGGCCGCGGACCAGGTGGCGGAGCTCGAACAGGGCGGCCTTGGCCTCCTCGTGGGCCTCGGCGATGACCTGCTGCGCCTGCGCCGCGTCGGGGTGCTCGGCGCGGGCCATGCCGAGCCGCATCGCGAGCGAGACCAGCCGCTGCTGGGTGCCGTCGTGCAGGTCCCGCTCCAGCCGCCGCCGTTCGGCGTCGGCGGCGTCGACCACGCCGGCCCGGGTCTGGGCCAGCCGCTGCACCCGGTATTCCAGCTCTTCGGCGCGGCTCGGGCCGAGCAGCGCGGCGGCGGCCCTGGCGTCAAGCGCCCTGACCGCGGCGGTGAGCCAGGGCGCGGCCGCCAGCAGGGCGACCCCGCAGCCGGTCAGGTAGACGTCTATCGGGATGTAGGAGAAGGGCGGCAGGTGCCCGGGCAGCTGCTCCGACTGGCCCCGCTGGAGCAGGGTCCCCGCGGGCAGCGTCCAGGCGTAGAGGTACACCAGGGTGTACAGGACACCCGCCAGCCACACCGCGACGACCGTGACCGCGGCCACGGCCAGGGCCGGCCCGGCGAGCGCGTGGTAACCGAGCTGACGCCAGGTGGCCCGGGCCCGGGCCGCCGCCACGATCCCCTGGGCGCTCAGCCGGCCGGGGATGGCCGGCTGCGCCGGGATCTGCACTCCCGCCGTGGCGCGCAGCCGGTGCCGGTGGATCTCGGTGAACACCGGCACCGCGAGGAACAGGATCAGCATGAACAGCAAGGGCAGCACCAGCCGCCAGACCTCCGCCTTCGCCCCGGGCCGGTCCATCAGGACGACAACGCACCACGGGAACAGCACGGCGACCGCGAGCAGCTGCGCCGGGATGGCTCCGGCCAGGAACAGGGTCTGGCCCCAGGCCCGCGGCGACCACGGAACAGGGCGATACCGCCGGGCAGGCAGGACGGAAGTGGTCATGACGCTCACGGTACGCGGGCCGGCCGGGCCTGCCCATCCCGCTGGGTTCACGCTCGGGGGTAGGGCTAGCACCACCCCCGATTCGGGTCCCCGCCCCAATGCGCGCGGCCAGCCGGACGTGCCACCGTGGCCCCATGAAACAACACAACATGCCCGTGGCGGGCGGCGACGTGATCCGGGTCGACGGCGTGACCAAGACCTATCAGGCCGGCCTGCCGGCTGCGCTGGCCGAGGTCAGCATGACGGTGGCGGCCGGGCATGTGGTGGCCGTCATGGGCCCTTCGGGCAGCGGGAAGTCCACGCTGCTCAACCTCATCGCCGGTCTTGACCGGCCCACGGCCGGCTCGGTCACGGTGGCGGGGGAGCGGATCGACAAGCTCGGTGAGAGCGCCCTGGCCAGGTTCCGGGCCAGGCACGTCGGCATCGTCTTCCAGTTCTTCAACCTGCTCGACGACCTGACCGTGGAAGATAACGTGCTGCTGCCCGCCCAGCTGGCGGGCGCCTCGCGCAAGCAGGCGCGAGCCCGGGCCGGCCAGCTGCTGGCCCAGATGGGCATCGAACAGCACAGGAACGCCTACCCGGCGCGCCTGTCCGGCGGCGAGCGGCAACGGGTGGCGATCGCCCGGGCCCTGGTCAACGCCCCGGAGCTGCTGCTGGCCGACGAGCCGACCGGAGCGCTCGACACCGCCACCGGGCAGCAGATCGGCACGCTGCTCCGGCAGCTCAACGAGGGCGGGCAGACGCTGGTGCTCGTGACGCACGACCCGGCCCTGGCGCGGGAGTACGCGGCCCGCACCGTGCGGCTGGTGGACGGCAGGCTGGCGGACGGGCCAACGGCGGACGGGCGGCTGGCCGACGCGGCGGCCGGCGTTCCGGCGGGCGGCCGGGCATGAGCTGGCTGGGGGCGGTCAGGACCGCCAGCGGCGGGTTGCTGCGGCACAAGGTGCAGGCGGTCGTGCTCGGCATGGTGCTGCTTGTCTCCACCGCCTCGGCCACGCTCGGTTTCGCGCTGCTCGCGGCGACCAACGCGCCGTTCGACCACGCGTTCGGCGCCCAGCGCGGCGCGGACGTGACCGTCACCGTGAACGCGGCCCGCACCACCCCGGCCAAGCTGGCCGCCACCGCCAGGCTCGCCGGGGTGACCGCCACGGCCGGGCCGTTCGGGCAGGCCACGGTGCAGCTACAGTTCA
>JBEKGC010000357.1:0-7166 GCA_050013055.1 Streptosporangiaceae bacterium
CGGCCGACGGTTCGTGGTTCGCCGAATGGGTCGACCGGCCGATACCGCTGGATGACCTCGTGCTGGAGACCCAGGTGTTCACCGAGCACCGGCCCGCGGTGGTGCTGGATACCGGCGACGCGCGAGTGTATCGCCCGATCATCGTGGATGCCGGCCGCTCCATGTCCTATGTCGTCGCGCCGGTGGTCCTGGCCGGCGAGGTGGTCGGCTTCTTCCACGCCGACCACGCCCCCGGGCCGCGCCGCAGCGGCCTGATCGACCGTAGCGTGCTCTGGACCTTCGCCCAGAGCTTCAGCCTGGCCTACGAACGGCTGGTCCTCGCCGGCCGAGTGCAGGCCCAGCGCGAGCGGCTGCACGCGGCCCTCGGCTCGGCTGAGGCCCTGATCGCTACGCCGGCCCCGGGCCTGGACCTGGCGTGGATACCCGGTGAGAACGGGCGTCTGCGTGCTGAGGAGCAGGACATCGGTGAGCGCGCCGCGTCGGACCGGCCGCCGGACGAGGAACTCACCGACCGCGAAGGCGAGGTCCTCCGGCTGCTCGCCGTCGGCGCGACGAACGCCCAGATCGCCGATCAGCTAGTCGTCGCCGAATGCACGGTGAAAACACACGTGCGCCACATCCTGCGCAAACTCCAGGCAGTCAACCGGGCTCAGGCGATCTCGCGTTACCTCGGCGTCGCGCCGCTGAGCGCCCAGCCGAACCAGCAGGCGCTGCTGGGCGCCCAGCCAGCGTAGCGAGCCTCAGGTCGCTCGCGCGAGCTGCACCGGCAGGTCGAGATCGCGGCCCATCCGATCCCGCTTAGTTCACAGATAGGCGATGTTGTGAGCGGTCATCGCGGCGGGGGTGCGGACCCGCGCGACGACGTCGAGGTCATAGCCGGACAGCCCGCCGTACTTGTGTGGGTGTCGGTGATCAGTCGCAGCCGGCGGACGCTAAGGCCGACGAGGATCGCCGCGCCGATGCCGTAGTCACGGGAGTCAACCGGCCGCCCGAGCTGATTAGCGCGCTCGTCAGACATCGGCGCGCAGACGATTCCGCTGCCGTGCCGCAGGCAGAACGCCATCCGCTCAGCGCATATCAGCGCGGCCGCGGCGGCCCGGATCTCATTTCTGGTGCGGCCACCAGGTGCGCCTGATGCTGTCAAGCACTGGCGGCGCGTCGTCCTCTTCCCGGTCCGTGGCCGCGGTTTTTACCCGTATAAGTATCTGCTTGCTCATAAGGCGACGCTAAGGGAGCGCACTGCGCCGCAAATCCTCCCTGGGAAGTCCTTATGTCCCTCCACGGAGTGACGCCGTCGCCCCCTGCCCAGGAGGCGTCGGGACATGTCATCCCAACGGGCAGCCAGTTTCCTCCCGTGGGGTGAGGCCATGGCCGCGCGGTTGTCATTGACTTGCTCGTGCCGGTCTCGCACCCGCTGGGCGCAGTGGCCGGCCATCCAGCGGCCTCACGGTTACTCGAGGCCCAGACGTTCACGGAAGGTAGGCGAGGATCACATGTCGTATCGCTTCGCGGTCCTGTGGTTGAAGGCGTTCCGGGACAGCCCGGAGAAGGTGTGTGACCTGTACGCCGACGACTTCCTCTTCGAGGACCTGATGCTTGGCCAGTCGATCACCGACAAGGCTGATCTCGGCCGCGCGTTCGCGCCCTACGCCAACAAGGACATCACCAACGGCGTCGGCGTGCACCTGTTCCGGATCGACGAGTACATCGGCGACGAGAACCGCGGACTCATCCGGTGGTCCTGGGAGGCGCACGGCGCGGCGGCGTTCCTGGGCGTCCCCACGAACGGCAAGGTGGTCGGCACCAGCGGGCACACGATGCACGTCTACCAGGGCGGCAAGATCAAGCGCGAGTCCACGTACTGGGACGCCACCTCGATCCTGCGCGACCTCGGCCTGCCGGTCTCCACGCAAGGCGTGACCGCCCCCCGCGTCAGCGCCGCCGCCTACGTCTGAACATTCTCATCCCATCGCAAGGAGCCCATGATCATGAGTGAGAACTCCGACCACGCGCGCCGCTGGGCGTCCCAGATCACCAGCGACACCGACGCTGTCCTCGGCCTGTTCGCCGACGACGTGCTCTATGATGACCGCCGGAATATCGACCACGTTTTCGACACGACAACGAGCAAGGCCGAGCTGCGCGACCGGCTCGCTCCGTTCGCGAACGCCGATCCGGGCAACGGCATGGGCGTTCACCGGTTCGACGTGCTTGACGTCATCGACGCCACTGGGGCCGACGGCAGCCGCGCGGTCACGATCTTGTGGACGTGGACGGGCGAACACCTGGAGAGTTTCCGCGGCGTGCCGACCGGAGGCCGGGCGCTGTCTGCCCGTGGGCAGACATGGCACCAGTTTGACGCCGCCGGGAAGGTGAATCGCGAGTCGACGTACTGGAACGACGTGCCCGTCTATCAGCAGCTCGGTCTGCCGGTGCTCACGCCCGCCTATTGGGAAGCCGGCTTCGACTTCAGCTCGCTCGCCCCGGCGTCGTGAGAACGACCGGCGGTTAGGTGACTAGCGGTGCTCCCCCCGCAGTGGCGTGAGCGTCTGCGTCTGCCGGCCATAGCCGCGCCGATGACCGACGTCTCGGGCCCCGAGCTGGTGGCCGCGGCCTGCGCGGCGGGCATGATCGGTACCTTCCCGGCCCACAACGCCGCCGACAGCGGCGAGCTCGAGCGGTGGCTGCACCGGATCGGCGAGCAGGTGGCCGCCCGCACCCCGCCCGGCCGCCGCCCGGCACCGGTCGGGGTGAACCTGATCGTGCACCGCAGCAACGCGCGCCTGGCCGATGACCTGTGCACAGTCGTCCGCTGCGGCGCCGAGGTGGTCGTGGCCAGCGTGGGCTCTCCGCGCGAGATTGTCGGCCCACTGCACGACGCGGGCATCATCGTCCTCGCCGACGTGGCCAGCCTGCGGCACGTACAGCGGGCCGCGGCCAGCGGCGTCGACGGCGTCGTCCTGCTCACGGCCGGAGCCGGCGGACAGACCGGCTGGGCGAACCCGTTCGCGTTCCTACGGGCGGTAAGCCAGCGCTACGACGGCATCGTGGTGATCGCCGGGGGAATCAGCGACGGCGCGGGGATCCTCGCCGCGCAGGTTCTCGGCGCCGACCTGGCCTACCTGGGCACCCGGTTCATCGCCACCACCGAGAGCCTCGCCCCGCCGGCCTACCGGGACGCCGTCGTCGCGGCGACGCTGGACGACATTACCGCGTCCAGGCAGGTCACGGGCCTGCCTGCCAACGTGCTGACCGACTGGCTGCGGGCAGTCGACACAGCCACGCTCCGCGCCGCTTCGGACGGACCGACCTCTCGCGGGCCGGCGGCGGACGGCGCAGCGCCCGACGGGCCAGTGTCGGACGGGTCGGCCTTGGGCGGTTTCTCCGTGGACCGGCTGCTCGCTCGGCGTGGGGTGTGGGCGGCCGGGCACTCGGTGTCTGGCACCGACGCGGTGATCAGCGTCGCCGCGCTGGTGAACCGTCTGGAACACGAACTGGACCTGGCGCGGCAACGGCTGCTGCCTGCGGACAGGGCGGCCGGCGTACCGGCCGCTAGATGCCGCTGACTTTCTGGAGGTCATGACGATGTGGGGAACGCTGCCTGAGGTCTTCGACCGGCTGTGCCTGTATTACGCCGAGGGGATGGCGATCCGCGACGGTGACCGCGCCATCAGCTACCGGCAGATGCAGCAGTGGGCCAACCGGGTCGCCAATGGGCTCGGCGCGCTGGGCGTGGCGCCGGGCGAGCGGGTCGGTCTTCTGCTGCCGAACGTGCTGGAGTTCATCCCGACCCAGCACGGCGTCTGGAAGGCCGGCGCCGTTCTTGTGCAGATGCCGGCTCGCGCATCGGCCGCGACGCACCGCACCAACCTGGCACAGACCGCGGCCACCACGCTGATCTATCACGCCCAGTTCGACGACGCGGCACGTGAGATCGTGACCGGCTTGCCCAACCTGAAGACCGTGATCAGGCTGGCGGGCGGGACCCCCGGGGGTCCTTGGGTCCCCGCCGGCGGCGGCCTACCGGATTCGGTGGACTACCTAACTCATTTCGAGGCGCAGCCGGACACCCCGCCGGCGGTGGCGGTGAGTGAGCATGACGAGGCGTACGTGCTGTTCACCTCCGGCAGCACGGGTGAGCCGAAAGGCGTGGTCAACTCGCACTTCACCTGGGCGCACTACAGCATCACCGCAGGCCTGGAGATCGCCGACACCCGTCCGGGTGAGGTGTTCGCGCACGGTGCGCCGCTGACCCACTTCACCCAGATCTTCGTGATGCCCACGTTCCTGCGCGGCGGCACCAACGTCATGCTGCCGGGCCTGGACGTGGACCAGCTGCTCGCGGCGATCGAACGCCACCGCGTCACCGCCACGGCCGTCGTCCCGACGATCGTCTACCTGATGCTGGACCACCCACGGCGTTCGATTGCTGACCTGTCCTCGCTGGAGACGATGATCTACGCCGGTTCCCCGATCGCGCCGGACCGGCTCCGCGAGGCCCTGGCCGCCTTCGGGCCGGTCTTCGTGCAGACCTACGCAGGCACCGAGCCCGGGTACGTCTCCTGCCTGCGCAAGGAGGACCACAAGGCCGGCACCGGTACCGAACTCAGACGGCTCGCCTCCGCCGGGCGCCCCCTCCCGTACGTGAAGGTCAGCATCCAGGACGAGCATGACCGCCCGCTTCCAGTGGGCGAGATCGGCGAGATCTGCTCCAGGCAGCTGGGGCAGATGCTCGGGTACGTCGACACCGCGCGCACCGCCGAGGCCCTGCGGGACGGGTGGGTGCACACCGGCGACGTAGGTTACCTCGACGAGCACGGCTTTCTCTACATCGTCGACCGCAAGCGCGACATGGTGGTGAGCGGCGGGTTCAACGTCTTCCCGCGGCAGGTGGAGGACGTGCTGCTGGGCCACCCGGCGGTGGCGCAGGCGGCGGTGATCGGCGTGCCGCACCCCAAGTGGGGCGAGGCGGTGCACGCGGTGGTGGTCCTCCGGCCGGGCGCGGAGGCGAGTTCGGACGAACTGATCGCCGCGGTCAAGCAGGAACTCGGGAGCGTCTCGGCGCCGAAGACGATCGCGTTCGCAGGCGAGCTGCCGGTGAACCCGGCAGGCAAGCTCGACAAGAAGGCCCTGCGCGCTCCGTTCTGGGCCCACCGAGAAAGGCAGGTCAGCTGATGGACGCGCACACCACCATCGATCCCGGCCACTTCCGGCGGGTGCTCTCGCATTTCGCAAGTGGCGTGGTGATCGTGACCGGCATAGCCAACGGCGACCCGGTCGGGCTGACGTGCCAGTCCTTCACTTCGCTGTCGCTGAGCCCGCCGATGGTGCTGTTCTGCCCGTCGAAGACCTCGACGTCCTGGCCGCTGCTGGCCACGGTGCCCTACCTGTGCGTTAACGTGCTCAGCGCCGGGCAGCACGAGCTCAGCGATGCGTTCGCGCGCAGCGGCAGCGCCAAGTTCGCCGGGGTCGGCTGGTCGCCGACCCCGCACGGGGCGCCCGCGCTCGACGGCGCGGCCGCACACATCGAGGCACGTGTCGCCGCGCGACATGACGGGGGGGACCACCACATCGTCACCTGCGCCGTCGAGGCGCTGTCGGCCGAGTCGGATCCCGACCCGCTGCTGTACTACCGCTGCGGCTACCGCGCTCTGGACAATCCGGACCACTCAGGCTGGCAGCGGCAGTTCGCCTGACCTGCCAAGGTCACCAAGTCAAACCACGTCACGCCAGCTCACGTCCGGCAAATCGCCGGGAGGCAAGGAGAAACCGATGTCCGTCCCGCACTACCCACTGTTCATCGACGGCGAATGGGTTGACTCGCCGGAGCGCTATGAGATCCGCAGCCCGGCCACCGGCGAGCTGGTGGCCACCGTCGCCAAGGGCGGCACGGAGCACATCGACCAGGCCGTCGCCGCGGCCAAGGCCGCCCACGCCTCCGGCGTGTGGCGCGACAAGGCACCCGAAGAGCGCGCCGACCTGCTCAACGCCGTCGCCGCCCGGCTGGCCGCACGCACCGATGAGCTCGCGGTACTTCAGACCAGGGAGAACGGCGCCACCATCCGCGTTACCAGCATCCTGCACCTCGGGCTTTCCATCGGTCAGCTGCAGTACCTCGCCGAGCTAGCCAAGAGCTACGAGTTCGAGAAGCCCGGTCCCGCGATCGGGCCGCTGCCCGCTGAGGGCATCCTGCGCCGCGAGCCGCTCGGCGTGGTCGCCGCGATCGTGCCGTGGAACATCCCGCTGCTGGTGATCGTCTGGAAGGTCGCCCCGGCTCTCGCGGCCGGCAACACGGTAGTGCTCAAGCCTGACGAGCACGCCCCGCTGCTTGCGCTGGAGGTGGCCAGGGAGTTCGAGGCAGCCGGCCTGCCCAAGGGTGTCCTCAACGTGGTCGTCGGCGACGGCGACCCGGTCGGGGCGTACCTGAGCGGGCACCCGGACGTGCGCAAGGTCGCGTTCACCGGGTCGACAGCCGTCGGCAAGAGCATCCTGTCTCAGGCGGCGGACACCATCAAGCGGGTCACCCTCGAACTCGGCGGCAAGGGGCCGAACATCATCCTCGACGACGCCGACCTCTCGGTGGCCGTGGACGGGTCGCTGTTCGCCGCGATGGCCAACAACGGCCAGGCCTGCGAGGCGGGCACCAGGCTGCTGGTCCCCAACAGCATCAAGGACGAATTCCTGGCCAGGCTGATCGAGCGGGCCAGGACCCTCAAGCTCGGCGACCCGCTGGACCCGACCACCGACGTCGGCCCGGTCATCACCAAAGAGCAGCAGAAACGGATCCTGGATCACCTGGAAGGCGCGAAGGCACAGGGCGCCACGGCGGCTGTCGGCGGGGGTGTCCCCGAGGGCGCGGAGTTCGATACCGGCAACTGGATCGAGCCGACGATCTTCACCGACGTGACCAACGACATGACCATCGCCCGGGAGGAGGTCTTCGGGCCCGTGCTGGCGGTCCTGACCTACGACACGATCGACGAGGCCGTCGCGGTCGCCAACGATACCCGCTACGGGCTGTCGGCCGGCGTCTGGGGCCGCGACGAGCAGCGGGCCGTTGACGTGGCCCGCCGCCTGGAGGCCGGGATGGTCTACGTCAACGACTGGCATGTGATCAACCCGAACTACCCATTCGGGGGCTACAAGCAGAGCGGACTCGGCCGCGA
>JBEKGC010000358.1:0-7161 GCA_050013055.1 Streptosporangiaceae bacterium
CGCGTCGACTTCGGCCGGCTGCGCCGCTACCGCCTGGACCGCGCCCGTGCCGCGCTGGATGCGAGCGATTGCGGCGCGTTCCTGCTCTTCGACTTCTACAACATCAGGTACACCACCCAGACCTGGATCGGCGGTGCCCTCGGCGACAAGATGACCAGATACACCCTGCTGGCGCGCGGCGCCGAGCCGGTGCTCTGGGACTTCGGGTCAGCCGCCAGGCACCACCAGCTGTACTCCCCGTGGCTGCTGCCGGAGAACTGCAAGGCCGGCATGCTCGGCCTGCGCGGCGCCATCGCGCCTGACGTCGGCCTGATGGCCGCCGCGGTGCGCGAGATCAAGCAGCTGCTCACGGACCAGGGCCTGCAGGGCCAGCCGGTCGGCGTGGACATCATTGAGCTGCCCTTCCTGGCCGAGATGCAGGCGCAGGGCCTGACCGTGGTCGACGCGCAGCAGCTGATGCTGGACGCGCGCCAGATCAAGTCCGCCGACGAGATCATGCTGCTGACCCAGGCCGCCGCCATGGTCGACGGCGTTTACCAAGACATCGTCGAGGCCCTCAAGCCCGGCGTGCGGGAGAACGAGATCGTGGCGCTGGCGAACAAGCGCCTGTACGACATGGGCTCCGAGCAAGTCGAGGCCATCAACGCCGTGTCAGGCGAGCGCTGCAACCCGCACCCGCACAACTTCTCCGACCGCATCATCCGGCCCGGCGACCAGGCCTTCTTCGACATCATCCAGAGCTACAACGGCTACCGGACGTGCTACTACCGCACCTTCAGCGTGGGCCGCGCGACGACCTCGCAGCGCGACGCCTACACCAAGGCGCGGGAGTGGATGGACCTGGCCATCGATGCGGTCAAGCCGGGCGTGGGCACCGACGACATCGCGGGGCTGTGGCCCGCGGCGACCGACTTCGGGTTCGCCGATGAGATGGCGGCGTTCGGCCTGCAGTTCGGCCACGGTCTGGGCCTCGGCCTGCACGAGCGACCGATCATCAGCCGGCTGAACAGCCTGGAGCACCCGGTGGAGCTGCAGCCGGGGATGGTCTTCGCCCTCGAGACCTACTGCCCGGCCTCGGACGGGTTCTCGGCGGCGCGGATCGAGGAGGAGGTCGTGGTCACCGAGAATGGTCACCGCATTCTCACCCTGTTCCCCGCGCAGGACCTCATCGTCGCCAACCCGTACTGAAACAAGAAGGCATCATGACACAGGTGGACAAGCTCGTCAGCGGCCTGCTGACCGACCTTTACGTCGGGGGCAAGGCGATACCGGCCGCCGCGGGCGGCCGGTTCGACGTGCTCGACCCGGCCACCGGGACGGTGATCACCTCGGTCGCCGACGGCGGCGTCGAAGACGCGATGGCCGCCGTCGAGGCGGCGGCGGAGGCCGCGGCGTCCTGGGCGGCCACCGCGCCGCGGGCGCGGGCGGAGATCCTCCGGACGACGTTCGAGCTGATGACCGCCCAGCGTGAAGAGCTGGCCACGCTGATCGCGCTGGAGAACGGCAAGGCCCTGGTGGACGCGCGGGCCGAGGTGAGCTACGCCGCGGAGTTCTTCCGCTGGTACGCCGAGGAGGCGGTGCGCATCGACGGCCACCTCAGCCTGGCCCCTGGCGGCGGCAACCGGATCATGGTCACCCGCCGCCCGGTGGGCATCTGCGTGCTGGTCACGCCGTGGAACTTCCCGGCCGCGATGGCCACCCGCAAGATCGGCCCGGCGCTGGCGGCCGGCTGCACGATGATCCTCAAGCCCGCGAGCGACACCCCGCTGACCGCGCTGGCGATCGGCCGGCTGCTGGCGGCGGCGGGCGTGCCGCCGGGCGTGGTGAACGTCCTGCCCGGCCGGCGTTCCGGGCCGATCGTGTCGGCCATGCTGCACGATCCCCGGGTCCGCAAGCTCAGCTTCACCGGCTCGACCGAGGTGGGCCGCGTCCTGCTCCGCGAGTGCGCGGACAACATCGTCAACACCTCGATGGAACTGGGTGGCAACGCGCCGTTCGTCGTCTTCGCCGACGCCGATCTTGACGCGGCCCTGGACGGCGCGATGATCGCGAAGATGCGGAACGGCGGTGAGGCTTGCACGGCCGCTAACCGGTTTTACCTCGAGGCGCCGGTGGCCGCGGAATTCTCCCGCAGGCTAGCCGAGCGGATGGCCGCGCTCCGGGTCGGCCCGGGTACCGAGGAGTCCACCGAGGTAGGCCCGCTGGTGAACGACGAAGCGGTGGACAAGGTCGAGGCGCTGGTCCACGAGGCGGTCACGGCCGGGGCGACGGTGGTCACTGGCGGCGGCCGGCCGGAGCGGGAGGGCTGCTACTACCAGCCCACCGTGCTGACCGGCGTGCCGCCCGGGTCCGCGATCCTGCGTGAGGAGATCTTCGGCCCGGTCGCGCCGATCGTGTCGTTCAGCACCGAGGACGAGGCCGTCGCCTTGGCCAACGACACCGAGTACGGGCTCGTCGCCTACGTTTACACCAGCGACCTGGCCCGCGGCCTGCGGGTCAGCGAGCGCATCGAGGCCGGCATGGTCGGGCTGAACCGCGGCCTGGTCAGCGACCCGGCCGCTCCCTTCGGCGGCACCAAGCAGAGCGGTATCGGACGTGAGGGCGGCCACGAGGGCGTGCTTGACTACACCGAATCGCTCTACCTCGCGCTTAGCTGGTGAGGTGATCGTGCCCGTCCCCGGACTCACCCGCACCGATCACATCGGGTTCACCGTCCCGGACCTGGAGGAAGCCAGCCAGTTCCTGATCGGCGTGCTCGGCTGTGAGTACATGTACTCACTCGGCCCGTACGTGCACGACGACGACTGGATGACCGAGCACCTCAACGTGCACCCCCGGGCCGTGATGGAGCAACTGCACTTCTTCCGCTGCGGCGGCCAGGCGATCTTCGAGGTCTTCCAGTACGCCGCGCCCGAGCAGAATGGGGCCCTGCCCAAGAACAGCGACCACGGCGGCCATCACATCGCCTTCTACGTCGACGACATCGACGCCGCGGTGGCCTATCTGCGCGCCGAGGGTATCCGGGTGCTCGGTGACCCCACCGCGAGCAGCGGCCCCAGCCAGGGCCAGCGCTGGGTCTACTTCCTGGCCCCGTGGGGCATGCAGTTCGAGCTCGTTTCTTACCCGGGAGGCAAGGCCTTCGATCGTCAGGCCGCCAAGCCGGCCTAGGTCCAAGCACAGGGAGCACCATGCCGGAGCACCGTCACCTGGAGATGTCCGTGCCCTGGGTCGAGGTCGCCGTCGCGGACTCCGACTGGGACGCGGCCGACCCGCAGCTGCTGACCAGCGCCTTCGCGCAGCTCAGCCTGATCCGCGCGTTCGAGGAATACGTGCTCGGGCTGGCCGCCGACGGCCTGATCAACGGTCCGGCCCACTCCAGCATCGGGCAGGAAGGCGGCGCCGTCGGCTCGGTGCTTGCGCTGCGCCCCGGCGATACGGTCAACGGCTCGCACCGCGGTCACCACCAGTTCCTGGCCAAGGCGCTCGCCCACGTGGCGCCGGACGGGATCGACCCGGTGCGCCCGTACCCCGAGCAGGTCCGCGCGCTCATGCTGCGCAGCCTGGCGGAGGTCTGCGGCCTGGAACGCGGCTTCAGTCACGGCCGCGGCGGCTCCATGCACCTGCAGTGGAAACAGGCCGGCGCGATCGGCACGAACGCCATCGTCGGCGGCGGGGTACCGCAGGCGGCCGGCTCGGCCTGGGCGCACGCCCACGCCGGGACCGGCGCGGTGGCCGTGACCTACTTCGGCGACGGCGCGATCAACATCGGCTCCACGCTGGAAACGCTCAACCTGGCCGCGGCCTGGAAGCTGCCGTTGTGCTTCTTCATCGAGAACAACCGCTACGCGGTCTCGACCCGGGTGGAAGAGGCGACCGGCGAGCCGCGGCTGTCCGCGCGCGGCCCCGGCTTCGGCATCGCCAGCTGGCAGGTCGACGGGATGGACCCGCTGGCCACCTACGTCGCCATGACCGAGGCCGCCGCGCACATGCGGGCCGGGCTTGGTCCGGCCGTGATCGAGGCGAATGTCTATCGCTTCTTCCACCAGAACGGCCCGTTCCCCGGCAGCGCCTTCAAGTACCGCACCCGGGAGGAGGAAGCCAGGTGGCGGGCCCGCGACCCGCTCACCCAGATCGCCGGGCACCTGGTGCGCCGCGGCATCGTGACCTCCTCGGCCGCCGAGGAGGCCCGCGGGCAGGCCGCCGAGCTGATGGCCGAGGTCGGTTCTGTCCTGTTCGAGCCGGTGCCGGGGGGCAAGCCGGACGAGCGGCGGATCAAGTCCGCCGAATGGCCCGACCCGGCCTTCGTGGACGTGGGCGTCCGCGGTGATCTGACCGAGTTCGGCGGTACCCGGTTCGCCGACCGCGCCGACTTCCGCGGCCCGGCCCAGGAGATGAAGTTCATCGACGCCGTGGCCGGCGTGATGGCCCGGCGGATGAGCCTCGACGACAGGATCGTCGTCATGGGCGAGGACATCCACCGGCTCAACGGCGGCACCAACGGCGCCACCAAGGGTCTCGCCCACGCCTACCCCGACCGGGTGCTCGGCACGCCGATCAGCGAGAACGCCTTCACCGGCCTGGCCGGCGGCATCGCCTTGGACGGCCGGTTCCTGCCGGTGGTCGAGTTCATGTACGCCGACTTCATGTGGGTGGCCGCGGACCAGCTCTTCAACCAGATCGCGAAGGCGCGCCACATGTACGGCGGCGGCAACGACGTTCCGATCGTGCTGCGCAGCAAGGTCGCGACCGGCACCGGGTACGGCTCGCAGCACTCGATGGACCCCGCGGGCATCTTCGCCACCGCGCCGGGCTGGCGCATCGTGGCCCCGTCGACCCCGTTCGACTACATCGGCCTGATGAACACCGCGCTGGCCTGCCTGGACCCGGTGGTGGTGCTCGAGCACGTCGACCTGTACCCGGCCACCGGTGAGGTACCGGCCGGGGAGTGGGACTTCTGCCTGCCGGTCGGCCGGGCCGCGGTGCGCCGTCCGGGGTCGGAGGTGACGGTGCTGAGCTACCTGGCCATGACCGGCTACGCGCTGGCCGCCGTCACCGCGGTCGGCACCGTGGACGCCGAGGTGATCGACCTGCGCTGGCTTGATCGCGCCAGCGTGGACTGGGACACGATCGGCGCGAGCATTCGCAAGACCAACCGCGTCCTGATCGCCGAACAGGGGCCGCTCGGCACCTCCTACGGCGGCTGGCTGGCCGACGAGATCCAGCGGCGCTTCTTCGACTGGCTCGATCACCCGGTGCAGCGGGTGACCGGCGGAGAGGCGTCGCCCACCATCAGCAAGGTCCTCGAGCGCGCGGCCATCGCCCGCACAGAAGAGGTGGCCGACGCCCTGATCGAGATCGCGAAGGCCTGACATGGCTCATCTGCTGCGGGTCCCGGAAATCTCGGCGGGTGCCACCGAGGCGGTCCTGGCGGCCTGGCCGGTCGCGGAGAACAGCCCGTTCTCGGCCACCGACGTGATCGCCACCGTGGAGACCGCGAAGGCGGCGATCGACATCGAGGCCCCGGAAAGCGGCGTGATCCTGCGCCGCCTGGTCCCGGAGGGCGCCGATGTCGCCGTCGGCCAGCCCATCGCGCTCATCGGTGCGCCCGGCGAGTCGGCGGAGAACATCGAGGCTGAACTACGCGCGCATGGCATCACGCCAGCCACGCCCGAAGCCGCCACGCCCGAAGCTGCCATGCCCTCCCCGGCAACGGCCGGGCCCCCCGCGCCCGCGAGCACCAACGGAGTACCGGAGCGCACCTTCGTCAGCCCCCTCGCGCGGCGACTGGCCCGCGCGGCGGGCCTGGACCTGCGCACTATCTCGGGCACCGGGCCGAACGGCCGGATCATGCGTCGTGATGTCGAACGAACCGCCCGCGCGGCGACCCCCGATCGCGCCGAGACCCAGCCCGGCCGCGCCGAGACCCAGCCCGGTCAAACCGGCCCTGAGCCCGGGCCAGCGGACTACACCGACGTCCCGCACAGCCGGGCCAGGCGGGCGATCGCCAGCAGGCTGACCGAGAGCAAGCAGGCCGTTCCGCACTTCTACGTCAACGGCAGCGCCCGCGCCGGGAAACTGCTTCGGCTCCGCGCCGAACTCAACGAAGGCGCCGGCCAAGCCCAGATCTCGCTGACCGGCCTGGTCCTCAAGGCGGTGGCGCGCGCCCATCTATTGGTCCCGGCCATGAACGTGATCTGGACGCCCGACGCGATCCGGTCGTTTGCCTCGGTGGACGTCGGCGTGGCCATCGCCAGCCCGCGGGGCCTGGTGACGCCCGTGCTGCGCGGGGTGGACCGCAGCGGGATCGCCGCGGTCTCCGCGTCAGTCCGCGACCTGGCGGAACGAGCCGGATCCGGCCGGCTCGCACCGGCGGAGCTGGAAGGCGGTACCACCACCGTGACCAACCTGGGTATGTTCGGCACCGAGAAGTTCACGGCCATCATCAACCCGCCGCAATCTTCGATCCTCGCGGTCGGCGCCGCGCACCGGGCGCCCGTGGTGAGGAAGGGCCACCTCGCGGTGGGCTGGGTCATGGAGGTGACGCTCTCCGTCGACCACCGGGCCGTGGACGGGGCGGTAGCCGCTGAGTGGATGCGAGCATTCGTCTCAGTCATCCAGCACCCCGCGCAGATCCTGCTCTGAAGGCCCGGCCGCCCGCTCTCGGCGAATGCCTCCCGACCTGGCCTTGGCGGTCAGGCCTCGCTGGCGGCGGTGAGGTTGTCCCGTACGGTCCTGGTGAGCGGGTGGTCGTGGCCGAGGTACCGCTCGCAGTCGGTCAGGGTGCGCTCGAGCAGCGTGATCGCCTCGACCAGCCGTCCGTCCGCGTACTGCGCCGCGGCCAGGGCGGAGCGGACGGTCAGTGTCTCAAGTTCGCCGGGGCCGAGGATGTGCTCGCAGTCGGCTAGGACATGCTCGTACTGGGTGATGGCGTCAGCGTGCCGTCCGGCCTGCAGGTACGCGCCGGCCAGGCTGGCGCGGGCGGTCCTGGTGTCCGCGTGGTCGGTGCCGGATACCCGCTCCCGGTCGGCCAGCGTCTGCGCGTAGACGGGGATGGCCTCGCGCAGCTGCCCGGCGCTGCGGTAGCAGAAGGCGAGGTTGGCGCGGGCCGCGATGGTATCCGGGTGGTCCGGGCCGACGGTCCGCTCCCAGTCGGCCAGTACC
>JBEKGC010000359.1:0-7127 GCA_050013055.1 Streptosporangiaceae bacterium
TCGTCCGCGGCGACCGCACCGACCGGCACCTCGGCCTGGCCTGGGGCGACGTCCCCGGCGACGGAACGCTGCGGGTGTTCCGCGGCGCCAAGTTCCGGCTCGCCGACGTCGATCCCGGGCTCGTCGAGGAGGCGATGCGCCCCGGCCAGCGACTCCTCGCCCGGGTCCGGCTGACCGACGCCCGGGGCAATCCAGTCTGCGCCCGGGTCCGTCCGCCCGCCATCACCTGGTCGGCCGGGCCGGGCTAGCGGCGGCGCGCTCCGTAGCGCCCGTCGTGGCCGCTGCACGACGTCTCCTCCCGGGCGGCAGGCCAACATAGCTTTACATCCCAAGCCAAGATTACGATACGGGAGCCGAATAGGCGGGATGGCAGAGGAATCGATCTGCTCCTGCTATCCCTCGTCAGGATACGCAGGGAAGCCGAATTTCGCGTCAATGTCAAACGAAGAATTCAAGCGCATATCATGCAACTCTATATCGCGGGCAATCCTGTCCGGCCCGCCATGGAACTCCAGGAATCACCCGCATGCCGCATCAGCCTGCGCTCCGCCGTTATCAGGTCAGCGGAAGAGCTGTCGTAGTCAGCTGTCACAGATTCCCCTCACGCTCGTCATGAACGCGCGAGGCGATGATGCACGGAACTCCTAGAGAATCACGGAGGATTCGGCTTCCGCGGATGATTCAGTACCTGATAGGACACCAAAATCGCCGTGGTCGGCATAGGCCGTCCCGGTTTGCGCGATCATGGTCCCGGCAGCGACCACGGGTACCAGCATCAATCCGGACCAGCGAAGCCCGCGGGCCACTTCGCCATAGGACTCATTTCTCCCCTTTAGCCATAAACGATTATCTTTACGCAACCGCGTCCTTATCCTCAACGCTGAACCCGAACCGGGCGCGGCACCGTCCTGCTGATCCGCGGGGCCCATCGGATTCTGACCTGACCTCGGCCACGCTCAGTGCGAGCCGGTGCGGCGGATCGTGTCGGCCGCCATCGGCGTCTTCCTTCGCGGGGGTGCGGCGGCTTGCTCAGGTCAAGGCGCCGTGCTGCGTACCGCCGCTGACCCGGCGCTCGCCCCCGCGGCCGGCGTGGCTGGCGGGTGCGATGGCCGCGGGTCCATCCGGCCGCCAGGAATTCCTGAAGGCACTCACAGGTACCAGCAAGGTCGCGATGATCTTCTCCGTCAGATCCAGCCAGCCCCGCAGCACGGCGGGCACGCCGATGAACTCCCCGCGTGCTGCGGCGCGCAGCAGGTCGTAGCCGTCGAAGGTGGCCGCCCGCTGCGGCGCCGCTTGGAGCTCAATCCGCGTCGACACCGTGGGGCCGTCGAGGGTGGTCTCGGCCCGCCCGAGCCGATGGGCCAGGGTCAGCATGGGCTGGTTTTCGGCCAGGATCTCGGCGGTGAAGCGCCGGACGCCTTCCTCGGCCGCCCGCTGGGCTAGCTTGCTGAGCAGGACAGCGCCCAGGCCGTGCCGCTGCCAGGAGTCGATGACGGTGACGGCCACCTCGGCCTGGTCCGGCTTCTCTGGGTCGCGGATGAACCGCGCCACCCCGACCAGCTGCCCGGAGTCGGGCGCCACCGCGACCAGCGCCTCGTGGTCGTGGTGGTCCACGTTGGTGAAGTAGGCCACGCTCTGCTCGGACAAGTGCGGCTTGACGACGAAGAACCGCCGGTAGCGTGAGATCTCGCTCAGCTGCTCGAAGGCTTCGACCAGGCCCGGACCGTCATCGGGGCGCAGAGCCCGGACCAGTACCCGCTGTCCTGATCTAAGAGTGATCCGGTGTGGCACGAGAGTGGTGTCCATACCTGAAGTATCGCTTGGTAAACTTAGCAGTATCGCCCTGCGAGATAAATTGTGAGAAATATATCAAGCACGTAGGCCGCTGGAGGGCGGCCCCGCCACAGCCGTCAGCCCGGCATGAGGCCGGTGTGCTCCGCCGCGAACGCCAGCACGTCGGCGAACTCGGCGGCTAGCATCCGCTTCGGCTTGCCGGACCGTGCCCGGTCGCCGTCTCGATCCGGAGCAGCACGGGCGCGTCGCCTGCCTGGTCGTGCTGGAGCTCGGCGCCGAACTTATAGCTGTGCGCCGGCGCCACTGTTCCTGGCATGCTGCGGCGGGTGACGTTAGGGGATCCACGAGGCACGCTCCGCTCCGACCGCGCCGTCAAGTTCGTCCCCCAGCCGTGCCCGGCCCGCCCGGCCTTACCCAGCTCATGGACCATCCGCACCGGCCTCACCCCCGGCCTCACCCCGGATGATCCCGGCGCCCCTCGCACACCGCCGCCTCGGCCCATAGGTGCTCAGCGGATAGGGCTTCCGAAGAACTTCCTGGTGCTGTGGTATTCTTTTCGGCACTGTTATGATTATCGCGGATTGAGTTTCTTACTGGCCTGGTTGCTGTCGCTGCTCTGGCGAGGGAAATCACTGACGGCCTGCGGAGGGGTCTGATGTCGAACGCTCGCCGTTTCCTTGAGAAGATTGTTTCGGCAGAGGAAGCGGGGCGCCAGGTCCCCGAGATGACACCGCAATGCGAACAGCGCCAACTGTGTGTGGGAATGGCGACCTTCGATGACTTTGACGGCGTCTGGTTCACGATCCAGGCCATCCGGCTGTTTCATCCGGAGGTAGCCGACAAGGTCTCGTTCCTGGTTATTGATAACCACCCGGAAGGCGCGGCGGCGGCCAGCCTGAAGGGCCTGGAAAACTGGATTCCATTTTTCAGATATATACCGTTCCGGGGCTATCGCGGCACGAGCGTCCGTGATCTCGTCTTCCGCGAGGCCAACGCGGACATCGTCTGCTGCGTTGACAGTCACGTGCTCATCGAGCCCGGCGCACTGGCCGCGCTGATCCGCTGGTTCGACGAACACCCCGGCAGCATGGACCTGATCCAGGGCCCGCTGCTGGGCGACGGGCTCGACGGGCCGACCGCGACTCACTTCAATCCGGGCTGGGGCGCCTGCATGTACGGGCAGTGGGCGCTAGATGACCGCGTCGCCGATCCCGGCGGGGAGCCATTCCAGATCGAGATGCAGGGCCTGGGGCTGTTCGCGTGCCGCCGCGGGGCATGGCCAGGCATCAACCCCCGGTTCCGCGGGTTCGGCGGTGAGGAGGGCTATCTGCACGAGAAGGTCCGCCGGGCAGGCGGGCGAGTCCTGTGTCATCCAGCAGTCGGGTGGGCGCACCGATTCGGCCGCCCTGGCGGGGTCCCGTACCGCCCGTCATGGGAGGACCGCCTCCGCAATTACCTCATCGGCTGGAGCGAGATCGGCTGGGACACCGCCAGCGTCGAGGCCCATTTCCGAGGGGAATACGAGAAGGTAGGTGCCTCCTCGGCCTTCGACGCCCTTCTTGAGAAGACGGCCAGCGAAGCGTCAAGCCCGTTCAGCTTCTTCGACGGGATTTTCTGCCTGAACCTGGACAGCGAAACGGCCCGCTGGGCGCAGGCAAGACGCCGGCATGAGCAGCTCGGCATCGGGTGGCAGGTCGAGCGGTTTCCGGCGGTGGCAACTCCTGAGAATCACTACCGCGGAAATGCCATATCATTCCGGCAGATGATCGCCGAGGCGAAACGGCGCGGCTACGAGCACGTGCTCATACTCGAAGACGATGCGGTCTTCATCGACAACACCGTCGCCCTGATGCAGGCCGCCGTCAGCGAGCTTGCGAACCTCACATGGGATTTGTTCTTTCTCGGGGCCTGTGTCTGGGCGCAGAAATTCCCCTACCTGGAGGGCAGCGAGATACTGCAAGAATGCGGGCCGGTCAGTTGCAAACACGCGGTCGCGGTGCACCACCATGCCTACGACCGCATCCTGGCGGACATCCCGGCTCCAGGTGAAGAATTCGACAAGTGGCTCAGCGAGCGGCTCGCCAGCGATCAGTACCTCGGCCGCTGCATCAGGGACGGCACCTTCCGGGCGGTCATCACCTCGCCGCGGGTAGCATCACAGCCACCCTTGCTCGCGTACGGCGACGGAGACCGTGAACTCGCCGAACGGTACATCATCTGACCAGGCAGACCGCGCACAGACGCTCGCTCAGGATGCACGCGCGATCAGGTGAGGGCCCGGCCGTCCCGGCCTTCCGTCCCGCCGTCCGCATCAACGCCATCGAGTCGCTGAACTGACCCGCCCGCGGCGGCTAGGGGATGGCTCGCGGCGAAGGTCCGACTGGTGTTAAATCGTCTTGGCGGCGCCCGTTATGTTGCCGCAGCGTGGGCGGGTTTGATGCTTAAAACTGCCGTGACGGCACGGAACCAGATAGCGTCCTGTGGAGGGCCATGTCGAACGCTCGCCGTTTCCTGGAGCAGCTTGCCCGGGCGGAGGAAGCGCTTGGGCCGGTCCCCGAGATGACACCGCGAGGCGGACACCGTCGCCTGTGCGTGGGGATGGCCACCTTTGATGATTTCGACGGCGTCTGGTTCACCATCCAGGCGATCCGGATGTTTCACCCGGAAGTAGCCGGCCAGCTCGCATTCGTGGTTGTCGATAACCATCCGGAGGCTGCCGCGGGCGCCAGCCTCAAGGCTCTGGAAGATTGCATTCCGTTCCTGAGGTACGTGCCGTTCCGTGGTTATCGTGGCACCAGCGTGCGTGATCTCGTCTTCCGGGAAGCGGACGCGGATATCGTCTGCTGCCTGGACAGTCATGTCCTCATCCAGCCCGGCGGCCTGGCCGCGCTTGACCGCTGGTTTAGCGATCACCCGGCCAGCCGTGACCTGATTCAGGGGCCGCTGCTCGGCGACAGGTTGGACGGTCCGACCGCGACTCACTTCAACCCGGTCTGGGGCGCCGCCATGTACGGGCAGTGGGCGCGTGATGAACGGGTGGCCGAGAACGGCGGGGAGCCGTTCGAAATCGGGATGCAAGGACTTGGCTTGTTCGCGTGCCGCCGAGAGGCGTGGCCCGGTCTCAACCCCCGGTTCCGCGGATTCGGCGGGGAGGAAGGTTATCTGCACGAGAAGGTGCGGCAGGCAGGGGGGCGGGTTCTGTGCCATCCCGCCCTAGGGTGGGCACACCGGTTTGCCCGCCCGACTGGGGCCCCGTACCACCCGTCCTGGGAGGACCGCCTCCGCAACTACCTCATCGGCTGGAGCGAGATCGGGTGGGACACCGCCGACATCGAGGATCATTTCCGTGAGGAGTTCTCCCGGGTCGGCATGGGCTCGAACTTTGCCGGGGTCCTGGCGAAGACAGCGCGTGAAATCGCCAGCCCGCTGAGCTTCTTCGACGGAATTTTCTGCCTGAACCTGGACAGCGACACCGGACGCTGGACCGAAGCCAGGCGCCGGCATGAGCAACTCGGCATCGCCTGGCAGGTGGAGCGGTTCCCGGCGGTGGCGACACCGGAGAATCACCACCGCGGAAATGCCATGTCATTCCGCCAGATGGTGGCCGAAGCACAACGCCGCGACTATGAGCATGTGCTTATCCTCGAAGACGACGCGGTCTTCATCGACGACACCGTGGCCGTGATGAAAGCGGCCGCTGCCGAGCTTCCTGACCTCACATGGGACGTGTGTTTCCTCGGCGCATGCGTGTGGTCGCAGGCATTCCCCTTCCTGCCCGGCAGCGAGGTGCTCCAGGAATGCGGCCCGGTCACCTGCACTCACGCGGTCGCGGTGCACCGCCGCGCGTACGAGCGCATTCTCAGCGACATCCCGGCAGCCCCCGAGGAATTCGACCGATGGCTGAGCGAGTGGCTCGCATGCGATCAGTACCTCAGCCGCCGCATCGCGGACGGCGCTTTCCGGGCCGTCATCACCTCACCGCGCATAGCATCACAGCCCTTCTTGCTCCTAGGCCAAGACGCAGACGGTGAGCTCGCGGACCGCTACGTAATCTGACCCGCCGCCGCAGGCCAGCCCATCACGGTGAGGCCGTCGTGGTCGTCGGCGGAGGCGCGAGCGTCGTGGTCGTCAGCGAAGGCGTGGTCGTCGGCGCGGGCGTGGTGGTCGGCGCGGGCGTGGTGGTCGGCGCGGGCGTGGTGGTCGGCGCGGGCGTGGTCGTCGGCGCGGCCGTGGTCGTCGGCGCGGCCGTGGTCGTCGGCGCAGGCGTGGTCGTCGGCGCAGGCGTGGTCGTCGGCGCAGGCGTGGTCGTCGGCGCGTGCGTGGTCGTCGGCGCGTGCGTGGTCGTCGGCGGACATGTCGTTCGCGGCGGGCGCGTGGTCGTCGGCTTGCAGCCGGCCAGGGCGGCACCCTGGTCCGCCAGCGTCACGACGGCGGGAACGACAAAACCCGCGGCAGCCATTTTCTGGATAAAGGCCCGCCGGCCCATCCCCGATCGAGCTTGCGGATCTTCGCCACGTTGGTCACTCACCGGCAGGCTCCTCGACCTCGGGGATTAACCAGGACGCGAGCAGCGTAACAGGGAATCGCGATTCTCAACAGTATCCATTTAGTAAGCCAATACGCATATCGGTGCCTTGGTCAACAAATCGGCGAATTATCACACAACGACGCCTTTGTCTCGAAAGTCGGCGATGCATTTTTCGGCTGTCCCGCCAGGTGTCCCGTTAAGGCCGAAAACCAGGGCGAGCTGCTCGCTTATTTCGGGCACCGTGTTCTGGCCGTCGCAAAGTTCGAACACGACAGCCGCCGTGTTGTTGAGGTGATGAACGCATTCCGGCTGAGCCTGGTAAACGAGAAGCCCGTCGTCAACCTCGTGAATCTCGAGGCCTTCCGCGCGGACCGGACGATCAGGCAGCGCGCTCCCGGCCGAGACCGCAGACGGCGTAACATCCGCTCCCTGGCGGCCGCCGGTGACCGGCCCGTCCGCGAGGGTTTCCTGGTGCAGCGGCTGCAACGCGATCTTGATCCGCTGCGTGGTCGGCTGGGCTAGATCGCCCTTGCCGTCCAGCGGCAGCACCCACAGCCGCACGCCCGCCGGGCCGCCGCCGGTCCGGGTCACCGTGACCTCCAAATCCAGCTCGATCGGGCCAACCCGGAACTGGGCCGACTGTCCCTGACCCGCCGCCTGCGCCAGGCTCAGCTCACGATGCACCGCCGCGATCGTGTCCGCCAAACTGGGTAGGTCGCCGTCTTCATCAGCCACGCCACTGCACTCCTCCGCCGGGCCTGATCCCCTGATACCGTACCTGCCCGCCCGGTCTCCTCGCCGCGCG
>JBEKGC010000360.1:0-7109 GCA_050013055.1 Streptosporangiaceae bacterium
AGGAAGTACATCCTGGCCGAGCTGATAGCCGAGCGGCGGACCGCTGCCGAACTCCGCTCGTTCACGATGCGCTCCTTCCTGCTCGACCGGGTCTCGCGCCTGGCCGCGTACGCCAGGAACGCGGAGCTGGCCGCGGCTCGCCGTCAGGCGATCACCAAGGTGGCCGCCAGTGTCATGGGCGGGATCGCTACCGCTGGCGTCTACGCGGCGCTCGGCGGCCTGCTGGCGGCCGGCGCGCTGCCGTTGTCGGTCGCGGGGACCGCTGTGCTGGCCATCAGGTCAGCGCAGGCGGCGCTGCAGCAGCTGATGTACGCGGTCAACCAGTGTTACGAGGAAGGGCTGTACTTCTCTGACTACCTGGCGTTCTGCGCCGACGCGCTGAGCCGGCTGCAGCCGCCGGCACGTAAACCGGCGCCGGCGGAGTTCGAGCAGATCCTCGCATCGGGCGTCACGTTCAGCTATCCCGGGGCAGCCGAGCCCGCGCTGCGCGATGTCAACGTCGAGATCCGCCGCGGCGAAGTGATCGCCCTCGTGGGGGAGAACGGATCCGGCAAGACCACGCTGGCCAAGGTGCTCGCGGGGCTGTACCAGCCGGGCAGCGGCTCGATCCGCTGGGATTCGACGAGCATCTCTGACGTAGACGGCGAGTCGCTGCGGGAACGGATCGCGGTCATCGCGCAAGACCATGGCAACTGGCCGCTGACCGTCCGGCACAACATCACGATGGGGCGGTCGCTTGACCAGGAGTTGCTGGTGTCCGCGGCGGGGGCGTCGGGGGCGGACACGGTGATCTCCGGCTTGTCCCGCGGGTACGACACCCTGCTGGCCCGCCAGTTCAAGGACGGCGCCGAACTGTCAGGCGGGCAGTGGCAGCGGATAGCCGCCGCGCGCGGGTTTTACCGGGTGGCGCCGCTGCTGATCATGGACGAGCCCACCGCGGCGCTGGACGCGCGCGCCGAGTACGCGCTGTTCTCCTCGATCCGGACACTCGCCCTTGACCGCAGCGTGCTGATCATCACGCACCGGCTGGCGAGTGTCCGGCACGCCGACCGGATCTATGTCCTGGCGCACGGGCAGGTGATCGAGGCGGGAACGCACAGCGAACTGATGAAACTGGGCGGGCAGTACGCGGAGCTGTATACCTTGCAGGCGTCGCAGTACGACATGTGAAAGTACCGCACTTCATCAGCAGAGGACGGCCCGGAACCTGTACGGCTGTTTATCGGTGACGGCTGCTGAATCAGCTTACCGGTGAAATGTCCGAGACCAGCCGATCGACATTCTTAACAATTTCCCGGTAAGCCTCTTCCCGGTAAAACGGCTCTTCCGATTTGGCATGGGCGATCCTGCCCGGTTCGCCTACATCGGCGACTGACCATATACGCGGGCAAGCAGGAAAGGCCACGATCTGCAGGCACTCGTGGTAAACCCTTTGATTCATGCAAATTGCAATGTCGGCTCTCTCCAGGCGCGACTGCGTCAGCTGATCTCCATGGTCAGCCTTAGCGTATTTCCGTATGCCGTGCTTCTCGAGAAGCGCGAGCGTCGCCCCGTAATATACCAGATTCCGCGCTTTGCCCGATGCTGCCGTCGTCCCGCTCGAAAGAACGCTCCACCCCTTGACGTCGAGCGAGTTCAGATAGGCTTCAGCAATAATGCTCCGGAACGAGTTACCGCGGCAGATGAAGTGGATAATCACCCGGTCACGCTAGCAAACCCCCTCTTACTGCGCAACGTCGTGACGGTTAACGTATGCGTGCTACTTGCCATCAGGGAAAGACTTGATGCCGCACACCGCCAAGCTTGGTCCCGTCCAGGTTCACCCGCCCCAGCACCACCATGCCTTCGGCTGCCGGCAAGTGGTCAAGCTGACGGCACTACCCGCTTCGGCCTGGACGGCACAGAGCATTAGATCGACCCTAACCAGAGCCCACAGGTATGTCACATTGAACCTTGAGCCATCGAACTTATTAAACTGGCTGCCGGACGGCTAAAGGCGGCCGAAGGCGTGGTGATCTGATCTTGATCGCCGGCATCACGGGGCTAGCTGACGTTCAGGCGTTCGAGGGGCTGGCCGGTGATACTGGCGATGATCTCGAAGTCCTTGTCCAGGTGCAAGACGGTCAAGCCGGCTAGCTCGGCAGTGGCGGCGATGATCAGGTCGGGGATAGACGGGGCCCGGTGCTGACCGCGGTCCGCGAGCAACGTGAGAACTTCGACCGCCCGGTCCTCGATGGCGGGCGTCTGGTACTCCACGGGCATCACGGCCAGCGGCGGCTGCCGCAGCTCAGCGCGCAGGTCCGGTCCGGACCGGGCTGAGTAACCGACCGCCAGCCGCGTGACGGTAGCGATCCGGATGAGTCCCCGCTCGATCCGCGCCGCCCACTGCGCGGCGTCGGCGCTTTCCTTCAGCCGGACGAGCGCGGACTTGTCGATCAGCCAGTCGGTCACCGCCACGCCTGCGACATGACCTCGGGATCGGCCAGATCGCTGAAGACCTCGGCGAACCGGGTCAGGTCGCCGGTGCTCACCGCGACGCCGCCCGCGGCGGCGTCTTGGGCCAGCCGGCGGCGGACGTACTCACTGCGGGACAGGCCCAGCCGCCCTGCCCGGGCATCGACGGCGGCAATGACGTCATCGGGTACATCGCGGATCAGCATGTCGGTCATACGCGCCTCCTAGTGATATCCCATGATAGCGCGATCCCCGTAGGGGCGGTGCCGCGGCGGAGGGCAAGCTCGCCACGAGGCTGTCCCCCGGGGGAGAAGAACGGCCGCAAGCGCATGGCCGAGCTGGCCTGCGTCTACGACGCCGCCCCGGTCCCGCGCACCCCGAAGACATCATCAGCACGCAGGCGCAGAAGAGAAAGAAGAAGAAGGCGCAGGCCAGCAAGTCGAAGACGAAGGGGAGGGCAAGCCGCGGGAGCCGCAGGCGCGAGGCAAGTGGCTGACCGCCTCGGTCCCCGCCGTCATCGCCGCCGCCTTCGACGAGGCCGGAAGGGGCCGGGCTCAGTTGAATCGCTATCCGTTCATGCCGCCGAATGCGTGCCTCTAACCGCATCGAGGCGGATCCGTTTATGGCACGGGTTCCCTGCCGTCGTGCGGCGGCAGGTGGACTAAGCAAGGAACTCGCCCAGGGCGGCACTGACCAGATCCGGCGCTTCTTCCGGCAGGAAGTGACCGGTAGGCAGCGCATGGCCGCGGACGTCGGTGGCGTACTGGCCCCAGACGGCCAGCGGCTCGTACCCGCGGCCGACGAACCCCTGCGTCCCCCACAGCACCAGGACCGGGCAGTCGACCCGCTGCCCGGCGGCGAAGCTCTCCTCGTCGTGCACCAGGTCGATGCCCGCCGCCGAGCGGTAGTCCGCGCACGAGCCCGCGATCGTCCGCGGGTCGCCAAAGCAGCGGATGTAGTCGGCCATCACCTGCGAGTCGATGCTGGCGCCCTCCCCCAGCAGCGGGCCGGTCAGGGACCGGACCCAGTAGCCCGGGTCGGCGGCGATCATATGCTCGGGCACGCCGTTGGCGACGGCGAGGAAGAACCAGTGGTAATAGGCCGTCGCCATGGCCCGCGTCACGTGGCCCAGGACATGGCGGGTCGGCACGATGTCCAGCACGGCGAGCCTGGTGACGGCGTCCGGGTGGTCCAGCGCCAGCCGGTGCGCGACGCGGGCACCACGGTCGTGCCCGGCCAGCTGAAACGGCCAGAAGCCGAGCTGGCGCATCAGCCCGGCCTGGTCGCGGGCCATGAGCCGTTTGGAGTACACCAGCCCGGCGTCATCCGGGGCGGGCTTGCCGGAATCGCCGTAGCCACGCAGGTCGGCCAGCACGACGGTGTGGTCCCTGGCCAGGACAGGCGCCACCTCGTGCCACATGAGATGGTTCTCCGGATAGCCGTGCAACAGCAGCAGCGGGGCGCCCGACCCGGCCACCGCATAGTTGACGGTCACGCCCTCCACGTCCATGCGCCGGTACTCGAAGCCAGCCACCCGCAGCGCAGAGGCTTCCGTGCTGGCACCCTGTACGGTCATAATCGTCGCTCCTCAGCAGGCCACGTACCCGGATCCCACAGCGCAGGCCAGTGATGACGTCATCCTCAGCAGGTCCCGGTATCGTAGCCGGACCCCTGGTCCACCGCGCCGTAGCGCAGCCCGTCGATGAGCAGGGCGACCATCCGGTGGGCGCGGGAGTTGTCATCCGACCCGGGCGCGGGGATGCAGAGGTTGGCTACCGCGCCGAGCAGATCGAGGGGATCCACGCCGCCGCGCACGGCGCCGGCTGCTTCGGCGTTCAGCAAAAGCATGTGGAGGGCCGGGCCGACGTGTTCGTGAAAGTAGACCGGCAGGGCACTGTACGCGGGGTCGCCCGAGTGAAGGGCCGCCGCGAGCCCGTGCTTCGTCGCGACGAACTCCGTGTAGCGCTGCAGCCAGAGCTCAAGCGCCTGGCCGGGGTCGTGGGCCGCGGCGAGCACCGGCGCTTCGGCGGCACAGTCGTCGATCTCTCGCCGGAACACTGCCGAGATCAGGTCAGACCGCAAAGGGTAGTGCCGGTACAGCGTCGCCGTGCCTACCCCGGCACGGGCAGCAATCGCACGGACGTTGACATCGACGCCCTGGGCCGCGAACTCCTCCTTCGCGGCAGCGAGCAGCGCGTCGATATTCCGCTGCGCGTCGACACGAGGCACCCCGACCCTCCTGGATAAATGGAACATTGTCCCGTATATTGTATGACTGTAGTGGGACAGTGTCCCATTTCTATCACGGCACCTCCGCGGCGCCAGAAGGAGACCTTCAGTGCAGTACCGCACCCTGGGCAGGACCGGCATCAAGGTGAGCCCTTACGCGCTTGGCGCCATGATGTTCGGCGCCATCGGCAACCCCGACCACGACGACTCGATCCGCATCATCCGCAAAGCACTGGATGCCGGGATCAACTTCATCGACACCGCCGACGTGTACTCCCACGGCGAGTCCGAGGAGATCGTCGGCCAGGCGATCAAGGACCGCCGCGACGGCATCGTCCTGGCGACCAAGCTGAGTCGCCCGATGGGCGACGACCCCAATCAGCAGGGCAACTCCCGGCGCTGGATCACCACCGCCGTCGAGAACTCGCTGCGCCGCCTGCAGACCGACTACATCGACCTCTACCAGATCCACCGCCCCGACCCCGGCACCGACATCGAGGAGACGCTGTCCGCGCTCTCCGACCTGATCCACAGCGGCAAGGTGCGCGCGATCGGCTCGTCGACGATGCCCGCCTCCGACATCGTCGAGGCGCAGTGGGTCTCCGAGCGGCGCGGTCTCGAACGGTTCCGGACCGAACAGCCGGCGTACTCGATCCTCAACCGCGGGATCGAAAGCGAAGTCCTGCCCGTCGCCCAGCGCTACGGGATGGGCACGCTGGTGTGGAGCCCGCTCGCGCAAGGGCAGCTCACCGGCCGCATCCGCAAGGGGCAGCAGTCCGATCTCCGCCGGGTGAACTACTTCAAGCACATGACCGACGAGCGCCGTATCGACACGGTCGAGCAGATCATCCCGGTCGCCGAAAAGGCTGGCATCAAGCTCACCCACCTGGCCATGGCCTTCGCGATCTCCCACCCCGGCGTCACCTCGGCCATCGCCGGACCCCGCACGATGGAACAGCTTGACGACCTGCTCGCCGGCGCCGACCTGGTGCTTTCCGACGAAGTCCTGGATCAGATCGACGCGATCGTCCCGCCCGGCACGGACGTGGGACGCATGGACATGGCCTACGACCCTCCGGCCCTCCAGAACGCGCTGCTGCGACGACGTCCCCTCGGCGATCGCGCTGCGGCATAGGCTCCGGTCCCGAC
The DNA here is from genome assembly GCA_050013055.1 of Streptosporangiaceae bacterium. Lineage (GTDB taxonomy): Bacteria > Actinomycetota > Actinomycetes > Streptosporangiales > Streptosporangiaceae > Palsa-504. The sequence goes on from JBEKGC010000360.1 coordinate 5,833, forward strand.
AGGTTGCCGACTGCTATATTGTTCGTGCCGTAGTTATTTAGCTATAAGTAAGTTTGGTTACGGCATTTGCTGCAGCAGACGGGAGTGCTCCAGATGCAGGCCAGCGGCCGGTCAGGGCCGAGCTCGCCGCGGCCTCATCAGTCAGTTGCAGTCGAGCGCGGGGACGACGCCGAGGACGCGATCGACCGCATAGAGGCCGCCTGGCGCCGGGAGCGCCCGGACGTGGACGTGAGCTCAGTCGGCATCGTCTCGCGCATCTGGCGAATTTCCCGTCACCTGGAGCAGGCCCGCAAGGAGCGACTGGCCGAGCACGGGACGGATCGCGTGACGCTTGACGTGCTCGCGATGCTGCGCCGGTCGGGCCCGCCGTTCCGGATGACGGCCGGGGAACTCACCCATCACTCGCTCATTAGCTCGGGCGGCGTGTCGCAGCGGTTGGAGAAGCTTGAGCGCGCCGGCCTCGTCACCCGCCATATCCATAGCGATGACCGGCGTCGCATCGATGTCGAATTGACGGCCGCCGGCGTCGAGTTGATTGACTCCATCCTCGCCGACCTGATGACGCACGAGGCGGCGCTGCTCGACGGCCTCGATCCATACGAGCAGGAGGACCTGCGCCGGATCCTGAAGAGGCTGCTTGCGCAGTTCGAGCCGCAGATGCCAGATGATGCGGCCAGGCTCGAGGCTATGAACTGACGGCGGCAGGCCGCTCCCGCTCAGCTGCCGCAGGGGAGCCGGCGGGTGATCTGGCTCATCTCGCCAGGCCCGGGGCGACTTGTCACGTCGCCGTGCCCGTGGACCCGCACTCGAGGTCCAGGCCGATCCGCTGCTCGGAGGGCGCGAACATGGCCACGCACAGCCATTCGGCGGCAGCGGTGGTCAGCCTGCGGCGGGCATGCGGCATGGCGGCAGGGTCCTTCCTACTGGTCGAACGCTAGCTCCGAAATAGAACAGGAACAAGTAGTTGACCTCTAAGAAGATTAGTCCTACGGTGAATCTGTCCGAGTTACCTAGGTCACACACACTGCGGCCCAGCCGAGCTGGCGCCCGTGTTCGCGAGCCGGCCGTTTCTCAACAAATGAGGTGGATGAGCTGATGAGCGGACCCATGTCCGGAGTGCGGGTCATCGACCTGTCCTCGATGATGTCCGGCCCTTGGGCGGCCGACATCCTGGGCGACCAGGGCGCGGACGTCATCAAGGTGGAAGTGCCGGGCCAGGGGGATCACGTCCGGTCACTGCCGAACCGGTCCGGCGACATGTCGGCGATGTTCGTCAA
>JBEKGC010000361.1:0-15086 GCA_050013055.1 Streptosporangiaceae bacterium
CGGGGAGCAGCCCGGCCAGGCGGGCCTGTTCGAGCGTCGGAGCCTCGGCGTCCTTCGGCGAAAGCACCGGCTCGACATCGGCGGGCCACTCGATGCCGATAGCCGGGTCGAGGGGGTGCACGCCGTGCTCGCGTCCCGGTGCGTACGGAGTCGAGCAGAGATAGATGACCGTCGCCTCTTCGCTGAGGGCGGTGAAGGCGTGTCCCAGGCCCGCTTCGAGGAACACGGCCCGCCGGCTCGTATCATCCAGGCGGACCGCCTCCCAGCGTCCGTAATCGGGCGAGCCGACCCTGATGTCCACGATCACGTCAAGGATCGCGCCGCTGACGCAGGTGACATACTTCGCCTGCCCGGGCGGAACCAGGGCGAAGTGCACCCCCCGGATGACGCCCCGGCGTGACACCGAGCAGTTGGCCTGCGCCGTCTGCGGCCAGTACCCGAGCGATTCCGACAGATCAGCGGCCCGGAACACTTCCAGGAAGTGACCCCGGTCGTCCCGGTGGACGGCGGGGGTGAACGTCCACGCACCGTCGATGCTGGTCTGTTCCATCTGTCACTCCTGTCCTTGCGGCCGACGCGAGACCTGGCCGCCGCTATGCTTCACTTCGACCGCGAGGGAACGCTATCAGGAGGATCCGTTGTCGAACGTGAGGTCATCGGCAATCCGCTCCGAGGCCGGGCCGGGCCCGCGCGGTTCGCTGGGGGAAAGTAACACCCTGGCGTACTCCCGGATCCAGGCGCCCCCCGCCGTCAGGTGCGCCTGGTGCGATCACCAGTTCGACCAGGCTGATCAGCATCTTACCGGCCGGGTGCGCTGCGCGCGCTGCGGCGTGGCCACCACGTCGCCCTGGCCGAGCGACGAGCAGCTGGCCGCGGCTTACGCGCGCTGGTACCGCCCCGCGTCCGGCCGGTTTTCCGGGCTGGGCGACAAGGTGATCCGCCGGACCCGCTCGGCGCTCGCCGATCGCCTGCACCGGATCCTGCCGCCCGGCCCGGTGCTCGACGTGGGAGCAGGCGACGGGACCCTGGTCAATGCGTTCGTGCGCCGAGGCCGGGACGCGGTCGGCCTGGAGCCGTACGCACCGGAGCCGCAGCCGCACATCCGCCAGGCCGAGGTCGAAGAGGTGGACGGTAGCTGGTCGGCGGTCATCTTCTGGCATTCGCTCGAGCACCTGCGCTCACCGGCCCGGGCGCTGAGCCACGCGGCCGGGCTGCTTGCGCCCGGCGGGACGCTCATCGTGGCCGTCCCCAACGCGACCAGCCTGCAGGCCAGGGTCTTCGGCGATCGCTGGCTGGCCCTGGACGTGCCTCGCCACCTGGTCCACCTGAGCCCGCCCGCGTTGCTGGCCAAGATCGAGTCCCTGGGGCTGCGGGTCGAGCGGGTGAGCTACCTGCGGGGCGGCCAGGTCGTCTTTGGCTGGGTGCACGGTTTCGTCGGCAAGCTGCCCGGGCACCCGGACCTGTACGACGCCATCCGCCGCAGCGAGGCGCGTCAGGCCGCGCAGAGTCCGGCCTTTCGCCTGTACGCGTTTACCGCGGCCGCGGCGGCCCTTCCCCTCGCCCTGGCGGCCACCGCGGTCGAGGCGGCGGCCCGGTCGGGCGGCACCATCTACGTCGAGGCGCGGCGGGAAGCGGCGGCGAGCCAGGGTGGCTGATGCGCTTCCCGGCCGGCCGTCGCCCCTGGGCGCGACGCCGCGCGACGGCGGGACCAACTTCGCGGTAGCTTCCCGGATCGCCGAGGCGGTCGAGGTGTGCCTGTTCGACGAGGCCGGGAACCAGATCCGGGTCACCCTGCCCGGGAACGACGACGGCGTCTGGCACGGGTTCATCCCGGGGGTCGGCCCGGGACAGGCCTACGGGTACCGCGTCCACGGTCCTTACGACACGGCCAAGGGCCTGCGCTGTAACCCGGCGAAGCTGCTGATCGACCCCTACGCGCGGGCGATGCGCGGGCAGGTCAGCTTCGGGCCCGAGGTGTTCGACTACGACCGGGGCAACCACCACGCGCCGAGCCCGCTTGACTCCGCTGGGCACGTGCCGTTCAGCCTGGTCACCGATCCGGCCTTCGACTGGGGCGGCGACGCCCCGCTGTGGCGGGACTACGCGGACACGGTCATCTACGAGGTCCACGTCAAGGGCTTCACCATGCGCCATCCGGACGTGCCCGCCAACCTGCGCGGGACCTACGCCGGGCTGGCCCACGAGGCGGTGACCGGGTACCTGACCCAGCTGGGCGTGACCGCGGTGGAGCTGATGCCCGTGCACCAGTACGTGCCCGACGACTTCCTGCTCAAGCGCGGGCTCACCAACTACTGGGGCTACAACACGATCGGGTACTTCGCGCCGCACCGGGCGTACGCCGCCACGGACCCGGTCACCGAGTTCAAGGCCATGGTCAAGGCCCTGCACGCCGCCGGGCTCGAGGTCATCCTCGACGTCGTCTTCAACCACACCGCCGAGGGCGGCGAGGGCGGCCCGTCGCTGTGCTTCCGCGGCCTGGACAACACCGCGTACTACCGGCTGGCACCGGGCCACCCGGAGGAGTACTACGACACGACGGGGACCGGCAACTCGCTCGACGCAGGCAGCCCGGTCGCGCTGCGGCTGATCATGGACTCGCTGCGGTACTGGCTGACCGAGATGCACGTCGACGGGTTCAGGTTCGACCTCGCCGCCACCCTGGCCCGCCAGGACGGCGGGTTCAGCCGCCTGTCGGCGTTCTTCGACCTGGTGGAACAGGATCCGGTGGTATCGCAGGCGAAGCTCATCGCCGAGCCGTGGGACGTCGGGCAGTCCGATAGCTACGACCTCGGCCGGTTCCCGGCCCTGTGGCGGGAGTGGAACGGCAGGTACCGGGACAGCATGCGGGACTTCTGGCGCAGCCAGAAGATCGGCCTGGGCGAGTTCGCCACCCGGTTCGCCGGCTCGGCCGACCTGTTCGGCGGGAACTCCGGTGAGGGCGTACGGCGCGGTCCGACCGCTTCTGTGAACCTGATCACCGTGCACGACGGCTTCACGCTCAGGGACCTGGTGTGCTACGACCACAAGCACAACGAGGCCAACGGGGAGTCCAACCGGGACGGCACCGACGACAACCGGTCCTGGAACAGCGGCGCCGAGGGCCCGACGGCCGACGGCGACGTGCTGGCGCTGCGCGCGCAGCGATCCCGGGCCATGCTCACCACCTTGCTGCTCTCGTTCGGCGTCCCGCTGCTGCTCGGCGGCGACGAGCTTGGCCGGACCCAGGGCGGGAACAACAACGCGTACTGCCAGGACAACGAGCTCTCCTGGGTCGACTGGGCCGCCGCCGACACCGGCCTGCTCGCCTTCACCCAGCAGGTCATCGCGTTGCGGCGATCCCATCCGGTCTTCCGCCGCCACCGTTTCCTGACCGGCATCGAGGCCGCGGAACTCGGCTGGTTCTCCCCGGCCGGGACGCCGATGACGCAGGCCGACTGGGCCGACGGCGAGGCGCTCGCGCTCGGTGTCTACCTGGACGGCTCCGATGCGCCCGACACCGGCCCGGATGGCCAGCCGATGCTGGACGACGACTTCCTCGTGCTGGTGAACGCGTGGTGGAAGCCGATATCGTTCACGATCCCCCCGGCCAGGGCCGGGCAGGTCTGGCTGCGGGAACTCGACAGCTACGACCCGCCTGGCGCCGGAGCGGCGCCGCCAGCCCGGGCAGGCGAGCCCGTCACCGCCGGGCCCCGTTCCGTCCTCGTGCTGCGCGGCCCGCGGGCCGAGACCAGCGTGACCTGACGGTCAGGGCCGGACGGGGCCTGGGTAGCGGCGTGGTGCGCCGCCGGGCGGGCCGGCGCCGCCACCACCATCATCACGACGGCTACCGCGAGCACGAGCAACCCGGCTGCCCCGGTGAGCCAGGTCACGATGCCGCGCTCCACGCTGACGGCGGGCGTCATGGTGGTACCCCGTTTCTCCGATCGCTGCTTGAACCCCATACCTTGACGGTAGAAATCGGGCGCTCAAATTACGACGGTGCGGCCCCCCGGATGTCATCGGGGGTTATCCCCCGAAGCCCGGCGCGGGGCTAGCGGGCGCGCGACGTCCGGCGGGGCGCCGCCGAGTGGGATGATGAAAGCCATGCTCATGTCGCCGGGGCGTGCCGCTGGTTTACCGTGCGGCCCTCGGGCCCACCGAGCACTGACACACTGTGAGGAAGAGCTGATGATGTCTGCCATTCCCGTGATCGATCTGCGCGCCGCGAGCGCCGGGAACACCTCGCAGCTAGGCCCGGTGCGAGCCGCGACCGAGGAACTGGGCGTCCTGCAGGTGATCAACCATGGCGTGCCGGCCGACCTCATCGGCGAGCTGAGCGCCCGCATGACCCGGCTGCTCAGCCTGCCGCGGGAGGACAAGGCCAAGCTGGCCAGCCCGCACCCCTACCGCGGCTGGCGGCAGTGGCCGGACGACTCCGGACGGCTCGAGCTCGAGCGTTTCAACGTGGCCCAGTACGACGACGTCCAGGCCGCCCGCGCGGCCGGCCTGGACGAGAAGTATCTCGGCCTGTACGCCCACGCCAACGTGTGGCCCGCCGATGACCCGGAGCTGCGCGAGGTGGCGTTCCGCTATATCGAGGCGTGCCAGGGCCTGGCCAAGCGGATGCTCTGGCTCTACGCCAAGGCCCAGGGGCTGCGTGACACGTTCACCCTGGGCACCCCGCCGCACCTGCGGCTGACCGTGAACGACTATCCGGCCTGGGCCTACCCGCAGGCCGCCGCGGAGGAGGACAAGCTGCTGCTGCTCGAGCACGCGGACGACTCCGTGGTCACGATCCTGGCGCAGGAGGGCGACTACGACGGGCTGCAGGTGCACGCGCCCGACGGGAGCTGGATACCCATCCCGGCCGTTCCCGGCGCGCTGCAGGTGTTCTCAGGCTCGCTGCTGACCCAGTGGACCGGCGGCCGGATGCGGGCCGGCCGGCACCGGGTGGTGGCGGACGGCACCGGGACGCGGCGATCGACGGCGGTCTTCGTCTACCCGGCCCTGGACACGGTGGTCGCGCCGCTCAAGGCGTTCGCGCCGCTGGTGGCGGACTGCGACGCGGAGCCGGTGCTGGTGTGGGATCACGTCAAGAACCGGGTGACGGATTACCTGGCCACCTACGGCCGTCCCGAGCAGATCGCGGCCTGGCGCGAGGACAGGCCCTACGTGGCCGACCTGGCCGAGAACTCAGCTGGCCGCTAGCCAGCGGAGTCCGGACCTACAGGCCCAGGTCACCCAGCTCCTTGTACAGGTCGGCGCGCGGGTGGCCCGGGCTCACCGGCACGGCCACGGTGCCGCTGGCCGGCCCGCGTCCCGATCCTCCGGCCTTCGTCCCTGGCCCGCCGGGGCCGTCGGGTCCGGCCCGGCGCGGGGCGCCGCGCCTGGTCCGGAAGATCCAGCCCGCGGCCAGCCCGCCGACCAGTCCGCCGAGGTGCCCGATCCAGCTCACCCCGGGGGTCCCTGGTATGGCCACGGTCAGGATGTAGGCGTAGGACAGCCCCATCACCACGGCGGCGAGCGCGTCGATGAGGTTCCTGTCGATGACCCCGCGGGCCAGCACGTAACCGAAGTAGCCGAAGATCAGGCCGCTGGCCCCCACCGTCAGCTCGCGGTTGCCCTGGAACAGCCAGACCCCAAGACCGCTGGTCAGCGCGACCAGCGCGGTCACGCCGAGGAACCTGACCACGCCCCGGTAGGCGGCGAGCAGGCCGAAGACGAACAGCGGCCCGGAGTTCCCCTCGATGTGATCCCAGGAGAAATGCAGGAACGGGGCGATGAAGATCTCAGGCAACCGGGCCACGTCGCGCGGCAAGATCCCGTAGCTGACGTCGAGCCGGTACTGATCGGCCCAGTTCACCACCTGCAGCACCCAGATCAGCGCGATGAACCCGACCATCAGGAAGAAGGCCTTCCTGGCCTCGTCGATATCGATTTCGGCGGCCCGGCGCCGCGGCGCTGGCCTCCTGGAGGAGGGCTTGCTGCCCCGGGTGGCGGGCGATCCAGAACTGGCGTGACTAGGCATGGACACATTTTTAGCGTATTTCCCGCCCAGGTCCACTCGGACCGGTGCGGAGACCGGATAACCACGGATCCGTTCGGAAAATAAGGGTGAGACGGCGGGCAGCCGGCCAGCGGCCGCCCGGTGCAGCACGTGCCGGCGGAACAGGTCGGCGGCGGGCAGCAGGCGGCGCTCGGCCGACCAGATCAGGAAGATTTCCCGGACCGCGCCCGGGTCCACGATCTCGGCGTAGACCACCGGGCCGGCCGCCGACTCCGGTGACCCGGCCCGGGGCGCGGGGACCACGGCGACGCCGAGCCCGGCGGCGACGAACCCGCGCACGTTCGACAGATCGTCGCCTTCGAAGATCACCGTGGGCCGGAATCCGGCCTGTTCACACAGGTCATCGGTCCGCTTGCGCAGGGCCGAGACCGGGCGCAGGCCGATGAAGGGGTCGGTGGCCACGTCGGCGAGCCGGACCCGCGGCTGGGCGGCCAGGCGATGCTCGCGCGGCAGCGCCAGCCGCAGCGGCTCGATCGCGATCAGCCGGCTGCGGAAGGTCGCGTCGGGCTGCTCGCTCCCCGGCCGGCGGGTGCCAAGCTCCAGGTCGGCGCGCCCGCCGTCCAGGGGCGCCGAACGCAACTCGTCCCGCACCTGGGTGAGCTGGAACCGGACGCCCGGGCGGGTGGCGCGGAAGCTGCGGGCCAGGTCGGGGACGAGCCAGGTGCCAAGCGACTGCTGGAAGGCCAGCGCCACGGAGCCGGTCTCCGGGTCGATGAGCTGGCTGACGGCGGCGATGCCGTCGTCGAGGTGATGCAGCACCGCGTCCAGGTGCGGCTTGAACACCGCCCCGGCGTGGGTCATCCGCAGCGTCCGGCCCGAGCGGCGCAGCAACGGCGTGCCGATCTGCTCCTCCAGCCGGGCCAGCGCCCGGGACACGCCGGACTGGGTGACCGATTCCAGCTCGCTGACCTCGGTGACCGTGGTGCCGTCGGCTCCTGCCACCTAGTCATTGGACGCATAGGTGATCGTGAAGCACACTGGATCACGTCACGCAAGTACCGTTCATCGCAAGCAAGGAACTAGGCATATGCCGACAACGGCTCACCGGCTTACCTCCCTGTGGACCACGGTCCGCGACCAGCTCCACGACAGCCGGGAGGTGCACGACGCGCACGCCCAGCTCGAGCGCGAACTCGCCAGCTACCGCACCGACGAAGACCTGAACGACCTGCACGCGATCCTGGCCAGGTACAGCGACACCGATACCTCGGACATCCGCCGCATCCTGGCCTCCCAGCGCAGCTAGCTAGCCCTGGCCTGGCTGGCTTTCCTGGTCCGCCAGGTGAGCACGCAGCTCGGCGCGGAACCGTTCCGGCTGGTCCAGGTGCGGACCGTGACCCGAATTCTCGATCACCACCTCGCGGAAGCGGCCGCCGGCCGCGGCGTAGCCGAGCAGCACCGCCCGGGTCTGCGCCACCATCGGCTGCGGCGGCCAGGTCTGCTCCCCCGGCCAGCCGGGAATCACGCCGACCGAGCCCAGGTAGGCCAGGTCGTACAGGGACGTGTCGGAGACGATGATGTCGTCGGCGCCGCGCAGCCACAGCACCGGCGGCTTGGGTTCCACCCCGGACAGGTCGGCGATCCGGAAGTGGGTCGGCGCTATCGTGTTAAGCACGCCCTGGTCACCGGGCGCGAAGCCGGGCCAGGCCGGCACGGGCCGCGAGGTGCCCGGGTAGTGATCATCGCCGAGCCGGGTGGACAGCATGGACTCCACGAACACGTCCAGGTGATCGGGCACGTACGGCGGCTTGACGTAGTGGGCCAGCAGCACCGACCGCGGCGACAGCGGGCTGTCGGCGGTGCGGTCCTGGCCGGCCAGCCGCTCGATGAACTCCGGGTTGGCACCGCCGCCGCCTGAGCCGGCCCCCCAGGGGTCGCACAGCACGCCGTCCAGGCCCCTGGTCCCGCCGAAGCCGAACGGTGACACCGGGTTCACCAGCGTCAGCGACGCGACCCGGTGCGTGCCCGGCCGGTCCACCAGGTACTGCAGCACCACTCCCCCGCCCATGCTCCAGCCGACCAGGTGGACAGCATCCAGGCCGAGCGCGTCGATGACGGCGGCCAGGTCATCGGCGTAGTCGCGCACCCCGCGGGTCGCGTCCACCGGCTCGGGATCGGTGTCACCGAAGCCGCGCAGGTCGATCGCCAGCGGCCGGTACGCCTGCGTCAGGGCCGGCAGGGCCGGCAGGGCCGGCAGGGCCAGCATGGTCGGCTGCCAGAACAACGCGGAGGACACGTTGCCGTGCACGAACAGCACCGCGGCCCCGTCGTCGCGGCCCGCAACCGAGAGCACGTTGACCGTCAGGCGGCTGGTCGGAAGGCGTTCGGCGGTGATGCCTGGTAGCAGCTTGTCCATGGCGTCTCCTCGCGGAAGGGGCGGCCAGGCCAGCGTACTCAGCGGCGGTGGCCGGCCGCGCTTGCTGTTCTGGTCCTTGAGGGTGAAGGGTTCGTGGCCAGACAGTTCAGGGTCCAGGCACGGGCGCGCTATCGAAGGCGCGATGCGGCTCCGCTCAAAAGGGGCCGACGGCAAGCCACCGCGCCATCAGCCGCCACTCCCGCCACCCCAGCCACCCGCCACTCCCGCGCCCGTCTCCGCCCCGGGGAAAGTCGTGGATGATTCGGCTTTCACGGTACTTTCGGTACCCCATGACGGCCTTAACTCTCCACGACGGCCCGATCATCCGCGCAAAACGCCCGGCCCTAGCCCCAGCGCACCCGGCCGGACCAGGCACGGCACTAACTCCGCCTCACCACACCCAGCAGGGCCGAAGGCGCCTCCGGCCGAGCCGATCGGCGCGGTGTCAGCCCGCGGTGTCAGCCGAGGAATGACTCGATTCGGGGGATGAGGGCTGTCTGGTCCTGGAACGGCCGGGTCGCGTCCGGCCCACCACTGGTCTATGGCCTTTCCCTGCGCGGCCGCGATGGCGGCCGGGACGGCAGGGACGGCGGGGTAGCTGGAGATCGAGGCGACGTAGGTGTTCTGCGCGGCGGTCTGGCCGGCGGGGAACAGGTCGCCCGTGGTGTCCGCGTTCAGCGTTTGCTGGGACGGGGGGTCCGCCTGTCCGTTGCCTGGCCAACTGGCGCACAGCACCAGGCGGTTCACCTGGCCGGGGTGGAGCACCGCGAGAGCCTGGGCTGGTCCATGCTGCCCATGGACCAGCCCAGGACGTCCGGCCGGCCCAGGCCAAGGGCGCTGATGAGCGCGCTGGTCTGGCTGGCCATCGCGTCGATGCTCAGCGGCACCGGCAGGGCAGCCGTCGGGCCGACGCCGGCGTTGTCGAAGGTCACGACACGGTAGTGCTGGGCCAGGGCGTCGACGAAGCGCGGGTCCCAGTTGTCCAGGGTGCCGCTGGCCCCGGTGATCAGGACCAGGGGCGGGCCGGTCCCGATGCTGCGGTAGGCGACCGTGCCCAGCGTGGTGTGCGCGGCTCGCACCGGCGCGGAGGTGATCGTGTCCGTGCTGATGCGGGCGGTCGACCCCGTTGCGGCCTTGCCCGCCGCGGCGTCGGCGAACGCCTGCACCGTCGGCACCGCGGGTGATCCCAGGCCGGCGTAGGTGAGGTAACCGGTATCTGTCCCGGCTTTGAACAGGACAATGTCGACGCCGAACCGGATGCCGCCGACCGTGAAGGTCCACGCGTACGCCGACGACGTGCTGCCGACCCGCGGGAACGGCAGGGGCTGGATGGTGACCGTGGCCTTCTGGCCGCCGCTGCTGATCGTGGCCGTCCGGCAGCGCGCCAGTGTCTGGCCGAGGCTTTGCCACCTCTGCTGACCCTGCGGCCCGGTGGCCAGGACCTCGCCGATATACGGGATTGAAGTGCCCTCCACGAAGGCCGCGGTCGCGTGCTGGTATCCCGTCGGGCTGGTCGTCAGCCCGGACAGGCACGGCGCATCCGCCGGCGTGCTGTTCGGGCGAGGGGGCGCCGCCGACCATCCAGCGGGCAGATCGGCGGCCGCCAGGAGCCGGCCCTGGGGCGCGGGGGCCGTGCTGGGCACCCCGCGGGCCGCGCTGGACCCGCCGCATCCCGTCAGCACAACCGCCGCCGTCAGCCCCGCCAGCACGAGAACCGGGGTACGGCGTAGCAGGCGTCCCCTGGTCACCAGCCGAGCCGCGCGTGCCGCGGGGCGCGGCCGCGCTGCCCGGCCGCCAGCATCGCCAGCCGCCGGCAGGTTCATCATGGTTTCCTTTGCGCACTCACGCCGGATTCATCTCCTCGCAGATGCGGCACCCCGTGTCGTCGGTGCCCGCGTCTGGCCAAAAAACTGATATCACTATGATAGACAGATGTCACCCATTCCGTCAACATGGGCGTCCCCGTTCCGGGTGGTCGCCGTGGTGGTGCCCGTGGTGGTCTGGGTCACCGACAGGACCTGGTGGGAGGAGTTGTAGGTCAGCTTGGTCTGCTGGTTGTCGCCGTTGATGATCGACGTCAGGTCGTGGGTGGAGTCGTAGCCGAACTGGATCTTCGTGTTGTCGGCCTGGGTGATCGAGCTCAGGTCACCGGAGGCGTTGGTTCGAGCCGTTGTAGCCGATCTTGGTGGTGTTGCCGTTGCGGTCCGCCTCGCTGGTCAGCAGCCCGGCGGTGGTGAAGCACATGATCCGGCCCGTGTCGTGCCAGGTCATCGTGTACCCGGTCCCGCCGCAGGTGCTGCCAGAAGACTTGACCAGCGTGACGTGGAACCGCGACGGGCTGGTGTAGCTGCTACCACCCGAGGAGGTGAACTTGCCCGCCGTCCCGTCTTCGCCCAGGTAGGTGACCGAGTTGTCGCTGCTGGCCGGGTACAGCTGGACGTCGATGCCCTCGCGCTGCCGCCACCCGTAGCCGTTGGACCCCACCGGGATGCTCGGCGGTGAGCTCACCGTCTGCAGCGGCCGGTAGACCACCGACGACGACGCCACGGCTTCGGGAGGAGAGATGAGGGACAGGGTCGTTACCGCCACCGCAAGGTGACCGCGGTAATACGAAACCATACGAACAAGAACGGACGCGACAACACAACCTCGCTAACACCGAAGGTGGGCATGACGGAGCGCCCGGAGACCCGGGAGGGGGAACGGGGGGAGGTATTCCGGCTGACACACCTATGCCTGTTGTCCTAAGCAGGCGCCGGGGAACGTCGGCATCATGAACCCGGCAGAGTGTTAAGGTCTGCCGGAATATGGGAAGTCCAGTGGATCTGAACCCTATAAATGTTCTCTAATGAATGCCTTTGTCCGAATTGAACGGACGTTACCCCCAGCGGCAGCGTCAAGCACATCATCGGTAAGCATTTTCTTACCTCGGAGTTAGCCCACAGAAAAGCTGTGACGCGTCTGGCTGAAGAGGCCCTTGGTGAACGTGAGGACCTTGGCGGGCGTGACCTCGAACACCAGGGCGGTCCCGCCGCCCTCGTGCGTGAAGCAGCCGTCGCCCACTCCGAACTGCCACCGTCCGTCCCACTTCTGCGTCCAGGCCTCGGCCAGGGAGCGGAGCACGGCGTCGTCGGTCACCGGCACGGCCTCGCCCTCGACGACCACGTCCAGGCCCTCATCCCAGCGCCCGGAGCCGGCGATCAGGGTCACCTGCGGGTGACTGCGCAGGTTGACGGCCTTCTGCTCGGCGGCGCCGGTGGAAAAGTAGAGAGCCTGCTCGAACCACACGGCCACCAGCGGGGTGGCGTGCGGACGGCCGTCGGCGCGGACCGTGCAGATCCAGAACAGGTCGGCGTCCGCCATGGCCTGGCGGGTCTGTTGCCACCCGGTGGCGACTGCGGCGGGATCGCTGAAGCGCTGGTCGAGTTTGGTCACTGGTTCGTTCATCGGTGCTCCTGGATCGGTCGGGGTTACGGCAGGAAGTCGGCCACGAGGCGGTCGATCCGGCTGACGGCGGCCAGGTCGCCGGGGGCGAAGCGGTTGCGCATCACCGCCACCGCGACCCCGGAGTCCACGTCGGCGTAGGCGGCCGAGCCGTTGGCGCCAACCATCCCGAACGTGGAGCCACGGCGGGACGGAACCCCGCCGGGGCGGTCCGGGCTGTAGCCGAACGCCCACGACGCTCCGAAGCCCATCACCTCGTCCATCCCGGTGAAGGCGACCGTCGTCATGGCGGCAAGCCGCCGCGGCGACACCAGCGCCACGCCGTCGACGTGCCCGAGCAGGGCGGCGTACATCCGGGCGACGCCGCGCGCGGTCATGGTGCCCATGGACGGGATGTCGGCGGTGAGCACGTCGGCGCGGTTCGCGAACCCGGCATCGGGCCGCACACCGGGGGGCATGGCCCGGTCCAGCGCCGAGCCTGGTTCCGGCGGATCCGGCACCGGGCCCGGCACCTGCCGCGCCACCCGCGGCAGCAGCGCAGGCGGGACCGCGAAGCAGACCTCGTCTTCGACCCCGAGCGGGCCGGTGAGCAGCTCGCGCAAGAGCTCGGTCACGGTCCGGCCTGTCGTCCGGCGCATGATCTCGCCGAGCAGGAAGCCGAAGGTCAGGGCGTGATAGCCAAACCGGGTGCCGGGCTCCCACCACGGCTCCTGGGCGGCCAGGGCCGCGCACATGCGGTCCCAGTCGCACAGGTCCTCCGGCGTGGTGTCCGGCGGTAGCCCGGGCAGCCCGGCGGTGTGCATCAGCACATGGCGCAGCGTTAGCTGCTCCTTGCCCCGCGACCCGAACTCCGGCCACACGTCGGCGACCCGCAGGTCATAGCTCAGGTCGCCTCGTTCCGCCAGGACGTGCGCGAGCGAGGTGGCGACGCCCTTGGCCGTCGAGGCGGCGTAGAACAACGTGCCGGCCCGGACCGGCGCTTTCGTCCTGGGGTCGGCGACGCCGCTCACCGCCTCGGCGGCCACCCGGCCGCCGCTGAGCACCGCGACCTGGAGGCCGGTCTCCGCACCGGAGGCCACCATCTCCCCGAGCGCCGCTTGTATCGCGGCTTGCAGGTCAGCGAGCATGCCAGGGAAACCTCATTGGTTAAGCATATACTTAAGTATCCGTCTGATCGACGCAACCGGCAAGCAGACGCTTAGCTTCGGGAACGCGGCGCTCAGTGGGTGACCGCCACGATCAGGGCCGCCAGCGCCACGGCGACGATCGTCGCGGTGATCAGCTGGAGGCGGCCGGGGAGGTGGTGGGGCAGCCGGCCCAGTTGCCAGACCACCGGGGTCAGGCACATGATGACCAGCCCGGCGATGACGTCCTTCCGCAGCGTCACGCCGCCGACGGCGGCGAAGGAGAGCGCCGTCCTGGTCCAGGCCAGCGACGTTCGCTCCCGGGCCAGGCCGGGATCCAGGCGCGGCGGACCGGCTGCGTCGCGATCCACGCGATCATCGGGTGCTGGTGTCACCGGAGCGCCGACACCAGCACCACGACGGCGGAGATGACCGCCATCACCGCGACCACCATGGCCAGCAGCAGCGGCATGAGTGACCGGGACAGCGGCAGGCCCAGGCGCATGGCCCGCTGGTTCCTGACCCATTCGCGGTACGCGGCGAGAGCCACCACGGCACCGAACACGATCAGCGGCACGCCGAGGATATGGCGGCCCCACGGGACGCCGGGAAACGGCGGCAGCAGCTGCACCACCCCGAGCCCGGCCACCACCAGGGCGAGAGCCGTGCGGCTCCAGGCTAGGAAGGTGCGTTCGTTAGCGAAGGTGAACCTGGGATCGGGTTCTGTGCCATCATCGCCAGGGCCTGCGGCGGCTTGGGTCAGCGCAGCTCCTGGATGCGGACCAGGTTGCCCGCGGGATCACGGAAAGCGCAGTCGCGAATGCCGTACGGCTGCTCCGTGGGCTCCTGGACGACCTCGGCGTCGCTGGCCTGCACCCGTTCGAAGGTGTCATCGAGGTCCTTGGTGGCCAGCAGGATCCAGCCGTAAGTGCCCTTGGCCATCATCTCGGCGACGGTCCGGCGCTCGTCGTCGGTGATGCCGGGGTCGATGGCAGGCGGCGCCAGCAGGATGGACGTGCTGGGCTGGCCGGGCGGGCCGACCGTGATCCAGCGCATCTTGCCCTGCCCGACGTCCGTGCGGACCTCGAAGCCGAGGGTGTCGCGATAAAAGGCCAGCGATGCCTCCGGGTCGTCGTGCGGCAGGGCGCTCGCGTGAATGGTGATGTCCATAGTGGTCACACTAGCTGCGGCTCGATGACCGGCGCTTCTTGATTCCTGACCGGCCTGGTCACCTGTTTCGCCACGCACGGCGGCATCCCCGGCGTGGCGCCAGCCAGCTGGCTCCGGTAGGTGCTTGGCGGCATGCCGACCAGTTCGGTGAAACGAGTGCTGAAGGTGCCAAGCGACGCGCAGCCAACCGCGAAACAGACCTCGGTGACGCTCAGGTCGCCCCGGCGCAGCAGCGCCATCGCGCGCTCGATCCGCCGCGTCATCAGGTAGCTGTACGGTGACTCACCGTAGGCGAGCTTGAACTCGCGGCTGAGGTGCCCAGCCGACATGTACGCGCCGCGGGCGAGCGCCTCCACGTCCAGCGGCTGCGCGTACTCCCGGTCGATCCGGTCGCGGACGCGGCGCAGCCGGGCGAGGTCCTGCAGGCGCTGCGCGGGTCTGCTCGTCACACGCACGATCGTACGTCGCGGCGCCGTCGATGCCGAGTCCATGTCGCGATCGAGACTGCCGAACCGGACCGCCCCGCCCGGAACTATGCAGCCGCCCACGCGAACCCGTCCAGGTCGATGAGAGTCATAACAGCCATGCTAGGCACGGCTCGGTGACCGGCGCTTCTCGATTCCTGACCGGGAGCAGGCCGGGGGCCGCGTGGGCGCAGCGGGGTCGCAGCGGGGTCGCCGCGCCCACGTGGCGGCGGAAGGTCAGGGCTGGCGGCCGAGCCAGGCGGCGAGCTGGGCGTAGGGACCGGCCTCGGCGGGGACATCGACGACCGGGCCGAACGGGATCTCGTCGTCGCCGCGGAGCTCGGCGGGCAGCACCCGCTTGGCGCCGGCCAAGGCGAAGAAGGCAAGGTCAGGGTCGCCTTCGGTGGGCTGGCCGGTGGCCTGAGCCAGGTCCCAGCCGTGGGTGAGGATCTCCTGGATGT
>JBEKGC010000362.1:0-6979 GCA_050013055.1 Streptosporangiaceae bacterium
ATCAGCACCCCGAGCGGGTCCACCGGCAGGTCAGGGAGGTCCAGGTAGGCGCACACGCCGCCGATCGTATCGCCGCTGCCCGGCAGTGCGCGTACTCGATGCTATGAGGCGACACGCCTCTCCACGTTCAGGAATACGAAGACGGGCACCGTGCCCACCATGCGACCTACTGCATCCCTAACTGGTGATCGAATCATGATTCTGGTGTGCCTGGATGGGCACGGGCGGGGGCCGGGCACGGGCGGGGGCCGGGCACGGGCGGGGGCCGGGCACGGGCGGGGGCCGGGCAGATCAGGTCCGGCGGATCCATTTCCCAGACCCACAAGCATCTCTGGTCACAGAGCTTGCATATGGACAATTAACGTGGATCTTTAGCTTCGAAATAAAGAGCTAACTATCCACGATCCTGGTGAGAGAGGCTCGGCGGGGGCGGGCGCCCAGCCGGGAGCACGGTCTTGACCGAACCTGACATTGAGCCAGCCGACGGCCCGCGTTCTGCATGGGCCTCTCGACGAGCAGGTAGGTCAGCGCTGCGAACGATCATCGCGTCCCAGAACGAGATCCCCGTGCGCTGATGAATTCCGATCGCGGCAAGGACGTCGTCAGCCGCCGGAACGTGCAGGTACCAGCGTGACAAGTCGGCAATGATCTCCTGCGCCGTTTTTCGCGTCGAGCGGTTTGGCGATCTTCTGGGTGACCTTCACGAAGAACAGCACCTGGACGCTCAGGCAGCCGTGGCGGGACTCCCGGAGCCGCTCGACCAGCCGAAGCCGCAGACCACTGAGAACGACACGTCGCCCGCCTGCGGATCGGCCGTCAGGGCTGCGGTGCTCCCTGGTAGAAGCGGATTGTCCGGAGCCGGAACCAGCGGTCACGCAGCCCGACCTGGCGGTTCCGGAACCACGTTCCCCAGCCAGCCGTGAGGTTGAGGAAGGCGTGCCGGTGACGCAGGGACGCCATCGCGGTCGCCCCGGCGCGGCGGCCTGGCCCGGCGAGGTCCGGCGTGGCCTGCGCCAGACGCTGGCCGACCCGGTCGGCGTGGTGCCAAAGCAGCGAGTAACGCTGATCGTCATCGAGGCCGGGCCGCCGGGTGAGCCGCCATGCCATGTCGCGCTCCAGATGAGACAGGGCGTCAAAGTCCGAGCGCCGTCGGACCCGGGCCAAGGGCAGGTGGTCCTGCCGCCACCGCAGCGCTGTCCATGCCCGGCTGTCCAGCTCGGCGGCCGCCAGCGGCGGGCGGTCCATCGTGCCAGCCGGGGCAAGCGGCGGAAGGGCGATCAGAAGATCACCGGCGGGCGCCCCGATGGCGGCCAGGACAGCCCGCCGGACCGCGGCCGGGTCAAGCCTCGCCCGGTTCAGCGCCCACAGCACCCCGGGCGTGCCCTGGTCGAGCAGGGCGACAAGCAAGTGCTCCGCGGCCGGGTTCTCGCCCCGGCCCCGCGCGAACGACATCGCGCCGCCTTGGGCTTGCATGTGCAGATAGGTGGCGCCGTCACCACGAGTGCGGCCGGCCGCCAGGACCACCGCGCGAAGGGATGGCCCGTCGCCAGGATCAAGGGCGGCCGCAGCGGCCCCATGGCCTTCGGAGATGCCGACAAGGAGATGAACCGGACCGCCGCGGCAGCCGAGCTCCCGAGCGAACCGCAAACCGCGATGTACCGATTCCAAGTACGAGCCGCTTGGCTCATCGCCGTTCACCACACCATTATGCCCCGCGGATGGCCGTCAAGCCGGTTCGCGGGGCCACAGCTGCGCCAGTTGCGCTGGGCTGATGTTGCCCCCGCTGCACACGATCGCCACCGTCCGGCCGGCGAACCGCTCGGCTGCGCCGAGGACGGCCGCCAGGGCGGCCGCGCCGGCCGGCTCCACCAGGTTGCGTGTCTTGGAGATCATCACCCGGGTCGCAGCCTTCAGCGCATCTTCTGAGACCAAGACGAAGTCGTCAAGCAGCTCCCGCAAGATCCGCTGCGGCAGCTCGAACGCGGTCCTGGTCGCCAGCCCTTCCGCGAACGTGCTGGTGGAGTCCTCCAGGAGCGAACGGGCCTGCCACGAGCGGTATGCGGCCGGGGCCGCCTCGGACTGCACGCCGATCACCTCGATCGACGGGCGGACGGCCTTGGCCACCGCGCAGGCCCCCGCCGCCCCGCTGCCGCCGCCGACCGGGACCACGATCACCTCGATGTCCGGCCGGGCCTGGAGGATCTCCAGGGTGCCGGTGGCGACGCCGGCGATGAGCGCCGGCTCGTTACCTGAGTGGATGTACCGGTACCCGTGCTCAGCGGCCAGCGTCTCGCAGTACTCGCGCGCTTCGTCGAAATCACGGCCTGCGAGGACCACCTCGGCGCCGAGGGCCCGCGCCGACTCCACCTTCACCGGATTGGCCTGCTCAGGCATGCAAATCACGGCCCGCACACCAAACAGGTCCGCCGCGTAAGCGACTGACTGGCCATGATTGCCTGTCGAGGCGGCGATGACACCGCGGCGCCGCTCATCCGCGGTCAGCTGGCTGACCAGGTTCACCCCGCCGCGGACCTTAAAGGCGCCCACAGGCTGATGGTTCTCGTGCTTGACCCACACCTGCGCCCCGGTCATCGCATCGAGCGCGGGATAGCGGTACAGCGGGGTCGGCCCGAGGTAAGGCGCGATGCGCTGGCGCGCCGCGAGCACGTCGGCGAGGTCCGGGACCGGCGAGGCGGTCATGCCGGCTGACTCACAGGTCTGGGCGCCAGGACTGCTTGCCCGTTTCCTGCTCGAACGCGGGCCGGACCTGGGCCGTGTCATAGACGATGTGCAGGCTGGCGATGCGCCCGTCATCGCCGAGTTCCAGCATGTCGATCACGTCGAAGGGGGCCTGTCGCCCGCTGGGCAGTCGCCAGTCGAAGTGAAACCAGACACTGACCAGCGCGGTGCCGTCGGCCTTGGTGCCATGCGTCACCCCGAGGAGCGTCAGCCGCGACTCCGACGTGTCGCCGAACAGCGCCGCGAAGAAATCAGCGGCGGGCATCGGCCCGTACAACGGCGAATGCACCAGCCCGGCCGCACTGAACAAGCCGGTGATCGCCGAGAGGTCCGCCCGGCCCAGCGCCCCCAGGTACGCCTCCGCCAGTCGCTGGGCGGCCACCTGATCTATCGTCACGCTGACCATCATGACGCAGCCATCGGACGGTTGCGAGCAACGGGACGCGCATAGGCGCAAAGTGATGGGGTAGCCTTCCGCAGGCCGCCACGACCGGCCGTCCCTCCTATCACCGGGGACACGGGGCAATTCGCTCTAGGAGCACCACATCACGGACAGCTCATGACCACCACACCCCAGGACGGGGGCCGCCCGCCGGTACGGCTCTTCGGACCGGCGGCGGAAGTCGACGCGAGCCCGGCGGGCCCGGATGTCGGCGCGTTCTTCGACCTGGACGGGACGCTGGTCGCCGGGTACACGGCCGCGGCCCAGACGCGGTACCGGCTGCGGCGCCACGACCTGCGGGTGGTCGAGTTCCTGACGATCGTGCAACTCGCGGTGCAGTTCCGGCTGGGCAGGCGCGCATTCGAGACGCTGATCGAAGGCAGCAGCCGGACCATCAAGGGACGGCTGGCGCGAGATGTCGACGAGATGGGAGAGCGCATCTTCCGGCAGTCGGTGGCGGACCTGATCTACCCGGAAATGCGGGAGCTGGTGCGGGCCCACCAGCGCCGCGGCCACACCGTGGTGCTGAGCTCGTCCGCTCTGACCAATCAGGTGGCCCCAGTGGCGCGCTACCTCGGCATCGAGCGCGTCGTGTGCAACCGGCTCGTGGCCGACGAGCGGGGCATCCTGACCGGCGAGATCGAGCAGCCCGTGGTCTGGGGCCCCACCAAGGCCAGCGGCGTGCAGCAGTTCGCCGCCGATCATCAGGTCGACCTGAGGTCGAGCTACTTCTACGCGGACGGCGACGAGGACCTCAGCCTCATGTGCCTGGTCGGCCATCCACGGCCGACCAACCCGGGCTCCATGCTGACGAAGGTCGCCGTCCGCCGCGGCTGGCCCATCATGCGGCTCGGCAGCCGGGGCAGCGGCGGCCCGCTCGGGGTGGGCCGCCGGCTGGCCAGCGTCAGTTCCCTCGGCCCGCTGGCCGCCGCCGCGCTTGGCGTCGGGCTGGTGCGGCGCAACAAGCGCGCCGGGGTGAACTTCCTCACCAGGTTCTGGCCGGGACGGTCCTCGCGCTCAATGGCGTCAAGCTGAACGTGACGGGCGCGGAGCACCTGACCGAGCGGCGGCCCGCGGTCTTCTTGTTCAACCTCCGCAGCAACTTCGACGTGTTCCTCGTGGCCGCGCTGGTGAAGGACAACTGGACCGGGGTCGCCACCAAGGAGTTGCCGAGCAGCCGGGTGTTCGGCCAGCTCGGGAAGCTGCCCGGCGCCGCGTTCGTGGACCGTGAGGACACGGGCACGGCCGTCGCCGCCTTCAAGTCCCTCGAGGCGGCCGCACGCAAGGGGCTGTCGATCCTGATCGCCCCGGAGGGGACCCGGCTGGATACCCAGTCGGTCGGCCCGTTCAAGCGGAGGGCCTTCCTGATCGCCATGGCGACCGGCCTGCCGATCGTCCCGATCGTGATCAGGAACTCCGAGTCGGTGGCGGGCCGCAGCGCGGCCAAGCTCAATCCCGGTACCGTCGACATCTTCGTGCCACCGCCCGTCAGCGTCGAGAACTGGACCCTGCGGAACCTGCGCGAGCGGATCGAGCAGATCCGGACGGCCTACCTGGAGACCCTGGCCGAGTGGCCGCACTAGACCAGCGCCCGGCGGTCCGCCATGACCGACTCGACGCCAGCCCAAAAGCTTCCGACCGCTTCCGCCGCTTCGCCTGAGGAGCTAGCTCCCCGAGGGGATGAGGACGATCCTGCCGAATACCTCGCCTGCGTCCATCTTCTGGTGGGCTAGGACGCCTTGGTCCAAGGGCAGCAGCTCGTGGATCACCGCATGCAGCTCGCCGCGGCGAGCAGCCCGGCGGTCGCGGCACGCCGGTCGGGTGCGGCCACGGTGTCAGTGCTGAAGGTCGCGAACGACAACGACTTCTGGAACGCCGCGAGCTGGACCGTCATGATCCCGATGCCGCCGGCCGCGCCGCGCACAAGCACTGACTCGCCGGGAGCGAAGCGGGCATGGCGCAGGGCGAAGTGGGCCACCGCTCCGGAGCTCCCGAGCGTCACCGCGTCGGCGGGCGATATGGCCGCAGGGAGGGGGATGAGCGTCCCGGCCGGGGCGATCGCCTGCTCGGCGTAGCCGTCGCCCAGGCCGGTGAACGCCCACACGCGCTGACCGACCCATGACGTGTCGACGCCAGCGCCGACGGCGGCCACGGTGCCCGCTATCTCGCCGCCGGGGATGTGACCTTCCCTGAAGCCGTAGGCGGCGAGAGCGCCGCTGCGGATGATGGCATCGACGCCGCCGACGCCGATCGCCTCGGTGGCGATCAGCACCTGCCCGTCAGCGGGAGTCGGGTCATCCAGGTCGATGACGTCGAGGCCCTCGGGACTTCCGAACGCCTGGATCGCCATTGCTTTCATGTCGTCTCCGTGCTCTGGGGATCGATCGGGACTGGCCCCTGCCCACGAACGTTAGCGGACGCCGCCGTCCGGTTAGCTAAAGTGAGAGCGGTGACCGATCGTTTGCCTCACGCCCTGCGCTCCGACGCCCGGGACAACCGCGACCTCATCCTCGAGGCAGCCCGCGAGGTGTTCGCCGCCGAAGGCCTCAACGTGCCGATGCGGGAAATAGCCCGCCGCGCCGGGGTCGGCCCCCGCTACCCTGTACCGCCGCTTCCCGACTAAGGAGACGCTGGTCACCGAGGCCTTCACGGAGCAATTGCGCGCCTGCCACGCCATCGTCGACGAAGGGCTTGCCGACCCCGATCCGTGGCACGGCTTCTGTCTTGTGATCGAGAAAATCTGTGCGCTGCACGCCCGCAGCCGAGGTTTCACCGCGGCCTTCATGTCGGCCTTCCCGCACGCCATGGATTTCGCCGCGAGCCGCGAATACGCGCTGCGCTCGATCGCCGGACTGGCCCGCCGCGCCCAGGACGCCGGCCACCTGCGCCCTGACTTCGTCCTGGACGACCTGGTCCTCATCCTCATGGCCAACAGCGGCATCCGCGCCACCTCACCGGCCGCCGCGGTCGCGGCATCCCGGCGCTTCGCCGCGCTCGCGATCCAGGCCTTCCAATCCGCTCCGGAGACCTCGCCGCTGCCGCCAGCAGCACGGCTGGCACCGGTGGTCTTGATCCGCTGACCCGACCCAGCAAACCGGACACCATCATTCCCCTGGCCGGCAATGTCGGTGCCCGAATGTATGTTCACTCATGTCCCGTCATCACGGTGCGGAAGCCCCCTTGATGCAGAGGAGATGCTCTGTTGCCCGATTGGGAGAAGTCAAGCACGGCACGGGTGATACCACCCGCACGGCCGCGCAAGCTGGCCAAGGTTCCGTTCGTCGAGCTGGCCGACGGACGCTTGCAGGGAGTGGTGTCGAGCGGCTCGGACATCGGGCGGGTCTACGTCTCCTCGGTCGCGGCCGGCGCCTACACGTTCGCGTGCAGCACCAACAACAACCGGCCCTGCGGCGGCGCCCGGGGCTCCTTCTGCCACCACATCCTGGCCCTGATCAACGAGGCGGTGCTGCAGTACGGCGCCGAGCGGGTCGCTCGCTACCTGAGGGTCGAGATCGCGGCCGGGGAGCCGAGCACACAGGCCATCATCGCCGGGATGAGCGCCACGCCGCCACCGCAGGGGCATACCGGGGCCGCCGCGCCCGTCTTCAGCCGGTTCCTCCGCCACCTGGCCTACCTGGAACTAGCGCCAACCACCGCACCCTTGCCGGAGATGCAGTGGTTTCCGCCGACTCCTGTGGTGGCCTGATGCGCGCCGATCTGCTCGCCGGAACCATCGCCGGGCTCGACGACGCCCTGGCGGCCGTCGACGCCTTCGACCGGGTCCTCGTCGCGGGCCTG
>JBEKGC010000363.1:0-7676 GCA_050013055.1 Streptosporangiaceae bacterium
CCAGCTCCAGTGTCGAGGTCGCCACGATAACGCAATCCCGCGCCTCGGTGAACGCCTGCTCCGCCCGGTGCCGCTCGTCCAGCGGCAACGACGCGTGGGACAGGAACGTCGTGACCCCCCGCTCCCGCAGCGCCGCGCCGATCTCCTCAACCAGCTGCCGGGAATCGCAGAACACCAGCCGTTTCTCGCCCCGGTGCAGCGAAGCGATCACGGTTGCCGCGTTGCTCACCGACCCCACATAGTCCAGCTCGATATCCCCGGGAGGCGGCTTCGCTCCTGAACCAGCGGCCGCCTCAGGAGAAACAATCACGGCCGAACGATCGCCCCTGCTTGCTCCCTGCAACCAACCAAGCAGCTCGGCCGGATTCCCGACGGTGGCTGACAGGCCGATCCGCTGGATGGGCCGCCCGGCCACCGTGGTCAGCCGCTCCAGCACGGCCAGCAGATGCCAGCCGCGGTCGTCACCGGCGAACGCGTGCACCTCGTCGACGACGATCGCCCGCAGGTCGGTGAACAGGCGGCCGTGCTCGACCTTGAGGCTGATCAGCATGGCTTCCAGCGATTCCGGTGTGGTCAGCAGCATGTCCGGCGGTTCCCGCAGGATCCGCTGCCGCGCCGACGCGGTGACGTCGCCGTGCCAGACCGCGACCCTCCGTCCCAGCCACGCCGCATAGGTTTCCAGCCGGGGCAGCAGGTTGTTCAGCAGCGCCTTAAGCGGGCAGACGTAGATGACCGAGATGCCCGACCAGCCTCGGGTGTCCATCGCGGTCAGCAGCGGGAAGACCGCGGCTTCGGTCTTGCCGCCCGCCGTCGGCGCCAGCAGCAGGGCGTCGGCGCCGTCAAGCACCGGGCCGGCGGCCTGGTCTTGCAGCGTCCGCAGCGACCGCCAGCCCAGGGTGTTGACGATGTGGTGCACGACGACCGGGTGCAGCCGGTCCAGCGCGAGACCTCGGCGGTCCTCAGCATCATCGTCAGGCACCCGGCCAGGCTAATGCCACCTGGGTCAGGCGCGGGTTACCGAGGTGGTGCGCAGGTCGGGAAGGGTGAACAGATCGGTGCCTTCGCGCAGGTGGCGAAGGAGGATTTCGGCGAGCTGGCCGGGCTTGAGGTCGATCGCCGCCACTGCCTCGGCGGTCAGCGGGATTGCTTGCAGGTGGTACTCGCCGCGGGCGGGGTCACCGAACTCCGGGCCGCTGCGGGCACTGGCCTCAGCTGACCAGGTGCCGGCCCGGGCGAGGTAGAAGTACTGTCGCTCATCGCCGCGGTTGAGGATGTGCAGCAGGCTGTGGATGCCGACGGTCGCGGCGAGTTCCTCGCGAAGTTCCCGGGCGAGAGCCGTCTCAAGGTCTTCGCCGGCATCCACGCCGCCGCCAGGCAGTACCCAGTAGGGTGCATGCCCGGGACGGACCCGCCGGATGGTCAGCAGCTCGTTGCCGGGAGTGATCAGGAGGGCGCGGACGCGTTGTGACCCCATAGGAGGAGGATGACACCGAGGATGCGTACCGCCAGGAAGGGCCGCAAAGCGGCCAGCATGCCACCGTCCGGGGAATAGCTCTGGCGGGCTGGCACCCAGGTCGATGACTTGGCTGGTAGTCGTGACCACGACGACGGGGTGGTTGCGGGCGTAGGCAGCGATGGCCAGCGCCAGCTTGGGTTCTGTGCCCGCGGGTGCCCGGTAGCTCCGGGCGAAGCGGATGAAGTCGGCGGTGAGACGGGCCCGGCCTTCCAGGAGCAGCAGGCTGCCGGTGCCGTATCGCTGTTCCAGGGACTGGGCGGCGGGCGGGTCGGGCTTCTCGGCCAGGTCGTGCATGAGAAGGTGGCCGTCTCGCTGGACGGCGGCGATCACGCCCCGGTTGGCCGCCAGATCGCGCTGGTAGGCGCGGGCGAGGACGGCCGGGTAGCCGGACGGCGCCGCGCACAGGGCGGCAAGCGGGTTGTTCCCGCGGTAGAGGTTGTCCGCGAAGGCGATGTACACGTCGCCAGCGGCGAGGTGGCCGGAGCCGTTCAGCACCGAGGTGATGTCTGCGTACGGCCCGTGCTGGCTGATGGTGGTGACGGTGAGCCCGGCGGGGGTGGCCGCAGCTGGGAGCCCGGCCGCGTGGCTGTAGCTGTCGTGGCCTTGCTGGCTGAGCGCCTCGCCCGCCCATCTCGTGAACGCCTCGTAGTAGGGATGGCAGACGATCACGACCTCGGCCGGGCCGGTCTGCGCGATTTCCTCCAGCAGATGCACGATTCCGGGACGGCCGTCCACGGGATAGAACTCCTTGGGGATATAGCGTGCCCAGCCCGCGATCCTGGTGCCCAGCCCGCCCGCGCACACCACCACCTGGATGCCGCCGCCGGTCACGGCATCACCCGGTGGGGTAGGTTGACCGGATGCATGTGCGCGTAACCGGCGTCGTCATCGAAGGCGGCCGGATCTTGCTGCTGAACCAGGACACCGATACCGGGCGGTCCTGGAGCCTGCCCGGCGGCAAGGTCGAGGAAGGCGAGACCCTGGCCGCGGCCCTGATCCGGGAGATGCGGGAAGAAACCGGCCTGGACATCGAGCCCGGCCGGCTCTTGTACGTCTGCGATCACCTGCCCGGCGACGGAACCCACGTGGTCCACCTCACCTTCGAGGCCCGCCGGACCGGCGGGACGGCCGGGGAAGTGACAGCTGGTCTGGACACACGGCCGATCCGCGGCGTGGAGTACGTCACGCTCGCCGACTTGCCCTTGCTCGGATTCGGTGCGCGGTTCGCCGAGCTAGCCACGGCGGGGTTCCCCGGCGCCGGCAGTTACATGGGGGCCAAGGCCAGCATCGGCCTGTGAGTCACCGAGTGCCCGGATCAGCCGTTCGTCGGCCTCAGCGAACGAGCTGGACCGGTCATCAAGACTGATGAGCCACGTCTGCAGCCGTCGGGCCAGCTCGACTGCGCTGACTGGCGGGCAGGCGCCGTCGCGGACTAGCCGGATGCCGACGCCTCGGGAGCTGCCTGTCAGGTGGCGCCAGCGCGGCCGGTGGATTTCCTCTGACGTGTCCGGGGTGTTCCACGCCGCGCCGTGTAGCCAGCGGGCCGCCGGCCCGTCGCACAGCTGGCCGCTATCCGGGCCGTCGCCGCACCACACTTGCAGGTTGCCGACCAGGTGGTGGATGTCCCCGCCGCCGAGGCCGGGCTCGATGGCAGGGGTCACGTCCGCGAACCTGTAGCCGGCGTTCAGTATCGGGCCCGGACACGGGATCGTCAGCTCGATCAGCTCGGCGCGGCGGGGCAGCCGGGCGCCTCGCGTGGCCGCGAACGCGGCGGCGCCGATCCAGGTCACCCAGTAAACGGGGTGCTTCTCGTACCCGTGGCTGACCCGCCATCGGCGGGCGTCCGGATCGTAGTGCAGCCGCCCGCCACGTTCGTGCGGCATCTCGCAGGCCAGCAGAGGTGTCCCGGCCTGCGAGCTGGCCAGCCCGGCCTGCGCAAGCTCGTTGAGCAGCACGGTGAACTCGGCGTTGGTGACCAGGAGGTTCCGCCAGTCCAGTTCTCCGCGCCGCACGTAACTAACAGCGGTACGCGTACCCGGGTAGCGCTGCTCTGCAGGTCCCGGGCTTCGCGGCCTGATGGGGGGCGTAAGGCGGTAATGCTGGCCGCCGCCGAGCCAGGCCGCTGCCCGTCCCGCTGTACCGGCGGGCAGCACGCTGGCAGCTGTGGCAAGCGCGGCAGCGATTGCTTCATGCACGGTCTCGCCTTCCGCCTCGCTCAGGTGAGCGACCAGCTCTTCCTTGGCGGCGGCGGTGCTGTAGATGCTGTCTTCCCGGCCCGGCACGCCAGGCCGCGGCGGTGAGCCAGACGTGCCCCCGCGTGCCACGGCGAGCCGACCTGCCAGCTCCGGGGCCACCCGCACCAGTTCAGCAAGAGCCGTTTGATTCGACTGGACCGTGGCTTCATACGGGATGTGGGCGATATCCCTGCCGTGCACGGCGCCGGCCAGCAGCACCGTGTTGAGAACCTGGAGCCGGGTCAGGGCGACGATGTCGGGCGGGTCATCGTCGGGTACCAGGGACGCGTAGCAGCACTCTCGGCCGGATCGTGTCATCGTGAGTATCTGCTGGTAGCGGGAGCGGTAATCCCACCGGGCAAACAGGCCGCTGCGCAGGAAGGACGAGGCGACGCCGAGCGGGCTGCGGGACAAGACCGCGACCGGGCTGTCGGGGAACAAGGCAAGCAGTGAGGCCATCGCGAAGAACAGGTTGGTCTCCTTCACCCCCTGCCGGACTGTGCCGTACTTGCTAGTGACGAAGGTGACTAGCCAGTGCCGCCCGTACGCCCCGAGGCCCATGCCGGTCACCTCGCCGACCGGCACCGCCTGCGGATTGAGCGCGGACAGGGGATGCACCGCGCCGAGCTGCTGGCGGAACGGCTCGTTGTGTTGCTCCATGACGGGCCGCAGGGTGTCCGAGAGCCAGTTGGAGCCAACCCGCTCGCTCGTGCCGAGCATCAGCAGAGGCGGTAGCAGCGATGTACCCCGGGCACACGCCGATGACCGCATCACCTCGGTATGCACCCGGATCTCAGCCAGCACGCCTGGAGCACCCGCGGCGGCATCCTGCGCATTTTCGCTGATCACACTCGGTTCCTTCCTTCGCGGTGGCGCCTGGATCAGGCCGCCACCCTCAGCACAGCACGGGCCGGATGGCATGGGGAGATGCCCCCCATTGCGCCGGGTGCCGGGGTATTGCGGGGTTGTGCGGCGTTGCGCACAGGCGGCGTGGCGGGCGGGCGCGTACCCACGCATTTACAGTTGGAAGTGGCCGGGGCTGACTGCCGCGGCCACGGTGCGGCCCCGGAGTGAGGAACGTGCGCGGACGGCCAGTGACCAACCACGAGCTGGCGGCCCTGATCCAGGCCGCCGGGCGCTCGCACGCGGCTCTTGCCCGTAAGGTCAACACCGCCGTGGCCGGGCGGCACGGGCTGGACTTGCGGTATGACCAGGCGAGCGTGTACTGGTGGCTGCGGGGCCGGGTGCCGGCCGACCCAGTCCCCGGGCTTCTCGCAGAGATACTCAGCGACTGGCTCGGCCGGGCGGTGCAGGTGGCCGATCTGGGATTCACCGACCCTGGCGGTCATCTCGGCCTAGCCTTGGCGGCGACACCGGGACAGGCAGTCATCTCGGCGTCGGAACTATGGAGGCATGTATTGCAGCGGCGGATATTCCTCGGGTCAGGGTTTGTGATCGCCGCGACCGTCGGCGCCGGGTTCGACTGGCACTTCACTCCCGTCCCAGGCCCGGCCGCGATCACCCGCCGCGGCGGCACCCGCGCGGTCGGGCTGGCCGATGTGGAACGCATCCGTCAGGCCCGTGCCGAGTTCGAGGCGATGGACCGGGTCCACGGCGGCGGCCATGCGTTCACCTGGCTGGCGGACTACCTGGACCGCGAGGTCACCCCGCTGCTGGCCGGCCAGTACAACGCCCCCGTGGGCCGCGAGCTGTTCGCCGCGGCCTCCTCACTGACTGAACTCGGGGGCTGGATGGCCTACGACCAGGGTAAGAGCCATGGACTGGCGCAGCGGTTCTTCATCCAGGCGCTCAGCCTTGCCCGGCAATCCGGTGACAGGGCCTACAGCGCGCATATCGTCTCCAACCTCGCCACTCAGGCCCTGTTCCTGGATCATGGCACTGAGGCCGCCCGGCTGGCCCGCGCCGCCCGCTCCGGCGCCGGACGGGCCGCGACGCCAACGTTGCTCGCCCGGCTGGCCGCGGTGGAGGCGCGCGGCTGGGCACTAGGCGGGGACCAGCATGAGACACAGGCCGCTATCCGCCGCGCGGAGAAGGCGATCGGCCGCTCCAACCAGGCCGCCGATCCGTCCTGGCTGGCCACCTACACACCGGCGCACCACGCCGGGTCGATCATGCATGCCCTGCGCGACCTCGGCGCATACCGGGAAGCCGCCAGGCATGCGGCAGCCGCTCTCGACCTGCCCGAGACCAACGTGCGTGCCAGGGCGCTGCATCGCACGCTGCTGGCCACCGTCCAGGCCGGGCAGGGGAACCTGGATGCCGCGTGCGCCACCGCCACAGACGCTCTGACCGCTGCGGCATCGCTGACCTCAGCGCGGCTCAACGCGCGGCTGCGGGACTTCACCCGCCGTGTCCGCGCCAGCCAGCAGCAGCCCGCCGTCCGCGACTACATGGAGCAGGCAGCCGGGCTGCTTCCGCCAGCATGACCAACCATCCCGCCCAAGACGGCGGTTATGTCGAGCCGGAGCTGTGGTATGCCCAGCTCGCTACCCAACATGCGGCAGCCGGCGCGCTGATCACCGACCCCGAGGGCCGCGTTCTGCTGGTGAAACCGAACTACCGGGACCACTGGGTGCTTCCCGGCGGGATGGTAGACAACGGCGAAACACCCGAAGGTGCCTGCGGCCGGGAACTGAACGAAGAACTCGGACTCGACCTTCCAGTCGGGAGACTACTCGTCATCGACTGGGCGCCCGCCTACGGCAGGCGTCCCCGGCCCATCGCCTACTTCCTGTTCGACAGCGGGACCCTCATTGACACCAGCCAGATCCGGCTCCAGGAGAGTGAACTCGCCGACTGGGCCTTCATCCCGCTGCCCCAGGCCACCGCCCAGCTCCCACCCCATACCGCAATGCGCCTACCGGCAGCAGTAACCGCCCGCAACGCGGCCACCACCATCTATTTGCCCCTGACTGCACCCGTGTGGGACGAGGCCGCGGGATACTTACCGGCCGCACAAGGTTCACGGCAGGTCGAGGTCGAGGTCGTCGGCGCGGGTGGCGGAGGGTACCGACAGGGCGGCGGCGTTGCGTTCTGTCTCGGACAGTTCGGCTGGAGCCAGGGTCAGCGCGTAGTGGCGGCGCGGGTCGAAGTCGGCGAACTGGTCCACCCGGTCCAGGACGTCGGTGACGAGCTTCTTCAGGAACACCCGGGGCGCGACCCCGACCTTCCCGCCCAGCGACCCGGTCACCGCATCCCAGCTCGCCCAGGTAGGCGTCGTCGACGACCTTTATGACCCGGTCCGGTTCGGCGGCCCCGGCGGCGTACAGGTCACGGACCTTCGCGCCAAGCGCCAGCAGCGCGTCCCGGTCGAAGCCGGGCAGCCGCAACTGGACGGCGCGCGGGTTGTCGAAGCGGGGGTCGGTGGAGAAGTCAGTGGCCAGCCGCTGGGCCAGCGGCGGCAGCCGCGGCACCCCGCTCGGCCCGTCGTAGAACGCGGGCGTGCCGGTGATGACGAGGAACAGTCCCGGGTACCGCCCGGCGTCGATCTCATCGAGCAACTGCCGTAGGGCGTTCAGGGCCTTATCCCGGACATCACCGCGGACTCGCTGCAGCGTCTCCACCTCATCGAGCACGAGCAGCAACCCGGGATGCCCGGCGTCGCGGAGCACTTCAAGCAGGCCCTGCAGGAACCCCATCGCGCCGAAGTGGTCGAGTTCGCCCCTGATTCCGGCGCTCCGCTTGGCTGCCGCCGCGACGTGCGGCTGGCCACCCAGCCACGCCGCCAGCGCGTCCGCACCCGCGCCGTCGCCCGCGGTCACGGCTGACCGGTAGGCCCGCAGGGCCTGAGCGAAGGCCGGAGTTCGTACGGAGACCGCGGCTAGCCGCTGCTCCAGGAGAATTTCGACCGCCTCGTCCACGGCGGCTGGCCCACGACTGGCCAGGCCGGGGTCGGCGGCGGTGGC
>JBEKGC010000364.1:0-6943 GCA_050013055.1 Streptosporangiaceae bacterium
CCCGGGCCCAGAGCAGCGCCGGGCGCCGCCTAGTTCGGCTCATCGCCGGGAACCCGGTCACCATGGGCGAAATGACCAGGCACGTGCCCGACGCAGGCTCGTACGCGCCGGTCACTATCCTCATCGAGGAGCTGCCAGGCGGCGGAACCCGCCTTGCCTATGACTCCGTGGTCAGCGAGCTGGCCATCTACGACGACCCGGCCACAACGCAAGTCGCCGAAAATCTCGACACCGAAGTACTGGACCTTTTGCGGCAAGTATCTGGCTTGTCGCCCCGTCAGGCCCCCTGAAGCGCCGGCACTTCCAGACCGCCAGGCCTCACCCCGGTCTCCTGCTCGCTCACGGTGGCGGGGCCGTGCGCGACTTAGTGTAATGCAGGGCCCGTTCGGACAAATTCAAAGACTCTGATTTTCGAACGGACGGTGGTCAGGGCAATCGCAGCACTGATTGAATCTCCGGCCGCTGCGGGCGTGTTCGGCTCAGCCCGGTCCCCGAACGGCGCTGATCCCCGCGCTAGCTCGCGGTCGTTACGGCTTTGGCCGCCGTCTCGATGAGGTCTGCCACCTCGCGGGGGGTGGGAGACCATCGCGACGTGGCCGGAGGGGATCTCGACGGTGGTGGCGCCCATGCGGGTGGCGACAATCTGAGACGTCACCTGGCGGGAGCGAGCCATCTCTCATGGGAAATGCAAGCTCGTCTAGCCTTTGTCCTGGTGCAGGACGAGATCCCGCGTTGGCTATACGCCTGTAGGGAGTCGCACTGCGAGCAGTGCCGCCGCCGCAGAGACGGACGCGGTTAGATGCTTTTCCTGTACTGCCGTCAGCGGCTGGCCGTGGCCGGACTGGAAGACTATGTCGTTCAGGGTGGTGAGCGTCCCCCGCGTGGCGGTCTCTGCAACCGGGTTTTGAGGATTTCCGCCGCGATGTAGGCGTCATGCGACTCGGTAGCGATGGATGCGGCTTTGCCGATCGCGGCGTGCCTGCCGTCGAGAAGGGCGAGTTCGGCTACGGTCAGGCCGAGGCGCGCGGTGAACCAGGGATGCCCGGGGTCGCTGAAGGACAGGTAGGCGCCGGTCATGGTCGTGACCGCCTCGGCGGCCCTTTCCGCTATGAGTGCCCGCAGCCGCCGCGCCACCGCCGCTGTCTTCCGCCGCTACGCCCTCAAGCCGGTAGGCGAGCCCTACGACTCGACCGTCGCCTACATCGAAGCCCACTACCTCGTCGACTGATGGATGCCCGTTGCCCGGCTTGTCACCTCCCGAGGCTCGGCCCCGAGGCTGCCACCCCGAACCCCCCGCCATCCCGGACCACGACGGGCCGCCCGATGGCCCCGTCGGCCCACAGGACCGCCGTGTCGGCGCGATACGGCCGCCGCCCCTGGGGGCACGCTGCCGGCCGCGCTCCCAGGACGACTCCAGACGAGGGACCGCGGTCACCGCCGGAAGCGAACCCGCCAGCGGGCAGGAGCATGAGCTACCCGTGCTCAGCACGCGAGGCGGCCCGAGACAGCGGCGAGGTGGTGTCGGGGCGCGTCAGGCTTCCATTTCGCGCTGGAGCCGGAGAGCCGACTCGACGCCGTCAGCGGCGAGGCCGTCGAGGATCGCCTGGACCTGGCTCTTGTAGGCGCCTGCGGCCTCGGGGCGGTCCTTGAGCACAAGCTGCAGCCAGGCCACCACCAAGGACGAGCGGCGCCTGATTGCCTGGATGCGCGTGCCGAGCACGGACAGCACGACGGGGGTGAGCTGCGGTGAGGCGAGCCAGCCAAGGCGGTTCAGGACGGTGATCAGCCGAGGGGCCAGGTGCGGCGTGTCGGGGTAGGCGGCCACCCATCGCACGACCAGGCCCGCAGTCTGGTCTGTGGGCCACGGCGCGCCTTCGGGCAGCAGCGGGAGCAGCGCCTCATCGAGCATTTCGACGTCCAGGTCGCTGGCTTTCCTACCGTGGACTGGCTGGAGCTGGCGCCCGGCGGGGAGCAGGGCGTCCAGGATCCCCGCCCATACTTGGTGGAATGCGGCGGTGCGGTCGGGCGTGACGGCCAAGGCTGTCATGGCGGTCAGGACGCCGCGCAGCTCGTCGGCGGCAGGCGCGAAGGCGGCGAGGTACTTGCCGAGCAGCGCCTGGTCTCCGTCGAGAGCACGCCGGGCGGTGACCTGGTCGAGGTTTTCCCGCCATTGGACGGTGTCGATGAAATGGCGGCGGGCGTACTCGGCCGGCCATCGGGTCAGGTCGTAGGCGCTCATCGCGTCCAGCAGTTCCCCGGCCTCCTGGCCGTGGGCGCAGCTCACGGAGGCGGCGGCATCCAGGCCGGGCACCGCCGGGGCGGCGAGCTGGGTGTCCAGGCGGAGGTCGTCGCTGGCGATGACCTCGGGAAGAGGATTCAGGAGACGGACGCGGGGCCGCCCGTTGGGACCCCACGGGCCGTAGCCGGCGCTGGCCACCATCTCCCTGAGCGCGGCGGCTGCCGCCTGGTGCACGTCCGGGTCCGTGCACCCGTTTGCCAGGACCGGCAGCAGCGCGGCGGTCAGGCGGGCGCGGACTTCGGCGAACCGGCTGCCCGCCAGCGCGATTGCTGCTGCGGACACCGCGGCAAGATCGGTGCCGGCTCTCTTCCGGAGCGCGGAGTCCGCCAGCAGCACCGGCACGGTGCTGGCGGCCGACCTGTCCGCTCCCTGCTCGAATTGCTGATCCGGCGTGTCGAGCCAGCTCGCAGATTGCTCAGCCTGCCGGCGGGAGATGTCGAGCAGTTCCGATGCCGCCCAGGCCAGGGCGGCATCGGATACGTCGGCTCCGCGGGACGGGCCGAGGAGGAGCGCTGCGGCGACTGCGGCGGCGGCATCTTGTTCTGTTCGGTCGCCGGCGTGCCGGCCGGCAGCGTCCAGTTCCTGCTGCAATCGCGTGAGTTCGCTGTGCAGCCCGGCCGGGTTGTGGCTGTCGTGGCCGTCGCGGCAGCGCATCGCGCGGTAAAGCAGGCTGACCGTCCCCACCATGGCGCCTGCCCTGCGGCCGCGGGTTTCGGTCAGCTTCTCGGTGACCTCACCGGGGTACTCCACGCTGATCTTCACGCGGTTGTCGCCGGCCGGCTCGGCCTGGTAGTGACTGATGTCGAGTTCGGTTGCCCAGCGCGCGGCCTGCAGCCGGGCTACCTCGTGCGGGTCGTCTTCCGGCGGCTGCGGCACGAGGCCGGCCAGCGGCGGTATCACCGCGCCGACGAGTTCCCCGGACCGGCCGGCCAGTTCCTCACCGACCAGGCGCAGTGCTTCCCGGCGCTCGGAGCCGGACTGGAGGACCAGGTGCATGGCCGCGTTGCTCATCGTCAACCCGGACCGGGGGGAGTGCTCGTCCCGGATGGCGGGGCCGGTGCGCTCCCCGGCGGCCCGCGCGTTCTCCAGCTGCCACACCAGCGGGCTCGCGAGGAACGTGTCCAGCTCGTCGGTGACGGCGTCGATGTCATCCACGAGAACCGCCACCGCTACCGCCGCGAACGCCAGGCTGGTGCCGGCCTGCAGTACGTCGTCGGCGACCTCGCGCACCGGGACCCCGGCCGCTCTCCGCCCTGCCGCCCAGGCCCGCAGGGCCATCAGCGCCGACATCGCCGGGAACGCGCCGGTCCCCAGCCGCCGGTACCAGCCCCATACGCCGGGGGTGCCCCGGTAGGTCCGCGGCCCCTGCCAGCGCGGCAGCTTGAGCTCTACGGCGAGTTCCCGCTGCCCCCGCTCTGCCTCGGCGCCCGCGCGGGCCGTGGTCGCAGCGTCGACGACCATGCCGACGAGGCGAAGGCCGCGCTGCGGGTCCGCGTCCAGCAGCGCCGCAAACGGCCCGCGCGCCGGGTGCGCCAGGTCATCGAACATGCCAGAGGGGATGCGGCGGGACGCGTGTGGGGTGACGCCCTCGCGTTCTCCCGTCAGGCCGAAGCTGGGCCAGCAGCCCTGGGCGCCCGGCCGCCGTCGCCGGCCGGGCAGGGGCCGGACTTGACGCGGCGGGCGGAGCGGAGCGTTCGTCGACCCGGACCCACGGACGGGCCGCCCCCGGAAACGCAAACCGCTCCCGGCCGGCCCCCCGCCACCCCGGCCGAAGGACCCGGCACCGCGGATGACCCACTGCTCACGATCGATGAGGTGATCGCCGAGCTGCGGGTGTCCCGGGCCGCTTTCTACCGCTGGCGCCGGCAGGGAGCAGGCCCGGCAGTCGTGCGACTGCCCGGCGGCGGCGTCCGGGTCCGGCGCAGCGCGCTGACCGCGTGGCTGCGCCGCCTGGAACAACAGGACACGCAAGACGGACAGGAGCAAGAAGCAGATGGACAGCTACGACGTCAGGTTCTGGGACATCAAGAAGATCGGCAACGGCACCGCAGCCCGCTACCGGGTCCGGTGGGCGGTCAACGGCCGTGAGCACTGCAAGTCGTTCAAGGCGCGCCCGCTAGCCGACGGGTTCCTCACCGAGCTGAAGGACGCGGTCCGCGACCGGCGGCCCTTCGACCCTCGCACCGGGCTGCCCGA
This sequence comes from Streptosporangiaceae bacterium, assembly GCA_050013055.1. Lineage (GTDB taxonomy): Bacteria > Actinomycetota > Actinomycetes > Streptosporangiales > Streptosporangiaceae > Palsa-504. Next base: position 4,496 of record JBEKGC010000364.1, read on the forward strand.
GGCCGAGGTCACCGAAGACGAGGCGGTCACCTGGTACGCCCACGCCCGCTCATACACCGAGGCCAAGTGGGCGAACCTCGCTCCGGTCTCGCGCCGGTCGGTCGCCGAGGCCCTGGTCACCGTCACGATCGCCCTCGGCAAGAAGGAGCCGGGCGCCCCCGAGCCAAGGGTGCTGCGGCAGGCGCTGTTTTCCTGGGCGTTCAACCCCGCCACCCGCGACATCACCCCGCCTCCGCACATCGCCGCTGCCCTCGACTGGGCCGAGCGCGCCTCGCTCCCGGTTGCCTACCTGGAAGACACCGCGACCGTGCGGCTGGCGCTGGCCGCCTGCGCCGCGACCCTGGCCGGCAAGCCGGCCGCCGGGTCGACCCAGCGGCGCAAGCGGTCGGTGTTCTACAACGCCCTCGGCTACGCCGTCGAACTCGGGCTCCTCGGCTCGAACCCGGTCGACCGGATCCAGTGGACCGCTCCCGCCGTCGCCGCGAGCGTGGACCGGCGGGTCGTCGTCAGCCCCGCCCAGGCCGGGACGCTGCTGACCGCCGTCGGGCGGCTGGGGCAGCGGGGAGCGCACCTGAAGGCGTTCTTCGCCGTCCTTTACTACGCGGCGCTGCGCCCGTCGGAGGCGGTCATGCTCCGCGAGGCCGACCTGTACCTGCCCAGGAGCGGGTGGGGACGGATCGTCCTCGCCGCCTCCGCATCGCGGGCGGGACGGCCCTGGACCGACGAGGGCACCGCCCGCCAGGAACGCGGCCTGAAGCACCGCGCCGACAACGAGACCCGCACCATCCCGTCCCCCCGGTCCTGGTCGGGCTGCTGCGCGCGCACATCAAGCGGTTCGGCACCACCGTCGACGGGCGGGTCTTCCAGACCGCCCGGGGCGGGATCTTGCAGGACTCCGGCTACAACGAGGTCTGGGACGAGGCCCGCAGGGAAGCGCTCACCCCCGCCCAGTACAGGTCACCGCTCGGCCGCCGCCCGTACGACCTGCGGCACGCGGCGGTGTCGCTGTGGCTGAACGCCGGGGTGCCCGCCACCGAGGTCGCCCGCCGCGCCGGGCACGGCGTCGCGGTCCTGCTGAAGATCTACGCCCACTGCATCGACGGCCAGGCCGCCGCCGCCAACCAGCGCATCGCCGAGGCCCTCGGCACCCCGGACGCCGAGGAAGACCCCGGCGACGAAGACGACGACGACATCGAGCAGGCCTCCTGAAATGGCAGGTCAGGGCGGGAATCCGGATGGGAGCGGTCTGCAAGACCGCTCCTGCCGCCCCCGTCCGTGGCCTTTTCCGCGCCCGTCCGTGGACTGGTCCGTGCTCGTCCGTGGGCTGGTCCGTGGCCGTCCGTGGGTCAGCCTGCGACGGTCTGTCGACCGCGCGGACCCCGGAACCCGGCACCCACGGACGCATAGCGGACGGCGGCCGTCCCAAATCCCGCCTCGGATGACATAAGTGCAGGTCAGCGGCATAAGCCTCGAACAGGAGGATAGGGCTGTAAAACCGTCGGCTCGGCCTACGTTGGTTCGAACCCAACACCTGCCACTACCTGCTAAAACGGCCCGCTAGCTGGGAATTCTCGTTGCTGGCGGGCCGTTTTTCTCTATCCCGGCGTGTGTCACCTTGTAGCGCTGTGGACCGTTGCGTTGCGGGGTCCACGGACGCATAGCGGACGGGAATCGGGGCCAGGGAGCCGTGCGGGGGACCGTCGGCTTTGCACGGACGGCCACGGACGGGGACCGCGACGACGGACGAGCCACGGACCAGGGTCCGCGGAGGCGGCCCCGTGTGCGGCTTGACGTTCGCGGCTGAGCTGAGCGTGCATGTCCCTGCGTCCGCCCGCTGCCCGGCTGGTTTCCCGGGGCGGGGCGGCGGGGAAGGGCAGGTGCGGGGTGATGGCCAGGGTGGCGGTCCGGGAGAGCATGACGCTTGCCGGGCGGGCGGAACGGGCGCGAGTCGCCCGAGCATTCGTCTCTGAGGTACTCGGCCCCGGGCACCCGTACGGGGATGTGGCGGTCTTGCTGGACAGTGGCCCGGGACGGTCAGCAGAATTAGCAGACCGTTTAGCCGGGTTCGCGAACCTGCCGTCATGCCTCACCGCCAGCTAATACGGGTACCGATACGGGTACCTGCCGACAGCGGAGTCCCCTTTAAGTCCCGGACGTGCAGGACACGGCGAGAATAAACCTTCCGGTGAACTCCCAGACTGTATAAGCGCACAGCTCTTAAAACAATGGTGAATGGCGGGCCGCAGATGCGTGACGTACGTTAATTTCTGGCCTCCTGTCCGTGGCATTGTATTCGTGCAGTATCAGGTACTCACCCCCGGTCCGTGCCCAATGACTCGGGCTTTAGGGGTTTGGGCTCTGATGGGTGGTTCTCTTTTCGGTGACGTTGCGTAGTTTCTGTTGTCGGGGCATGCCGGTGGCCGGCGTGCCGTGCCGGTGTCGGGCCGG
>JBEKGC010000365.1:0-8856 GCA_050013055.1 Streptosporangiaceae bacterium
GGGACCGTCAGCTACACCATCACCGTCACCGACACCGGCCAGACCCCCTACACCGCCGCCACGCTCACCGACTCCCTGGCCGGCGTGCTCGACGACGCCGCCTACGACACCGGCGCCACCGCCACCGCCGGCACCCTGTCCTTCGCCAGCCCGGACCTGACCTGGACCGGGGACCTCGCGGTGGGGGCGACCGCGACCATCACCTTCACTGTCACCGTGAACAACCCCGACACCGGCAACGGGATCCTGGCCAGCGCCGTGACCTCGGCCGCGGCCGGGAACAACTGCCCGGCCGGCGGCACCGACCCGCGCTGCACCACCACCACCGACGTGGCCACGCTGACGATCGTCAACACCGCCAGCGTCAGCACCACCACCCCCGGCGGCACGGTCGGCTACACCATCACCATCACCAACGCCGGCCAGACCACCTACAACGCCGCCGCCGTCACCGACCCGCTGGCCGGCATCCTGGACGACGCCGCCTATAACGCCGACGCCGCCACCACCGCCGGGTCGGTCAGCCTCACCAGCCCGACCCTGACCTGGACCGGGGACCTGGCGCCCGGCGCCAGCGCGGTCATCACCTTCAGCGTCACCGTCAGCAACCCCGACACCGGCGACAAGAGCCTCACCAGCACCATGACCTCGGCCGCCGCCGGGAACAACTGCCCCGCGGGCGGCACCGACCCCCGCTGCACCGCCACTGTGACGGTCCTGATCCCCGCCCTGACCATCGTCAAGACCGCGAACGTCAGCACCACCACCCCCGGTTCCACCGTCGGCTACACCATCACCGTGACCGACACCGGCCCCACCCCTTACACCGCGGTCAGCATCAACGACGCCCTCGACGGGGTGCTGCCCGACGCCACGTACAACAACGACGCCACCGCCAGCACCGGCACCGTCTCGTTTGTCAGCCCGGACCTGATCTGGACGGGGGACCTGACCCCCGGCCAGACCGCCACCATCACCTACACCATCACCATCAGCAACCCCGACACCGGCGACAAGCACCTCATCAACATCGCCACCTCCGATGACCCCGGCAGCCCCTGCCCGACCGGCACCGCCAACCCCTCGTGCATCGTGACGGTCACCGACCTGATCCCCGCCCTGACCGTCTCCAAGACCGCGAACGTCGCCACCACCACCCCCGGCTCCGCCGTCGACTACACCATCACCGTCGCCGACACCGGCCAGACTCCCTACACCGCCGCCACCGTCACCGATACCCTGACCGGCGTCCTGGCCGACGCCACCTACGGCCACGACGCCATCGCCAGTACCGGCACCGTCGGCTACACCAGCCCGGTCCTGACCTGGACCGGCGCCCTGGACCCCGGACAGACCGCCACCATCAGCTACTCGGTCACCGTCAGCAACCCCGACGCCGGCGGCCGGTTCCTGATTAACAGCGCGGTATCCACCGCCACCGGCAGCAGCTGCCCCACCGGCTCCAGCCCCGGCTGCACCGCCACCGTCGCGGTCCTGGCCGGCGCCCTGTCTATCACCGTCCCGGCCAGCGCCAGCCTCGGCTCGGCCGACCCCGGCGGCACCGCCAGCGCGAACCTGGGCACCGTCAGCGTCACCGACGACCGCGGGTTCGGCGCCAGCTGGACCGCGACGGCCGGCGCCAGCGCCTTCACCACCGGCGCCGGCACCCCCCACGAGATCATCCCCGCCGCGAACGCCGCCTACGCGATCACCGCCCTCAGCCAGGCCACCGGATCAGCCAGCTTCGCCTTCACCCCCCTCACCACCCTCAGCACCGCACCGCAGGCCGTGGTCAGCACCACCAACGTGGGCGGCAACACCACCGCCACCTGGAACCCGCTGATCCAGGTCTCCGTGCCCGCCACCGCGATCGCCGGCCCCTACACCGGCACCATCACCCACTCCGTAGGCTAACGGGCCGGCGGCGTGGGTCAGCCGGGCGAGCCGGGGAGGCGCCGGCGGCCGAACCGGCGGCCGGCTACCACCAGCAGCGCTCCGACCACGAGCACCCCCAGGCCGGCCCCGATGTAGGCCGGCAGATCCCCGCCGGACGAGCCAGCAGCCTTAGGTGCCGCCGCCTCCTCGACGGCAGGCAACCGGTCGAGATGGGCCGCGCAGACCATCGGCCTGGCGCTGCCCTGGGGCTCCGCGCAGGCGACCGCAGCCAGCCGGAGCTGCCGGGCCGGTGCCCGGGTGAGCTTGGTGACCACCGTGAAAGTCTCGGCCCCGCCCGCCTGCAGGCCGGCCAGCCACGCCACCTGACCGTCGGCGGCCACGCCATGACGGCTGGCTGAGACGAACGTCAGGCCGGCCGGCAGTGTCTGCGTGACCTTGAGGTGAGGTGCGCCGAGTGTCCCGATGTCCTTGACACTGACCAGGTACGTCAGCTGCTCACCAGGTTGCACGGCCGTCTTGCCGTCGGTCACGCTGATGCTCAGGCCGGGAACGGCCGGCCGGCTGGCGCCGGCCGTCGCCTTCGCTGTCGCCTTCGCCGACGCCTTCGCCGATGCCGATGCCGATGCCGCGGGGAGGCTGTGGCCCGGCAACACCGCGATGGGCATCGCGATCAAGCCTCCCGCCATGACCGCACTGAGCTGTGTTTTTCCTAGACCCCGTGGCGTCCTCACTGGCGACCGCTCCCCTTTTTTGACAAACTGTAGTTTGATAACTACAGAGAGTTTAAAGCGCGGATGTACTCGACGCGGTCATCTAGAACTCGCACCACGGTCCGTTCGGCAGAAAAGGTCTTTTCAGGCCAGCCGGGTGACCTCGACCGTCACCTGGAGCGCGCTGGTCGGGGCGCCGTGGTAGATGCCCTTGAGCGGCGGGATGTCGGCGTAGTCGCGGCCCCGGGCCACCACCACATGCCGTTCCCGGACCGGGGCACCGCTGGTCGGGTCGAGAGGCAGCCAGGAACCAGCCCAGTACTCCACCCAGGCGTGGCTCTCCCCCACCACGGTCTGCCCGGGCTCCGCCGACGGATCGGCGTGCAGGTAACCAGAGACGTACCTGGCCGGCAGCCCGGCTTCACGCAGCAGCGCCACCGTGACGTGCGCTATGTCCTGGCAGACGCCGTGGCCCTGATCCCAGGCCTCCTGGGCGTTGGTCCGCACCCCGGTGGCGCCGGCCATGTAACTGACCTGCGCGCGGACCCGCGCGGCGATCTCGGTCGCCGCCTGCACCGGGTCCGCGTCGCGCACCGCGTCCTGCACCGCGGCGGCGACGCCTGGCGTCACCGTGGTCAGCGGGGTCGGCAGCGTGAACTCAAGCAGCCGGCCGGCCGCCGCCCGGGCCCGCAGTTCGCCCCAGGGCAGCCGCTCCGCAGGCGCCGGGTCCGTCGGGTCCGTCGGGTCCCTCGGGTCCGTTGGGTCCGCGTCGCTGAGCCCCTGGCCGGTCTCCACCGTGGATTGCGCCCGGATGATGAGCGATTCGTGTGGTTCCGTGATGTCGAAGACGCTGACGAACGTGCCCCAGTAATCGCAGTAGGTCCAGACCGGCACGCCCGGGCCGGCCGAGACCCGGCTTTCCAGGGTGATCTGGGAGGGCAGCGTCAGCGGCGTCATCCGGGCCTCGTTGAACGAGGTGCGGACCGGTGCCGAGTACCTGACCTCGGTGGTGTGCGCCACCCGCAGCCGCCAGCCCATCCTCAGCCGTCCCTTTCCCACAGCACTGGCGCCTCGTACTGGAAGTACCGCTTGGTGATCGCGTCACACGCCTCCACGCAGGCGTGCTGCAACTGGCCGAGCAGATCGGGCAGCTCATCGGGCAGCCGGTCCGGGTCGGCGTACTCCAGCCTGGTGCGCAGCTGGCCGACCGAACGGCGGGCGGTGTCATCCATGCCCATCCGGACCGGGCCGGGATCCAGGCCCTTCAGGCATTCCTCCGCGGCGACAAGCGAATACAGCACCGACCGCGGGAACAACCGGTCGAGCAGCAGGAACTCCGCCACCCTGGTGGGCTCCGCGGCCCAGCCGTGGGTGCGGATGAACGACTCATACGCACCGCACGCGTGCAGCAGCAGCGGCCAGCTGAGCTCGGCCGGGCCGGGCAGCCGGGCCAGCAGCAGCCGGGCCGTCATGTCGGCCCGCTCCAGCGAGCGGCCGAGCACCAGGAACCGCCAGGCGTCGTCGTGGCTCATGGTCGAATCGGCCAGGCCGAAGAACAGCGCCGCCCGTTCCCTGATGAACCGGAGGAACACGTGCGGCCCGAGCCGTTCGGCCGCCCGGCGCTGGCCGGCCAGGCCATGGCCCGCCACGTTCAGGCACTCCCACATCTCACTGGAGATCACCTCGCGGATACCGCGGGCCCCGGACCGCGCCGCGAGGATCGAGCCCGAGATCGCGCTCGGGCTCGCCGTGTCGTAGGCCAGCCGGAACAACGCCATCCCGACATCGGGTTCGCTGTCTTCGTCCGGTGCGACCCCGAGGATGCCGAACAGCGGGCCGCAGTCCGCGCCCGCGTCCTGCCCGCCCGGATTGCCCAGCAGCCGGTGCACATAGACGTCGACGAGCCGGGCGGTGTCGTCGGCTCGCTCCACGTAGCGGCCGGTCCAGAACAGCGTCTCCGCCATCCGGCTGAGCAGCTCGTCGTTCACTGGTCGGGGCCGCTCTGGCGTTCGATGGCCGCCGCCAGCGCCGCGGTGGACCTGGGGGTCAGCAGCGGGAAAGCGGGCTTGGGCGGTTCCGGCACCTCGATGGATCGCGGACCGGCCAGAACCCAGGTGTCCTTCGAGCCGCCGCCCTGGCTGGAGTTGACCTTCAGCTCGCCTTCCGGCAGCGCGACCCGGGTCAGCCCGCCGGGCAGCAGCCACACGTCCTCGCCGTCGTTGACCGCGAACGGCCGCAGGTCGATATGCCGCGGCGCGAGACCCTCACCGATCAGCACCGGCGAAGTGGACAGTGCGACCGGCCGCTGGGCCATCCAGCCCCGCGGGTCCACCCGCAGCTTCTCCCGCAGCGCCGCCAGCTCCGCCACGGTGGCCTGCGGGCCGATGACGATGCCGCTGCCGCCGGCCCCGTCCACCGGCTTGACCACCAGCGTGTCCAGCGAGGCCATGGCCCAGTCGAGCACGTCCGGATCGTCGAGCCGGTAGGACTCCACGTTGTCGAGCAACGGCTCCTCGGATAGGTAGTACCTGATGAGATCGGGCACGTAGGTGTAGACGAGCTTGTCGTCGGCGACCCCGTTGCCGACCGCGTTGGCGATGGTGACGTGGCCCGCCCGGGCCGCGTTGATCACGCCCGGGCAGCCGACCACCGAATCCGGCCGGAAATGCAACGGGTCGAGGAAATCGTCGTCGACCCGGCTGTAGATGACGTCGACCGGGCGCCGGCCCCTGGTGGTGTGCACGTAGACCCGGTTATGCGAGCAGAACAAGTCCCGCCCCTCCACCAGTTCCACCCCCATCAGCCGGGCCAGCAGGGTGTGCTCGAAGTACGCGGCGTTGTGCACGCCCGGGGTCAGCACCACCACGCACGGGTCCGCCGTCTCGCGCGGCGCGGCGGCCCGCAGCGCGGCCAGCAGCCGGGACGGGTACTCGTCCACCCGGTGCACGCTCTGCTCGGCGAACAGGGCAGGGAACGTCCTGGTCATGGCCAGCCGGTTCTCGATGACGTAACTCACCCCCGAGGGCACCCTGATGTTGTCCTCGAGCACCCGGAACCGGCCTTGCTCATCGCGGATGAGATCGATACCCGCGACGTGGACCCGGACACCGTTCGGCGGGGTGAAGTCGGCGACTTCCCGCCGGAACCGGGGTGAGGTGAAGACCAGGCTCCACGGCATCACCCCGTCGTCGAAGACCCGGCCCGCCCCGTACACGTCGGCCAGGAACGCCTCAAGCGCCCGCACCCGCTGGCGCACGCCGCGGGCCACCAGGTCCCACTCCACCGCGTCGATGACCCGCGGGATCAGGTCGAGCGGGAAGGGCCGTTCCTCGCCGGCGAAATCATAGGTGACGCCGCGGTCAGTGAACACCCGCGCGAGCTGGTCGGCGCGGTACCGCAACTCGGCCGGATCCATCGGCTGCAGCACGGACACCAGCGCGTCGTAAGGCGTGCGAGGTTTGCCAGGAGCCGCGAACATCTCATCCCAGGCCTGGGCAAGCCGGTAACCATCGAAAATGTCCGCCACACACGAAGCGTAGACACACGATGTGTACCACGCATCACAGGGGTGTTTCCGAATGTTTCCTCGGAGTGTTTTGGGCGTCCGGAATACGGGGCTTCGGGGTCTCGGGCTGCTTTCGCGGGGCCCCACGGCCTCGGGGCCTCGGCTGCTTTCGCGGGGGCCCACGGCCTCGGGGCCTCGGCTGCTTTCGCGGGGGCCCACGGCCTCGGGGCCTCGGGCTGCCTCACCAGTCCGTCCTGTCCCAATTCGATCATCAGTATGGTCGATACAGGTATTCTCGTGGATGATTCGGCTTTAGTGGAGAAATTGGTGCCCTATCAGGTACCAAACTATCCACGACGGCCAAATCATCCACGATCTTTTCCCGGTCTGGCGCATCGCGGAGCGCTGGCGTGCCATGAGCCACACCAGCATCAGCACGGGACCATCGCGGAGCACCGATCGGCCGGCCGGAGGCCGGAGGGTCTAGCGGCCGGAGGCCGGATGCTCAAGCGGCCGGAGGCCGGATGCTCAAGCGGCCGGAGGCCGGGGGGCTCAAGCGGCCGGAGGCCGGGGGTCAAGTGGAGAAGCGGGCGATCTGGCGCATTTTGTTCATCGCGTCAAGCGCGGCGACCTTGTAGGCCTCGGCCAGGGTCGGGTAGTTGAACACGGCGTCGACGAGGTAGTCGATGGTGCCGCCGCAGCCCATCACGGCCTGGCCGATGTGGACGAGTTCGGTGGCGCCGGTGCCGAACACGTGCACGCCGAGCAGCTTGCGGGTCTCGAGGCAGACCAGCAACTTTGCAGCTCGCTGACCTCGTGCAGCGGCTCCCCGCAGGCGTGATGCGCCGCGATCCGGCCCTGCTCCATGGAGGTGGCCGCCAGCGCGGGGAACCCGATCACGTCGCCGACCGCGTAGATGTTCGGGGCCGACGTCCGGAAGAACTCATCCACGATGATCCGGCCGCGCTTATCGGCCGTCAGCCCGGCCGTCTCGAGCTTGAGGTTGTCGCTCACGCCCTGCCGGCCGGCCGAGTACATGACGGTGTCGGCGGGGATCTTCTTCCCGCTCGCCAGTGTCGCGATCGCGCCGTCGGGCCGGGCCTGCACCGAAGCGACCGTTTCGCCGAACCTGAAGGTGACCGCGAGATCGCGCAAGTGGTACTTGAGCGCCTCGACCACCTCCACGTCGCAGAACTCCAGCATCCGGTCGCGCTGCTCGACCACGGTGACCTTGGTACCCAGGGCCGCGAACATGGACGCGTACTCGATCCCGATCACGCCGGCGCCCGCGACCACCATCGAGCGGGGCACCTGCTCCAGGTGGACGATCCCGTCCGAATCGATCACGGTACGGTCGTCGAACTCGACGCTGGCCGGGCGGGCGGGCTTGGTGCCGGTGGCGATCACCACTTTGTCGGCCGTGGCCCGGCGGACCCGGCCGTCGCCGTCGTCGACCTCCACCGTGTGCGGGTCGGCGAAACTGCCGGTGCCGGTCAGGATCGAGACCCGGTTGCGGGTCAGCTGGCTGCGCACCACGTCCATCTCGCGGCCAACCACGTGGCTGGTGCGGGCGGCCAGGTCGCCGACCGTGATCTCGTCCTTGACCCGGTAACTCGACCCGTACATCTCCCGCTGGTCCAGGCCGGTCAGGTACAAGATCGCCTCACGCAGCGTCTTGGACGGGATGGTGCCCGTGTTCAGGCAGACGCCGCCGATCATGTCCTTGCGCTCGACGATCGCCACCCGCCGGTCGAGCTTAGCCGCGGCGATGGCCGCCTTCTGGCCGCCAGGCCCCGAACCGATCACTACCACGTCGAAGTCGTACACATGATCCAGTGTGACCGCCGGCGGCCGGCTTTATAACCCCCGTGACCCCGCTACCTATGCTGGACGGATGCGCCTAGTGTCCCTGCTGCCCTCCGCGACCGAGATCGTCTACGCCCTCGGCCTGGGGGACGACCTGGCCGGGGTCACCTTCGAGTGCGACGAACCGCCCGCCGCCCGGACGGAAAAGACCATCGTGGTGGGCGGCCTTGACACCACCGGGATGACCCCCGGTGACATCGACCGCTACGTCCGCGGCCAGCTCGCCTCCGGCCAGGACCTGTACACGCTGCACGCCCAGGCGCTGGCCGGGCTGGCCCCCGACCTGATCTTGACCCAGGATCTGTGCCGGGTCTGCGCGCTGCCCTCCGGGCACGTCAACGACGCGCTGACCTACCTGGGCTGCCAGGCGGACGTGCTGACCCTGGATCCGCACTCCCTGGACGACGTGCTCGAGGAGATCCTGACGGTCGGGCAGCGCGCCGGGGTAGCCGAACGGGCCGCCGGGCTGGTCGGTGAGCTGCGCGCCCGGCTGGCCGACATCGCGGCTCGGGTGGCCTGGCTCGCTCGGCCCCGGGTGGCGGTGGTGGAATGGGTGGATCCGCCGTTCACCGCGGGCCACTGGGTCCCCGACCTCGTCACCGCGGCCGGCGGCGTTCCTGTCGCCGCTCGCCCTGGTGCCCCGTCCGTCCAGACGAGCTGGGCCGACATCGCCGCCGCCGGGCCGGAGCTGGTGGTGGTCGCGCCGTGCGGCTTTCACCTGACGGGTGCGGTCGAGCAGGCGGACGTCGTCACCCGGGCGCTGCCGGACGTGCCGGTGTGGGCGATCGACGCCGACGGAATCGTGGTACGGCCTGGGCCGCGGCTGGTCAACGGCGTCGAGGCGCTCGCCGCGATCCTGCACCCTGAGGCTGTGGCCGC
>JBEKGC010000366.1:0-6908 GCA_050013055.1 Streptosporangiaceae bacterium
GCCTCCAGCGACCGGACGGCGGTCCAGTCGCTGATCACCACGCCGTCGAAGCCCCACTCGCTGTTCAGCGGGGTCTCCAGCAGGTCGTTCTCGGTCGCGGTGGTGCCGTTGACCGAGTTGTAGGAGCTCATCACGAGCCAGGCATGGGCCTGCGTCACCGCCTTCTCGAACGCGAGCAGGTACAGCTCGCGCAAAGCACGGTCGCCGACCCGGACGTCGACGGTGAACCGGTCGGTCTCTGAGTCGTTGGCCACGTAATGCTTCGGGGTAGCGCCGACGCCGTTGTCCTGCACGCCCTTGACGTAGGCGGCGGCGAGATCGGCGGTGAGCACCGGGTCCTCGCTGAAGGCCTCGAAGTGCCGTCCGCCGAGCGGGGAACGGTGCAAGTTGATGGTGGGACCGAGCACCACGTCGACGCCCTTGCGGCGGGCCTCCACCGCGGCCGCGGCGCCGTAGCGCCGGGCGATGTCCGGATCCCAGGACGACGCGAGCGCGGTGGCGGACGGGAGGTTGAGCGACGGGTCGCGCTCGTCCCAGGTCTCGCCCCGGACGCCGGACGGGCCGTCGGAGACGAGGATGCGGCGCAGCCCGATCTTCCCGATCGGCCAGGTGGTCCAGAAGTCACGGCCGGTCAGCAGCTGGACCTTCTCCTCCAGGCTGAGCGCGGCGAGGGCTTCGGCGATCTTCGGGTCGATGCTGAGATCGGTCATGAAACGGCTTCTCCTTGATCTGTTACCTCGACGGGTGCGCTCAGCCGCACGTCAGCTGAGGACGCCCCGATGAGCACCTCGTAGCGGCCGGGATGGACCGTCCACCCGTCCGGCTCGCTCCAGGCCGCGAGGTCCGCGGGAGTCAGCGTGAACGTCACGTCGCGCCGTTCCCCGGCTTTCAGGTGCACTCGCTGGAATCCCTTCAGCTGGAGCGGCGGCTCCGCGGCCGCCTCCGGGCACCGCAGGTAGAGCTGGGCCACGTCAGAGCCAGGGCGCAGTGAGTCGTTCACGATATCGAAACTCACCTGAATCTCACCGGATCCCGGCCGTCCAACCTTCAGGTTTTCGTAGACGAACCGGGCGAATGACAAGCCATGCCCGAAAGGAAACAGTGGCTGCTGGTTGTTCGCGGCGAAAAATCGGTACCCGACACCGATGTCTTCGGTGTAAGTGGCGACGCCGCCGATTCCCGGGTACTGCTCGGCGGACTGGACTGGCCCCTGGCCGGCGTGGGCGAGGAAGGTGACGGGCAGCCGGCCGCCTGGGTCGTCATCGCCGAACAGCACGCGGGCGAGCGCGGTGCCGAACTGCTCACCCGGATACCAGACCTGCAGAACGGCCGCGACTTTATCCAGCCACGGCATCACGACAGGACCCGGCGTGTTGAGCACCACGACGGTCCGGGCGTTATGACGCGCTACCTCCGTGATCAGCCTGTCCTGATCGCCGGGCAGGGCCAGCGACTGCCGGTCCATCCCCTCCCCGGACGCCTGGTTGACGATCACGACGGCTGCGTCGCACCGGGCGGCCAGAGCCGCCGCGTCGTCGATCAGGCTGTCCGGCGGCTGCCAGCCGAGCCGGACCTCGGGACGCAGCCCGAACTCCTCGAGGGCGACCGCCGGCCCGGTCTCGTACTCGACCCGGATGGTCACGGGCTGGCCGGCGACCAGGGGGACGACGGCTTGCAGAGCGTACGAAGGCCCGTCGATAAAGTGGATCGCCTCGCGTGCCCCCTCCGCTACCAGCGCACCGTCCAGGTAGAGCGAGCCTTTTCCGGCGACAGCGAGACTGAACCTGTGGTAGCCGTCTTCGGCCGGGGTCAGCACGGTCGTCCAGGTGGCACGCCATTGCGGCCCCAAGCCAGCGGGCGGCTCGCTCACCTCGATGCCTGGCTCTATCCGGGTGACGCGCTCGCCCGGCGTCTGGCCGCGGCCGCCGGTGTACTCGGCCAGGACACCTGGGCCGGCCGGGCGGCCGGGGACCGGGGGAGTGGACAGCAGGGCTGACGGGATCGCCGGAAGCGGCACATCACCCCAGGAGCCCTGCGCATGCTCGACGCGGACGTGGACTTCTGCCCGCTGCCCGATCCCGGCCAGGGGAGTCACCACCCGGTGGGGATGGAGTTTCACGGCCGGCGATCCGCCCATCACGTAGATGGCGTCCAGCCCCGCCGGGCCGATGACGGCCAGGGATCTCACGTCTTCCCCGAGGGGGAGTGCCCCGGCCCGGTTGACGAGCAGGACGCTCCCCGCGACCGCGGCTTCCGCGGCCAGGTCGAGGCTCCCGGCGGGCGGCGGGCCGGGGACCGCGGCCGGCCGGTCGAGAAGACCCTGCGTGACCATGGTGGCGACCATCCGGGTGACGATGTCGTCCAGCCGGTCCGGGCCGATGCGTCCGCTGGTGAAGTCTTCCGGCCTCCGGCCCTCGGCGGTGTCCAGCCCAGGGAGGTCAAGGCCAGCCCGAGCGGCCGCCAGCGGATCGCGCACCGCGAACCCGAAGTCGGGGGCGACGAAGCCCGCCCATCCCCACTGGTCTTTCAGTGTGCCGAGCAAGTCAGGATGCTGGCAGGCGTAGCAGCCATTGACCTGGTTGTAAGAACCCATGACGGACCCGGCGCCTGCGTCAACAAGAGCACGGCGGAACGGCGGAAAGTAGATCTCCTCCAGCGCGCGGCGGGAGACATGGATGTCGACCGCCGGCCCGCGGTCCGACGGCGGCCAGCCGGACCCGGTCCGCCCCGTCTCGAAGTTATTCACCACGAAGTGCTTGACCATGGCCACGACGTTCCGCTGGACGCCCCGGACGTAGGCCGCTCCCAGGGCTCCGGTCAGGTACGGGTCTTCTCCGAACGCCTCGGGCAGCCGTCCGCCCAGCGGCGTGCGCGCGATGTCCAGCGCCGGCCCGAGCAGGACATTATGACCGGCGCAGCGAGCCTCCTGTCCGACCGCGGACCCGAACCGGTACGCCAGCGGTTCGTCGAAGGCCGCGGCGAGGCACACGCACACCGGGAAGGCGGTCGCGTCGTCGGCCACCCGGACGCCGTTACCCCCGTCGGTAAAACTCAGCGGCGGCAGCCCGAGGTGAGCCACCGCGGCGAAATCGTGACAAGCGAGCGCGATCTTCTCGGCCACGGTCATCTTCGCGACGATGCCGGCGGCCCGGTCCACGTGGTTCATGCCGACTCTTTCCGCGTTCTGGAGGCGGTGACGGTGTGCCGTCCGGAGGTGAGGTCTCGATCCGGCTCGCCCGGCAGCCGGATCACGCCGGTGACGCCGGCCGGAAGGGCGGCCTCGACGGTCAGGTCCTGCCCGGTGTCGCGCCAGTGCACTTCCACGAGGCCGCGGGCGGTCTGCAGGCTCGCCGTGGCCCAGGTCAGCCCGCCGCCAGGCTGCGGCGCGATGAGCACCTTGTCGTACCCGGGCTCGAGCGGCGCGATCCCCCCGATGGTGCGGTGGATCCAGTCCGCGACGGCACCGAGCGCGTAGTGGTTGAAACTGGTCATCTGTCCCGGGTTGATGGTGCCGTCGGGCAGCATGGAGTCCCAGCGTTCCCAGATCGTGGTGGCCCCCATCGTGACGGGGTACAGCCATGAGGGGCAGTCTCGCTCGAGCAGCAGCCGGTAGGCGTCGTCAAGGTGACCGGTCTGGGTGAGAGCGTCAGCAACATACGGCGTGCCGGCGAATCCGGTCGAGATCCGGTAGCCGTTCTCCCTGACCAGCGCCGACAGCCGGTGGCCGGCCCGGGCCGTCATGAGGTCGTCGAGCAGGCCGAAGACGATGGCCAGCGCGTAGACGGTGGCGCAGTCGCTGTGTACCGTCCCGTCGTCTGCGACGTAGTGCTGGTTGAAGGCGGCCTGCACTCGTCCGGCCACGAGGCGGAAATGCTGGGCATCGTCGGCTCTGCCCAGCAGCTCCGCGGTGTCCGCGACGGTGCGCGCGGTCCGGTAGAAGCAGGCGGTGGCGACCACGTGGGGGTCGGCTTTGGCCTTGAAGGGCTCGCCTGGCGGAGCCTGAGGATCGAGCCAGTCGCCCAGTTGAAGGCCGGTGTCCCACAGTCCGCTCGGTGAGAGCAGCGACTCCACCCGGCGGGTATGCGCGGTCATGGAGGCGTACTGGTCCGCCAGGACGCTGCGGTCGCCGTGGGCCTGCCACAGCGCCCAGGGCACCCATACGGCGGCGTCGCTCCATATCGCCATGGTCGCCGGCTGGTGGAGACTAGCGGTGGTCGTCTCGTACTTCAGGACATCCGGGACGACGACCGGCACCAGGCCGTCTTGCGCTCGCTGTTCCTCGGTAAGGTCGCGAAGCCAGTCACGCAAGAATGCGTCGACGTCGTAGAGGTAGGCGGCCGATGGCGCGAAGACGGCGATATCGCCGGTCCAGCCGAGGCGCTCGTCGCGTTGCGGGCAGTCGGTCGGAACGTCGAGGAAGTTGCCGCGCATCCCCCACGTCACGTTCCTGTGCAGCTGGTTCAGCATCTCCTCTGAGCATGCGAAGTGACCGGTGCGCCGCAGGTCGGAGTGGACGACGACCGCCTCCAGGGAGCTCGATGTCAGCTCGGCAGGCCAGCCGCTGACCTCGGCGTAACGGAAGCCGTGGAAGGTCTTGGTGGGCTCGAAGTTGTCCTCGCCGCCGGACAGGATGAACCGGTCGGTAGCCTTGGCGCTGCGAAGTGGCCGCACGCCGAGCTCGCCGTGCTCAAGGACCTCGCCGTGACGGACGGCGATCTCGGTCCCGGCCTTGCCCTTGATGGTGAAGCGCAGCCAGCCGACGAGGTTCTGCCCGAAGTCCACGAGCGTGCGACCGGACGGCGATGACCAGATGGCCACCGGCCGGAGGGCCTCGTGGCGGATGACAGGCGGGCCGACGTAAGGCGTGAGACGGCTGGTGTCAAAGTCCAGCGTTTCGACGCGGCCCCAGCCCGGCAGCGCGGCGCCCGGTCGCAGCCACGTGTCGCCGGCTAGCCGGGCGTCGATAACCTGCCCGTCGTACAGGTCGTTCGCCAGCGTCGCCGACGGCCCGGCCCGCCACGTCTGGTCGGTGCTCACCCGCTGCCGGTGACCATCGGCGTAAGCCACGTCCAGCTGGGCGATGACGCCGAGGCGGTCACCGTAGAAGGCGCGGTTCCCGTTCCAGCCCAGGCGCCCGCGGCTCCAGCCGTTGCCCAGGGAGATGCCCAGGACCGTGGTCGGCCGCACGAGGTCCGTCACGTCATAGGTCCGGTACCTCAGCCGCCACTCATAGCTGCTCCACCCCGGGCTCAGCACGTCAGGACCGACCGCGCGGCCGTTGAGGTAGGCCTCGAAGACACCCAGGCTGCTCACCGCGAGTTCCGCGCTCGCCACCGCCCCGTGGCCGTCGTCCAGCGCGAACTCCGCGCGCAGCAGCGGCGCGCCCGCAAAGTCATCAGCCGGGGAGATCATGGCGGCTGACCATTCGCACGACACGGCTATGCCTCCGCCGCCGTGAGCCGGACAGCCATGAACTCGCGCCCGGGCAGATCGATCCTGAAGGTCCCGGTAAAGATGTCAGGCTGGCGCGCAATCGTCATGTTCCAGGTATCGATGACGTCGACGAGCCACCGGCTTCCCTGCGGCGTCGTGATGTCACGGTACCGGGGCCGCCCGAAGCCGAAGTAGGCAATCCGGTAGTCCTGTCGGCCGCCCCACCTGACATCCCAGTCGCTGGGCAGCGGCTCAAGCACGCCGCCGGGCGCGTCCGCGGTGAGCTGGAGCAGGAAGCCGATCCGTTCGGCCGAATCCCCGGCCAGCGCACCGCCCTTGGACCACCACAGCTCCTCGCGGTCGTTGAGGTAGGTCTCGCCGTGTCCGACGTAGCCGCCGCGTACGGCGCCTTCCCAGCAGCGGCGGACGATTTCCTGACCGCTTATGTTGCCCCACCCCTGGTCGATATCGCCTTCGTACCCGCATTCGTCGATGACGACAGGCTTGCCGTACCTCTCCCGCCATTCGCTGGTGTTCTCAGCTGTGCGGTACGCGTCAATCCGCTGGATGCTGCAGTGAGTGATCCACGGGCGGGCATGATCGTAGAAGCCGTGGCAGTTATGGATCGAGGTGAGATGGCCCGCGTGATCGTTCGCGCGCACGATCGCGGCCAGCCGTTCCCAGTCCTGCGTCGTCTTGCCCGGCAGCAGATCGTACTCATTGGCCAGCGCCCACCAGACGGAGCGGTGCGCGCCCAGACGCCGGACGAGGTACTGGACATACCTGTCGTCAGCCGTTTTCCCCATCGCGGAGAATCCCCAGCGGTCGTACGGGTGGAAAAGAATCAGGTCGGCCTGGATCCCCAGCTCGGCCAGCTGATCGATGCGCTTCTCAAGCTGACGGAAAAACTGCGGGTCGAAACGAGCGAAATCCCAGTCTCCTTCGCTGTCCCTGGCGAACGGGTACCATTGCGGCTCGTTCGTGTTGAAGAGGTACGACTTCGGGAACACGCACATCCGGAGTTTGCGGAAAGGTGAACTGGCCAGGGTCGCGAGCGTGCGTTCGGCCAGGGCCGCGGGCTGGTGCGTCCAGGCGTAGGCTGTCGTGCCGAAAGGCAGGAAGCGGGTACCGTCCCGGTAGGCGAAGTGGAAACGGTCTGCTACGTCCACCGGGCCGTGGTTGCCTGGCCCGGGTGGCCCGACCGGGAAGGCGCCGCGCAGGCCGTCCAGTGACCGGGCGGTCGACGTCGTGACGTACGTCCAGGTCCCGGCGCTGGGAGCCTGAAAACGTATCCGGTAGATACCGTCACCATCATAGAAACCGCCCACCGTGATGTGACGGGCATCCTCGCCGGTGAACTCGGCCGAGAGCTCGACGTCAACGAACGGGTTCCCGTGGGACGGCCCGTCGATCCTCAATTCGGTGACACCCCACTGCTCCGCCGGGCCTGCCACGCTGATCCGCGCGGAACTGCG
>JBEKGC010000367.1:0-6892 GCA_050013055.1 Streptosporangiaceae bacterium
CGGGCACGGAGCTGGTCCATATCGCCGTCCAGCCCGGCTTTCCTCAGCTCCTTGGCCCACCAGGTGATGCGTTGGTCCGCGGCCAGAACCTCCGCGGGCGGCAGCTGCCGCCCCATCAGCGCGGCGTTGCCGGAATCCTCCATCCAGCGCTGCACCCGGGCGTCCTGTGCCCCTTTCTCCCGCCGCTTCCTGGCTTTCTCTGGAGCGACTTCCGCGACGGCGCGAGCGATCGCGGACCGCAGCCCGCCGGGGGTCAGCCGGCCGGCCCGGTCCAGCACAAGCGCTTCGGCGGCACGAGCCTCATCGGGGTCCAGGATGGCGGTGGCCCGGGAAATGATCTCCACCTTCGATTCCCGCAGCACCCCGGTCCTGAACGCCGCCCGGGTACCGGGCAGCTTGACTTCCAGGTCCCAGGCCAGGCCGAGCATCGACTCTGCGACCCCGCGGGTCTCAGCCAGCGCGCTGGCGAGTTCGCGCTCGGTGAATTCCTCCCATGCATACGGCATCTGCGCAGGTCCTTGCGGACGGCAGCCGGGCTCGGGGCGGCGGCGGATGAGTTCGGCCACGGCGGCGTGCCGCAGTGCGGCGGCGGCGGCTTCGGTCCGGTCCAGGCCGCAGATGAGCCCGATGAGCTCGTCATCGGAAGAGCCAGTGAACCGGGTGTCGTCCCCGGCGGCGTACTCGGCCAGGCCGAGCAGCACCGAGCCGCCTGGCGCGGTATCCAGGGGCTGGCCGGTCGCGAACCCGCCCGCGGGGCCGGTGTAAATACCGGGGAACCGCTGCGCGGAGCCAGGCTGCCCCGGGCCGCGGCGGCCCAGCGCGGCGGCCACCGCCGCCATCGCCCCGGCGGTCCCCGCCCGGGCCGCCGCCTCCTGCGCCCGGGCCTGCTCCGCGGACGCCTGCTCAGCCTCCGCCGTCAGCACGTCCAGGTCGATGTCGGCGGGCAGCGACGGGTCGTCAGGGTCAACGGCCTCTTCCGGGTCCGGTGGCTGCTCCTCGGCGCACCGGGCCGCCGCCCACTGTTCCCACTCGTCCTCGGTCAGCCAGTCCTCATGTGAAGGCGGCAGCAGGCGCCAGCCTTCACCCCGGGCATCCGGCGCGGAGCCTCGGGCCGGATCCTCATCCAGCCCGAACGGCTCACCAGCCGGCGCTCCTGGCATGGGCCCTCCGATGCTGGTCCCGGTATCTCCAAAGTCGTCATCACTATGATAGTCGATTATAAATTCGTAAACAAGCCGAATAAAAGATTGATAGACGAACAAACTTCTGGGGAAGTTGTTACGCCAAGGGGTGTAAATAGAGAGGATCGCTAGCTCCGACGCCAGTCATATTGTCGGTGCCCGGTGCGACACTGCGAGTCATGAGCACTGTTAGCAACACATCGGACACCCACTACCAGCTTCCGCTGAGCGAGGCCGATCAGACCGCGCTGCGGCCAGCCTTGCTGCACGAGCTCGGCGCCCTGCCGTTCATCCCCGGCGCGCCGTTCAGCCGCATCCTCTCGGTGATCTTCATTGGCGAATGGGGAGTCTGGACCCACGCGACCTTGCCCGTCGATGACCGGCTCGACCTGCCGGATGAGGAAAACATCACTGACCTGTGCGACCTGGTCGGCATGCTTATCAGGCCACCTGCATGTCATGACAACGAGAAGGCGATGATCGTGCTACGCAGGCCGGGGCCGGCCGAGCTCAGTAAGGCGGACGCGTACATTTTCAGCCTGGTCCGCCAGGCGGCCGCCGGCCGGGAGACCGCGCCTTGGGTGTTCTACGTGGTGGGGCCGGAGGGAATACGGGAGGTGACTGACTCGGACACTAGTGAAGCATCGAGAACCGCAGCCAGGTCGCAAAAAAAGCTTGGGGCGGTGCACCCGTAGCGGGCTAGCGTAGACCTCGTGACGGCACATATCGTTGTAGATCTTCTGATAGGCGTGGCCGTTCTGGTCCTTGTCCTGTTCAGGCAGCTACAGGTCCGGCCGGTGCGCGACACCATGCGGCTGCCGCTGATTCTCGGCATCGTCGGCGTGGTCGAGCTCGTTCAGTTCCTGCACAACAGACCGCACGGCCCCGCGGTCGTGGTCGCACTCGCGGGCAGCGTGGTCATCGCCGCGATCTTCGGCGCGATCCGCGCGGCGAGCGTGCGCGTCTGGGTGGACGGCGGCCAGGCCTGGCGGCAGGGAAACTGGCTCACCGCCGTGCTGTGGATCCTCTCGCTGGGTGTTCACCTGGGCTATGACTACCTGGTCGTCGGTAAGGGCTCGCAGGCCGGCCTGGGTTTGGCGTCTCTGCTGCGGATGGCGGGCGGCCGCCTCCAGGACGTGGGCGGCGGCCCGCAGAACGCTGGTACCCCCACCTCGTCGCGTTAGCCGACCGGGAGCTAACCGCAGCACTCGCCGCTGCTGCTGGTCAGCATGGCCGCCTACCATGCCTCCCGGGCCCCGAGCCGCCCCCCTCGCAACCACACCCACCCCGAGAGCAACCACACCCGCCACGCCCGCAGCCACATCCGCCCCGGGGGCCGCCACACCCGCCACACCCGCCACACCCGCCACACCCGCAGCCATCCTCGTCGTCGCAGCAGGGCAGCAGAACCGCGCCCACCCCGGGAACCGTCTGGGCCCTGGCTTTCGCCATGAGCGCCGCGGCGGCGTCGACGCCGCTTTCGCCGTACCGGGCCATCCGGGCGGCGATGAGTCCGGTGACGATCGGGCTCGAGAAGGAGGTGCCGCTCCATTGGGCCAGGCCGAAGAACTGTCTGTGCTCTCCCGCGTACGGCGCTACGTGGCAGATGTAAGTACCGCTGCCGTAGGCGTTGACGAGGTTCTGGCCGGGTGCGTACACGTCGACCCAGCCGCCGAAATTGCTGAAGTACGCACGACTCCGCCAGTCCGACGCCAGCGCCCCGACGGAGATAACGCCAGAGAACGCGGCCGGCCAGCACGGCAGCCGGGTGCCGTTGTTGCCGGCCGCTACGACGCAGACGACGCCCTTGTACTGCTGCAGCAACTCTAGCCACGCCTCGAACGCCAGCAGCGGCAGGCTGCCTCTCGTCGGCGACGCGATCGTCAGGTGGAAGATCTCGGCGCCGTAGCCGAGCCCCGCGTAGAGCTTCGGCACGAAATCGCTCTCCAGTGCGCTGCCCGCGATATCGAAGACATTCTCGACGATGATCTCCGCTCCAGGAGCCATGGACCGGACCACGCCCGCGACGAATGTGCCGTGCCCGCAATAGGGCATGATGGTGCCGTCCGGCTCGATTCGCGGGTCATCATCGCCTTGTACGCCCTGCAACCACGGATAGCTGGCCACCACGTCGGGGAGCACCCCGGTGTCGGCGATGTAGATCCGGACCCTGGCGCCGCCGATGCCCGGACAGATCGGTGGGTAAGGTTCCGGGACGCCGTATATCTCCTGAGGTTCTGTGGCCGGGCAGGGGGCCACCGGCGCGACCGTCATCACGTGATTCGGCGTGACAATTCCGGGTCCGAGCCTTGCGTCGATTTCGCCGAGCAGCTCGAGAAACGCGGAGTGCTCACTTCCGGTTATCCCCTCATTACCTTCAGCGGGCCTTTCGTCACTTTCAGCGGCAGTGTCATCACTATCGGGGTATTTACTGGACCTGGTGACGGACAGCAGAACGATGTCCCTAATGACCCGCTTAGCCACCACAACATCGAAACGATCACTAACCACTTCCCGTAGCGCGCCGAGGTATTGTTCGCTGACCAGCAGCTGACCTTCGGCGTACATGAAGGCGACCCCGCCGTCGTCAGTGGGGACGCCGCCGATATCGATGTGGTGCCTACCGAACTCACTGACGATGTAGCTGGCCTCATCGGCGGCTATGGGTTCTAGGTCCTCATACCAGGTATTTCTTCCTGACACTGCATCTCCCCGTCATTGATCATCGCCCGATCGCCGCTACCCGTACCAGACCTGGGTTCGCAGGTTCCAAACATAACCACCGGCCGACCCGGATGCATCTACGGAGCGATCACCGTGACCATTAATACATGGACCCCGAGGATAAGGAGACCTAATATAAGTTCGTGGCAGGGGGAGCCCGCGTGGTGACGATAGGCCCGCGCGATGTGGACGCCTTGCTTCCGCTGACCTTTTCCCGTCCGGGGGAGGCACTGGCCAAGGCGCGTGCGGTGCTGGCCGGACGGCCAGGTCCCTACGAGGCCTCGGTGGCCCATCAGGCCGCGGGCATCGTGCTCCGCGAGTTCGGTGATGTCGAGGCCGGAGTCCGTGAGCTGCGAGCGGCGCTGCGCCTGGCCCGCCGGATATCCTCGGCCGAACGCGAAGCCGACGTGCTGGCGACTCTGGGCGTCGCCCTCATCTACGCGGGCAAGACGACGGCCGGGCTGGCCGCCCTGGACCAGTCCCTCAACCAGGCCCAAGCGCAGGCCCAGGCGCAGGCCCTCAACCAGGGCGGCCGGCGATCCAACGGTGTCCTGGTGGCTCGGGTGCTGCTCCGGCGCGGGCTTGCGCTGTGGACCCTGGGGCGGTACGCGGCGGCGCTTGACGATTTGCGTCAGGCGGTCGTCGGGCTACGCCGGGCCGGTGACCTGCTGTGGACGGCTCGCGCGCTGAATGCCCGCGCGATGGCCTACCTGGCGGTGGGGTCGACCAGCCGGGCCGACGCTGATTTCGCGACGGCGGGGCGGCTGTCCGCCGACTCGGGACAGGAGCTTGAAGCGGTCTACGCGATGCACAATCGCGGCCTGGCCGCGTTCTCCTCGGGCGACCTCACCACCGCGCTTTCCCATCTGGACGCCGCCACCTCGCACTACCGGACGCTGCAGGTGTCGGTCCCGCCGCTGGTCATCGACCGGTGCGCCGTCCTGCTGGCAGCCGGGCTGGCTCAGGACGCGCTGGCCGAGGCGGACCGCGCCCTTCGCGACCTGGAACTCCTCCGCCGCCCCTCCACCCACCAGGCCGAGCTGCTGCTGACGGCGGCCAATTGCGCGCTGGCCGCGGGCCGCCCGCAGGCCGCCCAGGACTGGGCGCAGTCGGCGCATGACCTGTTCCGGTCGCAGCAGAGCACCTGGTGGCAGGCCCACGCGGCACGTGTCCTGGTCCAGGCCAGGTACGCGGCGGGAGCAGCGTCATCCGGGCTGCTCCGCGAGGCGAACCGGGCGGCCGCCCAGCTGGATGCGCTCGGCGCCAGCGATGCCACCCAGGCGCACCTGCTGGCCGGGCGGGTCGCCCTGGCCCTTGGCCGCCACGCCGACGCCGATCGTCATCTGGCCGCCGCGGCGGCGGCCCGCCGCCAGCGTCGCGGGCCGGCTCTGGCGCGGGCCAGCGGCTACCTCGGCGAGGCCCTGCGAGCCGAGGCCGCGGGCCGCTCCCGGCGGATGCTGGCCGCCTGCCGCCGGGGCCTTGACGTCCTGGACGAGCACCGGTTCACCTTGGGTGCCTCGGAGCTCAGGGCTCAGGCCACCGTGCACGGCACCGAACTGGCCGCGCTCGCGCAGCGCCATGCCTTGCGGTCGGGCCGCCCGCGGCTGCTGCTGACCTGGAGCGAACGCTGGCGGGCCACGGCGCACGCCGTCCCCGCGGTCCGGCCGATGGCCGACGCGGAACTCAACGACAGCCTGGCCGCGCTCCGCGATGTGACCAAGCGGGTGGAAGAGGCCAGGCGCAAGGGCCTGCCGAACCCCAATCTGCAGCGCGAACAGCAGCGGCTCGAGGCCACCGTGCGCGCCAGTGCGCTCCGGGCCCAGGGCACCCTCGCCGGTCACGGCCGGATCGCGTTCAGCGCCGGGGACCTGCTGGCCGCCCTCGGCGACGCTCAGCTGATCGAGATTGTCGACATCGACGGTGATCTGCACGTCCTGACCTGCGGTAAAGAAGCCAGGAGGGGCAGGGGAGAGGTCCGGCAGTTTGCGGCGGGCCGCACCAGCGACGCGGTCCGGGCCGCGGACTTCGCCCGCTTCGCCCTGCGCCGGCTGGCCCGCAGCCGGCCGGGCGACGACCCGGCCAGTGCCCTGTCCATCCTGGCCGGCGCCGGGCCGAAGCTTCAGGACGCGCTGCTCGGTCCCGCCGTCCGCCACCTCGGCGACGGTCCCGTCATCATCGTCCCGCCCGGCAGGCTGCAGAGCATACCGTGGGCCGTGCTTCCCGCGCTGGGCGACCGCGTGATCAGCGTGGCCCCGTCCGCGGGTTCCTGGCTGCGCGCGCACGCCGCCGCGCCGCCCGATCGCCGGCACGTCACGCTGGCCCGCGGCCCCGGCCTGGTCTCGGACGGGGCCGAGGTACCGCTGGTGGCGCGGCTGTACGACGACGTCACGGTGCTGGCCGGCCGCGAGGCGACAGCCGAGAAGGTGCTGCACGCGCTGGACGGTGCGTGGCTGGCCCACATCGCCGCGCACGGGATCTTCCGTGCCGACAGCCCGCTGTTCTCCTCGCTGCGCCTGCACGACGGGCCGCTCACGGTCTATGACTTCGAGCGGCTGCACCGGGCACCGTACCGGCTTGTGCTGTCGAGCTGCGATTCAGGCGTGCTGGCCCCGGCGGGCGCCGACGAGCTGCTCGGCCTGGTCAGCAGCCTGCTGCCGCTGGGCACGGCGGGGATCATCGCCGCCATCGTGCCGCTCAACGACCAGGCTGTCGTGCCGATGATGGTCGACCTGCACCGGTTCCTGCGCGCGGGCCAGACCCTGGCCGAGTCGGTCTATCACGTCAGGCGCCGGGTCAGCGATCCGGTCCAGCAGGCCACCGCGGTATCCCTGGTCACGCTGGGCGCCGGTTGACCAAACCGGGAAGCTCAGAGCGTGATCCAGCCGGTGAGCACGTCGGTGCCGTCCGCTGCCCGGCAGCGCAGCCGGAACGGGCTGGCCGGTATGGGCTCGACCGCGAAACAGCCGATCTCGTCGACCGGGGTGCTG
>JBEKGC010000368.1:0-6889 GCA_050013055.1 Streptosporangiaceae bacterium
AGCCATTTGCCGCCGATGAAATTCTCATACCTCGGCTCGACGGAGACAATGCTGCCGGGCTGGCCTGGCGGGACGTATTTCATGTCGTTGCTCCTTCAGGGAACTAGTGACAACCAGCAAGGCAAGTCGTCGGCCCTGGGCCGGACTGCAGCTGTTTTCTGGTGTCTGCCCTCAAATCTACATTAAAAAAGATAATTAGCAATTTCTGACGAGCTGTAAGCGGTCGCGAAAAAAATGCTCTTGGTCATTTTTCGAAATCAACGCCAGATTCCAAAAAAAAAAGGACCAAGGGAATTGCTAATGGCCGTTGACACGCAACCATGTACGGCGTATGGAGCACGGAGTGTCACCCGGCTCTAGGGCCGGGCCGGGTGCTCGCCGAAGAAGCGGATGAACTCGGCGCTGGCGTCCGGCCCGCGGGCGTCGGTGTAGGAGCCGTGCGGGACACCGCCCGACCAGGCGTGCCCGGCCTGGTGGACGATCCAGCGCTCCGCCAGGGCCGCGCCCGCGGAGTCCGGGTAGCAGCTGCGGGTGTAGGCATACCCGCCGGGCACCTGCCCTCTGGTCACCGCGGCCGGCCGGGCCGCCGGGCGGCCGTCCCGGCCGGGCGCCGCGAGCACGTCGTCGATGAGGCCAGCGGCGTTGGTGGGGGCCACCGTCGCATCCCTGTCGCCATGGAAGACGATCAGCGGCAGGGGCCGCAGCTGGCCCCGGGCCGGCTGTGATGAGCCCCGCTTCATCGCGGTGAACGCGGAGGTCAGGTCGCCGGCGGCGGCGTAGGGCAGCCCGGAGTGCACGCCGAAAGCGGCGTAAAGATCGGGGTAGACCGCCGCCATCACCGCGGCCATCGCGCCTCCGGCGGAGAACCCGGCCACGTACACCCGGCTGGCGTCCGCCCCGTAGCGGTCGATGACCTGGCGGGTGATCCCGGCTATCAGCGACGGCTCGCCGGCGTCGCGGCGCTGGTGACCGGGGACGAACCAGTTCCAGTACTTGCCCGGGTTCGCCGAGCTTGGCTGTTCCGGGTAGGCGACGAGGAATCCCTGCCGTTCGGCGAGGTCGTTCATGCCGGTGGCGGCGGCGAATGTCGCCGCGTCCTGGCTGCCGCCGTGCAGCATCACGACCAAGGGCAGCGGCCGGCCGGCCGGCCCGGCCGGAACGTAGAGCCGGTAGGCACGGGAGCCGGCGCCGTTGGCGTAGGAGCAGGCCTCAAACCGGCCCGCCGCCCGTTCGGTGGCCGGCGCCTCCGCCTGGTGCGGCCGGCGCAGACTGCGGGTACCTCGGCGCGGGATCATGCGGCGGCGGTTCACCCAGCCGGTTTCTTCCCCGGCGGGCGGCGCGTCCGGCGCCGGCCGGGCCGCCGCCGGGCCGGCCAGGGTCCGCTGGATAAGCGCGGTGGCCTCGGCCAGGCGGCCCTGGCGGGTCAGGCGGGTGGCCTCGGCCATCGCTGTCATCTGGCGTGTGTCCATGGCGGTGTCCCTTCTCGGATTAGGCGGTGCGGGGAGCCAGGGCGGCCTTGACCGCCGTCGGGGCCCGGAACGCGCCGAGCACCTCGACCGAGGCAATGCTGGCCAGGGCCAGCTGGGGGGAGACATCGGCGGCGATACTGGCCAGCCCGAGCACCCGGATGTGGATCATCTGCCCGGCGTCGCGGATCTCCTCCAGATCGCGGCGCGTGTAGTGACAGCTGCCCAGGGTCAGGGTGCGCCGGGCCGCCGTCTGGTCCAGCGCCTCGCCCCGGGTGGCGAGCTGGGTGCGGATGGCCGTGCGGATGAAATCGGTGCGGTTGGTGTAGAAGCCTTCCTGGACCAGCAGGTCGATCTGCCCGAGGTCCACCAGCCCCAGGTTGATGGTGATCTTTTCCGTCTTCTCGCCGTCGCCTGCGGCCATCCCGTCACCATCCGCTTGCCATCTTCTTACCATCCATATGGATGGTAACTTCATCAGCCGCGGCTCGGCAACTGACTGGCGGCTCGGGGGCCCCACTGGCGGGGAGAAAGATGACATGCTCGACCAAAGGCCCCGACGGCGGCATCGGGCCAGGAAGGAGCGGGCAGGCATGGATCTCGATCACGGTTCCGGTGTCCGGGTGCTTGAGGATCCGCTGACCAACAAGGGCACCGCGTTTGGCGAGGAGGAGCGCTCCGCCCTCGGCCTGCGTGGCCTGCTGCCGGAAGTGGTGGAGACGCTGGAGCAGCAGGTGCTCCGCAGGTACCAGGCCTACCAGGAGCAGCCGAGCGACATGGCCAGGCACATCAACCTGCGCGCGCTGCAGGACACCAACGAGGTCCTGTTCTACCGGCTGGTGTGCGATCACCTGGAGGAGATGCTGCCGATCCTGTATACCCCGACGGTCGGGCTGGCCTGCCAGCGCTTCAGCGAGATCTACCGCCGTCCGCGCGGCCTTTTCATCGCCTACCCCGACCGCGACCGGATCGAGGAGATCCTGCGTAACCGGCCCAGGCGGGAGGTCGACGTCATCGTCGTCACCGACGGGCAGCGGGTGCTCGGCCTCGGTGATCAGGGCATCGGCGGCATGGGCATCCCGATCGGCAAGCTGTCGCTGTACACGGTGCTCGGCGGCATCGACCCGGCGCGCACCCTGCCGGTGCTCCTGGACCTCGGTACCGACAACGCCGGGCTGCTCGATGACCCCATGTACATAGGCTGGCGGCACCACCGGGTGACCGGCCCGCCCTACGACGACTTCATCGACCAGTTCGTCCAGGCCGTGCACGCCGAACTACCCGATGTGCTGCTGCAATGGGAGGACTTCGCGACGCCGCACGCGCTGCCGATCCTGGAGCGCTACCGCGACCGGGTGCTCTGCTTCAACGATGACATCCAGGGCACGGCCACCGTGGTGCTGGCCGCGCTGTCCGCCGGGGCGGCGGCGACCGGGTCGCGGCTGCGGGACCAGACCGTGGTGATGCTCGGTGCCGGGTCGGCCGGCATCGGAGTCAGCGAGCAGCTCCTGCGCTCGATGGTGGCCGACGGCCGGTCCGAGCGGGACGCCCGCGCCAGGATCTGGGTGGTCGACATCAACGGACTGCTCACCACCGACCGCACGGACCTCAGCCCGGCGCAGCGCCGGCTGGCCCAGCCGCCCGGCGCCGTGCCCGGCACTGCACCCGGCCGGCCGCCCAGCCTCATCGAGGTGATCGACGCGGTGCACCCGACCGCGCTGATCGGCCTGTCGGCCGCGGGCGGGGCCTTCACCGAGCAGGTCGTGCGCCGCGTCGCCGCGCACACGATGCGGCCCATCATCATGCCGCTGTCCAACCCGACCAGCCGCAGTGAGGCGCGCCCGCAAGATCTCGCCGACTGGACGCAAGGCCGGGCGCTCGTCGCGGCCGGCTCCCCGTTCGCGCCGATGCAGGTCGGTGCCGCCAGCATCCCCGTCGCGCAATGCAACAACCTCTACGTCTTCCCCGGCATCGGGCTGGCCGTGACCGCGGTCGGGGCCAGCAGGGTGACCGACGGCATGCTGACCGCGGCCGCCGCCGCGGTCGGTGCCGCCGCCACGATCCGGCTGGACCCGCGCGGGACGCTGCTGCCCGGACGGGCCCAGCTGGCGCACGTGGCCACCGTCGTGGCGAGTGCCGTGGCCAGGGCCGCCGTGGCCGACGGGGTCGCGCCCGCGCTCACCGGTGACCAGATCGACCAGGCCATCGGCCGCACCCGCTGGCTACCCCACTATCAGGACTAGGCGGCGGCCGGCCGGCACCCGCGAGATCGTCGCCACGGCCCGCTTTGGCCATGGCGTTGATGATCTTTTTCGTGATAGCTTCGCCTTGTTGCCCTGGACCCCGGCGGCACATCAATTCGCTGCCCGCGAATGTCGCGAGATGCCGGGAGCTACTGGTGCTGAAATTTAGCGAAAAGCCCGTCGCCCATCCTCCGGTCGGGCCAAGCGCGCTCAAAGCCGGACCGCCGGAAACGTCATGCTTAACGTGGAGCTCGACATCCGGGCCGCCGACGGCCGGGCCGTGGTCGCCTTGTCCGGCGACTTTCACCTGGCCGACGCCCCTGGGGTCGCTTCCCATCTGATCACGGCCGTGGCGGCCTGCGGGCCGTCGGTCATCGTTGACCTGGCGGCCCTGGAAAGTATCGGCTACAGCGGCCTGTCGGTGCTGCTGCGAATACAACAGTGGACTCGCCGCCGCGGCGGTGACCTCGCGCTGGCCGCCCCGCGGCCGGCCGTACACCTGATGCTCGAAGCCACCGGCCTGATCAATGTCTTCCCGGTGTACGGCAGCGTGGACGAGGCCGCAGGCGGCCGGAAATTTGCCGCCGCCGTTACCTGGCCTAGTCTGGCATTAATAGGGTAAAACGTATTATGCTCGTGAATGCACGGTTAGTTATTATGCCCTGGACCTCGGCGCGTCTGATGAGCTTTATGCGAACGAGGTCGGCATGGCAGCATTTCCGGCAGGAACCGTCTCTGCCCCGTCCCGCACAGTGTCGGTCGTTTCCTGGCCAGGAGCTGCCGCCGGACCCGCGCCGGTCTCGCTCGACCGGCCCGCCGGGCCCGGGGACCTGGCCGGGCTGGATGACCAGGCGCTGCTGGCCATCGTCCGGCTGCTGCCGTCGGCCAGCGAGCGGCGGATGGCAGCGTGCGCGCTGCTGACCGCACGCTACAAGGGGCTGGTCTGGTCCTGCGTGCGACGGTACAGCGGCACCCCCGAGCAGGCGGAGGACCTGGTGCAGGTGGGGTACATCGGCTTGGTCAAGGCGATCAACAACTTCGATCCGGCGCTGTGCCGCAACCTGGCCACGTACGCGGAGCCGTGCATCAGCGGCGAAATCAAGCGGCACTTCCGTGACAAGCGCTGGCAGCTTCATGTCCAGCGCTCGGTGCGGGATCTGACCCTCGAGGTCCGGGCGGCGACCGGGGACCTGGCCCAGGATCTGGGCCGGACGCCCACCGAGTCCGACCTGGCCAGGCACCTCGGGGTCAGCGCGGACGAGCTGCGCCAGGCCCAGCTGGCCGAGCTGGCCTTCCAGCCCTCGTCGCTGGACGCGCCGCTGGCCGGCCAACCTGGCCTGAGTACGCTGGCCGAGTGCCTCGGCGGTGAGGATCCGCGGCTTGACCACATGCTCAGCATGCAGGCCGTCAGCACGCACTGGGGCGAGCTGACCCCGCGCGAGCAGGACGTCCTGGTGATGAACTTTCGCGGTGGCCTGACCCAGACGGAGATCGGCCGGCGGCTCGGCATCTCGCAGATGCACGTCTCCCGGCTGCGCGCCCGTGCGCTTGGCCATCTCCGCTCGCGCCTGCTCGACCTGGAGACCACGGCCCCCCGCGGCCGCCACGACCGGGGCAGCCATCCGGGGTAACATGGGGTACGAAGCTGGTGAACTCGCCGCTCGGCCGGGACCCCGCCTTGCTGCTTGAAGCAGGAAGGCGCCGCATGTTCAGCGTGGATCTGAGTACCCGCGACGGCGATGGTCATGTGATCGTCGCGTTGCGCGGAGAGCTCGACGTGACCGACGCCACTGGCGTGGTGGCCGCGTTGGCCTTGATCGTGGCTCGCCAGCCGGAGATCATCGTCGATCTGGCCGGGCTTGAGTTCATCGACTCCAGCGGCGTGGCCGCGCTGGCGCGGGGGCGGAAGCTGGCCAGGCACGCCGGAGGTGATCTGCTGCTCGCCGGGCCTGGGCGTGCGGTGCTGCGGGTCCTGACCCTGACCCGGCTGATCGATGTTTTCCCCATCCACGCCAGCGTGGACGATGCCGCCGGCCACGCCAGGCGGACGGCCGCGGCCTCGGCCGGGCGCCTCGCCATCGCCGTCGCCGACATGATCCCGGCCGGGTCCTCCGTGTGACGGGCCGTCCACCCGGGCGGCCGGGGTGACCACGAGCCGGGCCGCCAGGGTCTGGAGCCTGGTCGCGGAACAGGCGGCCAGCCACGGCGGCCGGGTGTCGGCCGCGGATGCGTGCCTGGCGGCCGTCGCCGCGGTCGAGGTCACCGGGGCCTGGCTGCTCGCCGCGAGCGGCACCGAGCCAGGTCACCTCATGCGGGTCACCGATGAGGTCAGCGAGCTGCTCGCCGAGCTCCAGCTGACCACGGGGGAGGGCCCGGGGCCGGATGCCGCGGCCTCCGGCGGGCCGGTGCTGGCTTCGGATCTGGACGGGCCCGAGGCCGGCCGCCGCTGGCCCGCGTTCGCCCCGGCGGCCCGGCTGGCCGGGGCCGCCGCCATTTTCGCGTTCCCGCTGCGGGTGGGGGCGATCCGGGCCGGGGTGATGGGCCTGTACCGGTCGCGGGCTGGCCCGCTGAGTGCGTTCCAGCTCGGCGATGCGTTGCTCTTCGCGGACACCGCGACCCTGCTGCTGCTCGAGGCGGCGGACCAGACGGTGCGCGACACCGTGGCGTCGGCCGGGTCTGGCCCGGGCGGCCAGACCGCGGAACTGGCCCTGCACCGCGCCGAGATCGACCAGGCCACCGGGATGCTCACCGAGCAGCTCGGCGTCGGGATCACGGAGGCATTTCTCCGGTTGCGGGCGTACGCGTATGCTCATGACCGGAGGCTGTCTGATCTGGCCCGCGACATTGTCGCGCGGCGCCTGCGGTTGCGTCCTGACCCAAACCCACGCAAGGACGAGCAGGTGTGACCACACGCGGGCTTATCCATGCTGGCCGATCGTGCCTGTTGCTGAAAGGGTGACCGGGGATGGACGGAGCGCTGTTGTCGGATACGTTCGTCGAGTTGACCGACACGATGGTGGTCGGCTTCGACATGATCGACTTCCTGCATGTGCTGACCGACCGCAGCGTGCAGCTGCTCGATGTCTCCGCGGCGGGGCTGCTGCTGGCTGACCCGCGGGGTGAGCTGCGCGTGGTGGCCGCCTCCAGCGAAGCCGCCAGGCTGCTCGAGCTGTTCCAGCT
>JBEKGC010000369.1:0-6872 GCA_050013055.1 Streptosporangiaceae bacterium
ATGTCGTGCTGGACCTCGAGCGAGAGCTGGCCGCCCCGGTACCGCCTGGTATAGACGCCGGCAAAGCTGAGCAGCCCGGCCACGATGAGCACCGAGGCGCCCAGCCAGATCGGCTCGCGGTGGCTAAGGACCGCGCTGTCCACGATCCACGCCATGATCAGCGGGATGCTCGCCTGGATTCCTGTGGCCAGCAGCGAGCCGCCCAGCGCCATGATCTCCAGACGTGGGTGCCGCCAGCAGTACGCCGCCAGCCGCCGCAGCCAGGCGGTATCTCCCGCTCGCCGACGGGCGCCTTCCCTCGTCGCTCCTTCGCCGCTCCTCAGTCGGGCACCGCCGGCGCCCTTCGGTTCGCTCACGGCTGCCCCAGCCGGGCACGGCGCCGCTCATCCATCGCCGCGTCCAGGCCGTGGAGGGCTTCGAGCACCCCGGCCGTGTCGCCGGTCGCGCCGAGCAGCGGGCCGAGCCAGTCGGCATAGGCCGCGTCGGCGCGCTCGAGGGCGGCATGGCCAGCGGGCGTGAGGCACAGCCGCACCACCCGGCGGTCGCCGGGCTCGGCCGCGCGCTGGGCATAGCCCGCGGCCACCAGGCCATCGGCGGTGGCGGTCAGCGTGGGCTTGGCGACGGCCAGCCGCTCGGCCAGCCGGGCGGAACGCTCACCGCCGGCGCCCGCCAGCTTCAAGATGCGGTACTGCTGGGGAGTCAGATCCGTATCGACTCGCTCCAGCGCCCGGAACAGGCGCATCACGGTGAGCACGGCCGCCTGCGCGGTCTGCGGGTCCAGCGTCCCAGCGCCTGGGTCCGGGTCGGTCACGTCGTCATCCCGATAGTACGAGGCTCTTACAGTTCGTAAGGCTAACAAACTGGCCCGCGTACATGTTCCGGCCAGACGACGATGGATCAGGCCTTCCGCCTGCGGGGCCCGGCCGGAACGTTGAACCCTGTGGGATGGTCGCGCCGGGCCAGTGACTCGGCCATCAGGGCATCGCCTTCGGCGGGCGAGCGCCTGCTCTTGACGCGCCCCAGGTGAGTGTTCTCCCCCAGGTACCTCCCGACCGGGGGCGGCGGGTTGAGCGGGTCGGTCCCGGCGGGCTGCGAGCAAACCCGGCATTCCCACTGCGAGGGTGGCGTGGCGGTCCAGATGAACGGCACCGTCGTCCGGTGCCCGTCCGCACAGTGATAAAGCACGACGACTTTGGCGATGGCGGATACACGCTCATAAGGCTCACCGGCAGGACCGGCCCCTACCCTGGTCCCCTGCATTGTGCCATTATTTACAGTCCGCATAATGCCTCCGTTAAAGATATTCTACAGGTAAGGTTCGCGGGTCCTGACCAGGTCCTGACCGCTATCGGTCGAAGGACGACATGCCAGGAATGGCAGTGACGGGTATTAAATACTGATTCCTCATTATTTGGGGATATTCCCGATAGGCCCAGCGGCGGCTGCGCTGTCATGCCCCGATGTCATGCCCCGGACCCGGCTCGGCGGCTGCGCACCCGCCCGGCCGGGGCAGAATGGCCAGATGGATCTTGGACTGCACGGCAAGGTTTACCTCGTGACCGGCGGCAGCCGCGGCCTTGGGTTCGCGGCGGCGCAGCTGCTTGTGGCAGACGGGGCCCGGGTGATGCTCAGCGCTCCGCACGAGGCGACGGCATCATCGGCCGCGGCCCGCCTCGCGCAGAACGCCGCCGCGGCCGATGCGGCCGCCTGGGTCGTCGCGGACAACGCCGATCCGGCTACCCCGGGCAGGCTCATCGCAGCGGCCAGGGACCGTTTCGGCCGCCTGGACGGCGCGCTGATCAGCGTGGGCGGGTCGCCGCCAGGAACCGTCGCGACCACGACCGACCAGGCGTGGCGGTCCGCGTTCGAGAGCGTCTTCCTCGGCGCCGTCCGGCTCGCCCGGATTCTCGCGGCCGATCTGGGCGGCCGGGGCGATGCCGCGGCCGGCTCCATCCCCGGCACGGGCGCCTCGATCGTCTTCGTGCTGGCCTCCTCGGTGCGCGTGCCGCTCGCGGAACTGGCCATCTCCAACGGGCTGTTCCCTGGTCTGGCCGGGGTGGTCAAGACGCTGGCGGGCGAACTCGGCCCGGCCGGGATCCGGGTCAACGGGCTGCTGCCCGTCAGGATCGCCACCGACAGGGTCCGTGAACTCGATGCCCTGCGCGGAGATCCAGACGAGGTGCGCGCCCGCCTGTCTGAGCACATCCCGCTGCGCAGATACGGCGAGCCCGAGGAGTTCGGGCGAGCGGCCGCCTTCTTGCTCTCCCCGGCCGCGTCCTACATCACGGGCGCCATGGTCCCGGTTGACGGCGGTGCCATCAGCTCGATCTGAGCACGCGGCCGCGGTCAGGCCGGGACCCTCACAGGCGACCGCACGGAACGGAGCCGATGACGACGGCACCAGCGACTGGGTCGAGCCGTAGGCGACAGCGACTGGGTCGGGCCGCAGGCGACAGCGACTAGT
Source organism: Streptosporangiaceae bacterium (assembly GCA_050013055.1). Lineage (GTDB taxonomy): Bacteria > Actinomycetota > Actinomycetes > Streptosporangiales > Streptosporangiaceae > Palsa-504. Next base: position 2,465 of record JBEKGC010000369.1, read on the forward strand.
CGAGCCGCAGGCGACAGCCACTGCCCGCGCCCGCGTGCCGTCTCACCAGCCCATCCCGCCCCACGAGTATCACAAATCGACCACCAGTACGACCTGCATAAAATTCTCGTGGATTATTCGTCTTTAGTGGAGAAAAAGGTACCCTATGAGGTACCAAATCTTCCGCATGGGCCAAATCTTCCACGACTTTCCGGGGTCCGGCGCATCATGGAGCGCTGGCGCACCACGGGTCGGCTGGCGCACCACGCGGACGGGCTGGCGCACCACGGGCGGGGGCTGGCGCACCACGGGCGGGGGCTGGCGCACCGCAGGCGCGGGCTGGCGCACCGCGGGCGGGGGCTGGCGCACCGCGGGCGGGGGCTGGCGCACCGCGGGCGGGGGCTGGCGCACCGCGGGCGGGGGCTGGCGCACCACGGGCGGGGGCTGGCGCACCACGGGCGGGGGCTGGCGCACCACGGGCGGGGGCTGGCGCACCGCAGGCGCGGGCTGGCGTACCGCGGGCGGGGCTGCGGCTTGGGATTGGCTCTTGTGCATAGCTTTTAAGCTATGTACCATAGCGTTACGGCAATGGGGCAGAGCCCGGCCGCGACGACCAGCTACTCGCCCGGTCCCCCAGGACGAGCCGGCAGCGGAATCCGAACCCGAAGGGATCAGGCCACATGGCTACACACGCGGCAAGCATCGAGGTGCGGGAGCTGACCAAGGCCTACGGCAAGACCGTCGCCGTGGATCACCTCAGCTTTGACGTCCATCCCGGCCGGGTCACCGGGTTCCTCGGCCCGAACGGCGCGGGCAAATCCACCACGCTGCGCATGATTCTCGGCCTGGACAATCCCACGGCCGGGTCGGCGCTGGTCAACGGGCGGCCGTTCGCGGACCACCGGCAGCCCCTCTTCGAGGTCGGCGCCCTGCTTGATCCCAAAGCCTTCCACCCCGGCCGCAGCGCCGGCCACCACCTGCGCGGCCTGGCCCTGGCCAACGGGATCGACCAGCGCCGGGTCGAGGCGGTCCTTGACCTGGCCGGCCTCACCGCCGTGGCGGGCCAGCGGGCCGGCCGGTTCTCACTCGGGATGGGGCAGCGCCTCGGGCTCGCCTCCGCCCTCCTCGGCGACCCGGACATCTTGATCCTCGACGAGCCCATCAACGGGCTCGACCCCGAGGGCATCTTGTGGATCCGCGACCTGCTGCGCTCCCTGGCCGCCGAAGGCCGCACCGTGCTTGTCTCATCGCACCTGATGAGCGAGATGGCCCTCACCGCCGAGCATCTCATCGTCATCGGCCAGGGCCGCCTGCTGGCCGACGACAGCGTCGAGGCCGTCGTCGCCGCCAGCGGCCACAACAGCGCGCGGGTCCGCTCCCCCCAGGCCGGGCGGCTGGCCGCCCTGCTGACCGCCCGCGGCGCCGTCCCCACCGTCACGGGCCCGGGCGAGCTGACCGTCACCGGCGTCTCCACCGACGCCATCGGCGATCTCGCCGCCGCCAACGCCATCACCATCCACGAACTGTCCCTGCAGCGGGCATCGCTCGAAGCCGCCTTCATGGAGCTCACCCAGGACAGCGTCCAGTACCGCGCCAGCACCCACCCCGCCGCCCGCACCGAAGAAAGCGCAGCCTGATCATGACCGCTACCACCGTTGCCCCCGCCCCAGCAGCCGCCCTGACCGCTTCGGCCCGCCGGCCGGTCCTGCCGAACCTGCTCCGCTCGGAGTGGGCCAAGGTCCGCAGCGTCCGCTCCACCTACTGGACGCTGGCCGCCGCCGTCACCGCCATGATCGGCTACGGCGCCATCAACAGCGCCTCCCACGCCGGCGCCCGGCCGGGCACCTTCGACCCCATCTCGATGAGCCTGTCGGGGGTGCTGTTCGCCCAGCTCGCCATCGGCGTCCTCGGCGTCCTGGTGATCACCACCGAGTACTCGACCGGGATGATCCGCTCCACCTTCGCCGCCGCCCCGCAGCGGCACTCGGTCATCATCGCCAAGGCCGGCGTCCTCGGCGCGGCCGCCTTCACCGTCGGCACCGTGGCCAGCTTGATCGCCTTCCTGTCCGGCCAGGCCATCATGGGCGCCAACGGGGTCAGCCTCACCTCACCAGGCGCGCTGCGTTCGGTCATCGGGATCGGCCTCTACCTCGGCCTCCTCGGCGTCTTCGCGGTCGCCCTCGGCACCATCCTGCGGCGCAGCGCCGGCGCCATCGCCGCCCTCGTCGGGCTGATCCTCATCCTGCCCGCCCTGCTGCTGACGCTGCCCGCCTCGCTGCAGGACACGGTGGTCAAGTTCCTGCCTGGCAACGCCGGGCAAGCCATCTTCGCCACCGGCCAGGACACCTCCACCTTGTCCCCCTGGGCCGGCCTGGCCACCTTCGCCCTCTACGCCGCCGCCGCCCTCGGGCTGGCCCTGGTCATCCTCCGCCGCCGCGACGCCTGACACCAGTGATGCGAGACCTGCGGATCGCCGGTAGGGTGAACGACCGTGCCTAGAGCCGGTCTCACCACGGCCCGGGTGATCGACGAGGCGGCGCAGATGGCCGACGAGGTCGGCCTGGCCGGCCTCACCCTCGCCGCTCTCGCCGACCGCCTCGGGGTGCGCTACCCGTCGCTGTACAAGCACGTCGACGGCATGGACGGCCTGCAGCGCGGCCTCGCCATCCAGGCCAAGAACGAACTGGCCGGAACCCTCGCCCGGGCCACCGTCGGCCGGGCCCGCGGCGACGCCATCGTCTCCGTGGCCCACGCCTACCGCAACTGGGCGCTCAAGCACCCGGGCCGCTACGCCGCGGCGCAGCGGGTCCCCACCCCGGGCGACACCGAAGCCGAAGCCGCCGACTGGGCCGCGGTCGAGATCATCGGGGACATCCTGTCCGGCTACGACCTGCAGGGCGACGACGCCATCGACGCCATCCGGGCGCTGCGCGCCGCCCTGCACGGCTTCGTGGCCCTGGAAACCACCTTCGTGCACCCCGCCAACATCGACCGCAGCTTCGACCGCCTCGTCCAGGGCCTCGCCACCGCACTGGCCAGCTGGGCCGGCCAGCCCGCCAGCACGCCCGGCTCGGGCTGACCGGCCCCGCGACGGGCACCGATGGTAATCTGCTCGATGGCAAAGGTCTACATTCCTGCTGTTGGCTGCGTGTTCGCGGGCACGCTGCGTGTTCGCGGGCCAGGAACGGGCTGGCTGTGTCCGTGAGAACTGAGACGTCGTGATCCAGACGGAACGCCCCATCCGTCTCGCCGCGCTGACGGCGCTGACCCTCAGCTGCCTGAGCGTCGTGATCCTCGCGGGCGTCGGGGCGGCTGGTCCCTCGGCCGCCACGGTGCTGGTCTACCGGTCTGGCGAGTGGCCGCCGTGGTTCGCTTCCTGGCACCTGAGTGACCTGACGGTGACCGCCGCGCTGTGGGCGGCGCTGCTGACCGGCGCCGCCGGTGTCGCGGCGGGACTGGTCGCGGTCCGGCGAGGCTGGCGCCCGCCGACGCGCTGGCTGGTCGCGGTCGCGATCGTGGCGGTCATCGCGCTGGCCGTCGTGCCCGCGGTGGGGTCCACGGACATGCTGGACTACGCGGCGTACGGCCGGATCGCGGCCCTGCACCACAACCCGTACATCATGACGCCGGGGCAGCTGAGAAAAACTCACGATCCGGTGGGCCTGCTCGCGCCCTCTATCTGGCAGAACATTCCCTCCGTTTACGGCCCGCTGGCCACCGCGGCCCAGTGGGCGGCGTCGGAACTTGGCGGCCGTTCGGCGGCGGTCACCATCTTCTGGCTGAAGGTGTGGAACGGGGCGGCGTTCGGCGTGGTCGTGCTCGCGTTGGACTGGCTGACACGGACCCAGCCCGCTCTGCGGGCCCGGGCGCACGTGCTGTGGTCAGTCAACCCGCTGATGCTGTGGGCGGTGATGGCGGGAGGCCACGTCGACGGGCTCGCCGAAGGAATCGCCGTGCTGGCGCTGGCCGTCCTGGGCCGCACGGTGGCGCTGGCCCGCGCCCCCGGTCGCATCGGCACGGTCCGCGCCCTCGGCGCCGGATTGCTGCTCGGCGCCGCGACCGCAGTCAAGGCACCTTTCGTGCTGTTCGGGGTCGGCCTGGCCTGGGTGGCGCGGCGGTCGCCGCGCACCCTGGCGGCGGCGGGCGGCGGCGGCGCGGCGATGCTGGCGGCGGCGTACCTGGCGGCTGGGCGCAGCGCGGTGACCGACACGGTCCAGCGCGGCACCGGTGTCGCCGCTGACAACCTCTGGCAGGTGTTCTACCGCGTGTTCGGCTACAGCCCGCCGTTCCGGCATATCACGCTGATCGCGGCGCTGGCGTTTGCCTGCCTCGCCGTGCTGCTCATCCGGCGCCCCCCGCCCGGCGCGCCGGACCTGCCGCTGATCTGGCCCGTGCTGGCCGCCATCGTGGCGTGGACCTTTACCTCATC
>JBEKGC010000370.1:0-9681 GCA_050013055.1 Streptosporangiaceae bacterium
GACCGTGGACGACCTGGTCGGGCCGCCCTGGCCGGTGACCGTCCTCCCCGACGCCGACCTGGATGAGATCGCGGAGCGGCTCGCGGAAACCCGGCACTCCTCGGTGGTGGTGGTCGATGAGGAAGAGCGGCCGCTGGGCCGGATCCTGGTCGATGACGTGCTGGACATGCTGGTGCCTGACCGGTCCAGGTTCCGGTTCCCCCGGCGGCTGTCATGAGCGGCGTGCAGGAGGGCGCGCTGCCGTTGGCGGGCGACGTGACGCGCGGGCCGCGCCGCCGTCTGGGCCCGGCCCGGCGGCCGCTGCGCCGCCGGATCCTGATGGTGCTGGCGTTCATGGGACCCGGGATCATCGCGGCCAACGCAGGTAACGACGCGGGCGGGATCGCGACCTACGCCAGCGCCGGGGCTCAATTCGGGTACCGGACACTGTTCGCGATGGTCCTGGTGACGGTGGCCCTGGTCGTGGTGCAGGAGATGTGCGCGCGGCTGGGCGCCTACACCGGAGAGGGCCTGGGCGCGCTGATCCGCGAGCAGTTCAGCATCCGGGTCACGGCGTTCGCGCTGCTCGCGCTGATCGTCGCGAATGTCGGGCTGGTCGTCTCGGAATTCGCCGGGATCGCGGCCGCGATGGAGCTCCTTGGGGTCTCGAAGTACGTCAGCGTCCCGGTGGCGGCGGTCGCGATCTGGGCGCTGGTGGTCTTCGGGTCCTACAAGTACGCCGAGCGGCTGTTCCTGGTGCTGAGCCTGGTGTTCTTCGCCTATCCCGTCGCCGCGCTCCTGAGCCGCCCCGATTACGCCCAGGCCGGGGCGGATCTGGCCTACCCGCACTTCCTGGCGTCCAAGGCGTTCCTGCTGCTCGTGGTGGCGCTGATCGGCACCACGATCACCCCGTACATGCAGTTCTACGTGGCCGCCGCGGTCGCCGACCGCGGCATCGGCCCGGCGGACTACCCGGGCGAGAAGCTCGACACCATCGCCGGGTCGATCTTCTGCAACGTGATCAGCATCTTCATCATCGTCGCGACCGCCGCGGCGATCCACGTCCGCGCTCCGCTTGAATCGGCGAAGCAGGCCGCGCAGGCGCTCGCCCCGGTGGCCGGCCGGTTCGCCACCCAGCTGTTCGCGGTCGGCCTGCTGGGCGCCAGCGCGCTGGCCGCCGCGGTCGTCCCGCTCTCCACCGCCTATGCCATCAGCGAGGCCACCGGCGCCGAGCGCAGCGTCAGCAAGTCCTTCCGCCAGGCCCCGCTGTTCCTCGGCCTGTTCACCGGCCAGGTCTTCATCGGCGCGGCCGTCGCCCTGATCCCCGGCAACCTCATCCAGCTCCTCGTCGAGGCCCAGGTCCTGAACGGGCTCATCACCCCCATCCTGCTCACCTACGTCCTGGTCCTGGCCAACCGCAGCAGCGTGCTGGGTGACGCCGCGAACGGGCGCGCCTTCAAGATCGTGGCCACGATCAGCGTCGCCGCCGTCGCGGTCCTGTCGGTGACCGTGCTCGTGCAGGCCGTCCTCAGCGGACTCGGCATCTCCTGACCAGCCCGGCAGGACCGCCCCGGCAGGACCGCCCCGGCTTAGTGCCCGAGGGCCACCTGGACGATCTTGACGATGACCAGGATCATGGCGATCGCCAGGTAGCTGCGCAGGGCGGAGAGGCCAAGCTTGCGGCCGGTGGACATGACCGGCTTGGACAGCATGTTCAGCGGCGGCATCCGCCAGGTGTCGCGGCCGCGGCGGTCCACCTGGACCGAGCTGCGCGACCGGCGGGCCCGGGCTAGCGCGACGGCCGCCGCGGCCACGCAGGCCAGCCCGCAGCCCGCCATGATGTCCACCACCTGCCGGCCGGTGATGTGCGGGAACAGCACCGAGGCGGTCAGAACGACCGACAGCGTGACCAGCACGGCGACCACCGCCGAGGTAAACATGTTGGTGCCCCGGCGGTTGACCCAGGGCCCGAGGACCGCACGGTCGTTGCACAGCAACAGCAGGAACACCGTGGCGCTGGGCAGCAGCACGCCCGCCAGCACCTGGACGCCCTCGATCATCACCCCGAGCGGCGCGCCGGGGATGAGCACGATGGCCGCGGCCCCGGCGATCAACGCGGTGTAGATCGCGTAGAAGCCCTTGGCCTGCTTGATCCCGCGGTGCAGCGAGTGCTTCAGCCCGAGCGTGTCGCCGATGGCGTAGGCGCTGGACAGCGAGACCGCGAACGCCCCGATGATGGAGGCGTCGAGCAGCGCGACCGCGAAGACGACGCCCGCGAGCCGGCCGGCGTAGGCGGCGATGCCATGGGCCAGCCCGGTCGCGTCGGTGAAGTTACCCGCGCCCTTGGTCCCGGCGAACGCGGCGGCGGTCGCCCCCATCACCGCGGCCGCGCCCAGCACGACGATCACGATGCCGATCCACAGGTCGACCTGCTCGTACCGGATAAACCGGGGGGTGATCCGCTTGTCGATAACGTAGGACTGCTGGAAGAACAGCTGCCACGGCGCCACCGTGGTCCCCACGATGCCGATGACCAGCAGCATGACCGTGGCCAGCTGCCCGGAGCCGCCGGGCAGGCCGGGGACCGAGAAGCCGCGGGCCATCTGCGCGCTGGACGGGTGGGAGAAAAGGTACAGCGGGATCAGCAGCAGCGACCCGAGGCAGAACGTGACCGCGATCCGCTCGAACCTGCGGAAGCTGCCGGTGAACGCCGCCGCGAGGATGACCCCGGCGGCGAGCACCACCGCGGCCAGCCTGGGCACGCCCAGGTACCCGGCCGCCAGCGTGATCCCGATGAACTCGGTGACGATGGTCAGCGCGTTGAGGATGAACAGGTCGATGACCGAGAACGCGCCCCAGAACGTGCCGAACCTCTCCAGGATCAGCCGGGCGTGCCCGACGCCGGTGACCGCGCCGAGCCGCAGCACCATTTCCTGGTTGACGTACAGCACCGGGATCAGCAGCAGCAGCGTCCACAGCAGCCGGGTGCCGTAGTTCTGCCCGGCCTGCCCGTAGGTGGAGAACGCGCCGGCGTCGTTGTCAAGGCCGGCCCTGGGGGCCAGGTCGTCAGCCGGGATGGTGCCGAGCGCGCCGCGGATGTCGCCGACGTGCGCGTCGTCAAGCACAGCGGTCCGGGTAGTACGGGTCATGGTGGCCATGGTGAACACCCCTCTCACGTCACGAGAATTGACGAGATCGGGGGCACACGCCGACGGACCCCTCAGCCAGGGGTGCAGGATGACGCCGTGACGGGAGTTAAGCGGGGAGGCGTGTGCCCGAAATAAAGCGGGACGGCAGCGAGCAGGGCCTATTTCGGCCCGGACTATCTGAGTCCATCGCGTGCCTCCCTTCCATCCGCGACGCACGAGGGCGCCAGGCCGCCCGGGCGGCGAGATCGCCGCATAGGAACAGTCCAGTTTAGCGTTAACTTGGCGCAGCCGGCCCGCCGCTACGACGCTAGCCCGAAGTTGCCAGCGGAAGGCCGAGGCCGGGCAGGACCTGGGCCGACGGCAGACAGGCGAGCAGCCGGCCGGGCAGCTTGAGCTTGGAGCCGCGGATCCCGGATCCGATCACCACCGAGCCGGTCTTGGCCACGGCCTCGTCGACAAGCACCGGCCAGCCGTCCGGCAAGCCGATCGGCGTGATCCCGCCGTACTCCATGCCCGACGCGGCCGTCACGGCGTCCACCGGGGCGAAGGACGCCTTCCGCGCGTCCAGGTGCCTGCGCACGAGCCCGTTGACGTCCGCCCGGGTGGTGGCCGCGACCATGCAGGCCGCGTAGGTGGTCTGGCCGCCGCGTCTGGCCGCGATGACCACGCAGTTCGCCGATTCCGCCGGGTCGACGCCGTAGTGTGCGCAGAACGCGGCGGTGTCCGCGAGCGACGGATCGATCTCGGCCACCTGGACCTGCGCCGCATCCGGCAACTCGCGCAGCGCCGCCGTGACCGGCGCGGCGAGCAGGTGCGGCCGGGACAGGGCCGGGCCGAAGGCGAGGACAGCACTCATGCGGACATCCAACCAGACGGGCGGGCCGGTACGGGCGGCCCGGTACCGGCACTCGCTCTCCGGCCCCGGCGATAATAGGCTGCCGTCAGGCACCCACCAGCGACGCCGAGGAGGCCGCCATGCCGCTGTTCTCAGGCCAGCAGAACCAGAGCGCCGGGAACTGGGAACCGCAGGCGGCCGAAACCCGGCTCGCCAAGACGGCCGGCGCCAATGAGTCAGGCGTCTTCACCTCCGACCTGTCGGTCTCGGAGTACGTGCTGCTCGGCGAGGCGGGTTTCGAGCCGCTCGGCTTCGTCGTCGGCTCCTCGATCTACCACATCGGGCTCCAGATCGGCCGGTGGAGCAAGAACCAGGAGCTTCAGGTCCTGACCCAGGCCATGTACAACGCCAGGGAGCTGGCCATGGCCAGGATGCGGTCCGAGGCGGACCACCTGGCCGCCGACGGCATCGTCGGCGTGCAACTGCGGATGCAGATGTATTCCTGGGGCCAGAACTGCCTGGAGTTCGTGGCGACCGGCACCGCCGTCCGTCACCTCGCCGGTCACGGCGCGCACCGCGCCCCCGACGGCCGCGCGTTCACCTCCGACCTGTCGGCCCAGGATTTCTTCCGGCTGCTGGCCGCGGGCGCGGTGCCGGTCGCGTTCGTGCTCGGCACCTGCGTCTATCACGTCGCGCATCAAGGCGTGCTGCAGTCGCTGCGCCAGGTCGGCCAGAACCAGGAGATGATGCAGTTCACCCAGGGCGTCTACGAGGCCCGCGAGCTGGCGCTCGCGCGGATGCAGGCGGAGGCGGCGCAGGCCCGCTCGTCCGGCATCGTAGGCGTGACCGTGGAGGTCAAGAGCCACGTCTGGGGTGAGCACGCGACCGAGTTCCTGGCCACGGGAACCGCGATCAGGCGGCTCGCCGAGGAGCACAAGCTGCCGGAGACTTCCCCCCGGCCGACGTTCACCCTCGGCCTGGATCATTAGGGTCGCGGAAGGCTGCGGGCCGGAAATCTGTTATGCGGTGGGAGCCCACCTGATCTATTCTTCCCGCCGGTATGGAGCCGCATTCTGTGATCTCGTCACGCACCGGTCTGCCCGGGCGCTCCGGGCGGTCCCGATCCCGGCACGCCGGGCTGCGGGCCGCCCGCCGTTCGGCCATGCCGCCGATCTCGTATCCGCCTGAGCTGCCGGTCAGCCAGCGCAAGGATGAGATCAGCCGCGCCATCGCCGAGCATCAGGTGGTCATCATCGCGGGGGAGACCGGCTCGGGCAAGACCACCCAGATCCCCAAGATCTGCCTGGAGCTCGGCCGCGGCGTCGACGGCCAGATCGGGCACACCCAGCCGCGCCGCCTGGCGGCCAGGACCGTGGCCGAGCGGATCGCCGAGGAACTGGGCAGCCCGCTCGGCCAGACCGTGGGCTACAAGGTCAGGTTCACCGACGTGTCCGCGGACGACACGCTGATCAAGCTGATGACCGACGGGATCTTGCTGACCGAGCTCACCCGGGACAGGGACCTGCGCCGCTACGACACGCTGATCATCGACGAGGCGCACGAGCGCAGCCTGAACATCGATTTCATCCTCGGCTATCTCAGGCAGCTGCTGCCCAGGCGGCCGGACCTGAAGGTGATCATCACCTCGGCGACCATCGACCCGGAGCGGTTCGCGGCCGCCTTCTCCGGCGCGCCGATCGTCGAGGTATCCGGCCGGACGTACCCGGTGCAGGTGCGCTACCGGCCGGTCGAGGCGGGCCGCCATCCCGGCGAGGACGGCGATCAGGGTCAGGCGATCAGCGACGCGGTGGACGAGCTGTCCGCCGAGGGGCCGGGCGACATCCTGGTGTTCCTCAGCGGGGAGCGCGAGATCCGCGACACCGCGGACCTGCTGGCCGGTCGGGAGCGCCTGGAGGTGCTGCCGCTGTACTCCCGGCTGTCCGCGGCTGAGCAGCACAGGGTCTTCCAGCGCCGGGTATCGTCGAGCTTTACCCGCCGGGTGGTGCTGGCCACCAACGTGGCCGAGACCTCGCTCACCGTCCCCGGCATCAAGTACGTCATCGACCCGGGCACCGCGCGCATCTCCAGGTACAGCTACCGCACCAAGGTGCAGCGGCTGCCGATCGAGCCGATCTCGCAGGCCTCGGCCAACCAGCGCATGGGCCGCTGCGGCCGGACCTCGGACGGGATCTGCATCCGGCTGTACGCCCAGGAGGACTTCGAGTCCAGGCCCGAGTTCACCGACCCGGAGATCCTGCGCACCAACCTGGCCTCGGTCATCTTGCAGATGGCGGCCATCGGCCTTGGCGACGTGCCCAGGTTCCCTTTCATCGACCCGCCCGATGCCCGCAATATCGCCGACGGGCTGACCCTGCTGACCGAGCTGAACGCGTTCCGGGCGGGCCGGATCACTCCGCTGGGGCGCAAGCTGGCCCGGCTGCCCGTGGACCCGCGCATCGGCCGGATGATCCTGGAGGCCGACAAGAACGGATGCGCCCGCGAGGTGCTGATCATCGCGGCCGCCCTGTCCATCCAGGATCCGCGTGAGCGCCCCGCCGACGCGCAGCAGCTGGCCGACGACAAGCACAGGCGTTTCGCCGATCCAGACTCGGATTTCGTCGCCTACCTGAACCTGTGGGACTACCTGGCGGAACGGCAGCGGGAGCTGTCTTCCTCGGCCTTCCGCAGGGGATGCCGGTCCGAGTACCTGAACTTCCTGCGCATCCGCGAGTGGCAGGACCTGCAAGGCCAGCTGCAAAGGCTGGCCGGCGACCTCGGGGTGACGGTCACGTCCTCCAGCGCCGAACGGACCCGGCTTCACCAGTCACTGCTAGCTGGTCTGCTCTCGCAGATCGGGATGAAGATGGTGGGCGCCGAGCCGTCCGGACCGGCTTCGCCGACGTCCGGTGCAGGCGCCCAGGCGGCTGGCCCGCCCGGCTTCCCTGGTCGCCGGCCGCGGGCCGAGTACCTGGGCGCGCGCAACGCCAGGTTCGCCATCTTCCCCGGCTCCAGCCTGGTCAGGAAGGGCCCGGACTGGATCGTGGCCGGTGAGCTTGTGGAGACATCCAGGCTGTGGGCCAGGACCGTGGCGCGGATCGAGCCTGAGTGGGTGGAGCCGCTGGCCGGGCACCTGGTCAAGCACAGCTACAGCGAGCCGCACTGGGAGAAGAAACGAGGCGGCGCGGTCGCGCTGGAAAAGGTGACCCTGTACGGGGTACCGCTGGTGGTGGACCGCAAGGTCGGCTACGGCCGCATCGACCCCGCCGCGGCGCGGGAGCTGTTTATCAGGCACGCGCTGGTGGAGGGCGACTGGCAGACCTCGCACCCGTTCTTCGCCGAGAACAGGCGGCTGCTGGCCGAGGCCGAGCAGGTCGAGCACCGGGCCCGCCGCCGCGGCCTGGTCGTCGGCGAGGACGAGCTGTTCGCCTTCTACGACGCCCGGATACCCGCGGACGTCGTCTCGGCCCAGCACTTCGATACCTGGTGGAAGCAGGCCCGCCGGACCGATCCTTCGCTGCTGACCTTTAAGGCGAGCGATCTGCTCAGTGACGACGCCTCGCTGGTGAGCGCCAACTCCTATCCGGACGTCTGGACGTCGGAGTCCGCGCCGGTGACGGCGCTGCCGTTGTCCTACGCCTTCGAGCCGGGCAGCCAGGCCGACGGCGTCACCGTAGACATCCCGCTGAGCAGGCTCAACCAGGTTGACCCGGCTGAGTTCTCCTGGCAGGTGCCCGGGCTGCGCACCGAGCTGGTGACCGAGATGATCAGGTCGCTGCCCAAGGCGCTGCGGCGCGACCTGGTGCCCGCGCCCGACGTGGCCAGGACGGTCACCGACCGCCTCGGGCCGCCCGCCGGGGACCTGCGGGACGCGGTCGCCCGCCAGCTGCGGTCGCTACGCGGCGTCGACGTGCCCCGGGAAGCCTGGGATCTGTCCAAGCTGCCGCCGCACCTGCGGATCACGGTCCGGGTGACCGAAGGGGATCGCGTGCTGGCCGAGGGCAAGGACGTCGGTGAGCTGCAGCGCCAGCTCCGGCCGCGGCTGCGGGCGGTGCTGTCCCGGGCGGCGGGCGGGATCACTCGCTCGGGCCTGACGTCGTGGAACTTCGGTGCGCTGCCCAAGGTCTTCACCCAGGGCACCGTGGTCGCCTACCCGGCCCTTTTCGACGCCGGCGACACGGTAGACGTGCGGCTGTTCGAGACAGAAGCCGCGGCACGCAAGGCCATGTGGGCCGGAACGCGGCGGCTGATCCTGCTGGGCGCCTCGTCGCCGATGAAGGCCATCGCGGGCGGTCTGTCCACCCGGGCCAAGCTAGCGCTCAGCCATAACCCGCACGGGGGCGTCGCGGCGATGTTCGCGGACTGCATCAGCTGCGCCGCCGACTACTTGATGGCCGAGGCGGGCGGGCCGGCCTGGGATCGGGACGGGTTCGAGCGGCTCGCCGCGGCCGTCCGGCCCCGGCTGCTCGAGGTGACCGGCGACGTGGTGCGGCGGGTGGAGTCGGCGCTGCGGCTGGCGCATGCGGTCGAATCCCGGCTGGAGGACCTGCACGGTGATGCCGCCCGCGCGGCCGTCGCCGACCTGCGCGCACAGCTGTCCGGGCTCATCCACCCCGGTTTCGTCACCGCCACCGGTTACCGGCGGCTCCCGCACCTGACCCGCTACCTGCAGGCGATGGAGCGGAGGCTGGACAAGCTGCCGGAGAACCCGGCGCGGGACGCGGCCAACATGGCCGTGGCCCAGCGGGTGGAGCGGGCGTACCAGCAGGCAGCCGCCAACCTGGCCATCGCGGGCCAGACCCATGGGGTCCACGGGGTCGGGGCCGGCCTGGCCGAGACCCGGTGGATGCTCGAAGAGCTCCGGGTCAGCCTGTTCGCCCAGACCCTGGGGACCCAGGCTCCGGTGTCAGAGAACCGGGTGCTCGCCGCCCTGGACCGGCTCAGCGCCTGACGCGGTAACTGTCCCGCGCCCGGCGTGTCGTAGCCAGCTAGGGACTACTCCAAATGCTACGTTTCTCATGAAGTGTTACAAACGACCCATGAGCGGCGTGAGGACCGCGGAGAGGCAGGAATCGTGACCGGAGAACCCCCCGTGAGGCGCCGCCTCGTGGGCGGCGCACTGCGCCGGTACCGGGAGAACATGGGCTACGCCCTCGAAGACGCGGCCCGCGTGCTGGAATGCGACCGGTCCAAGATCAGCAGGATCGAGACGGGACAGCGCGGCATCAGGGCCAAGGAGCTGCGCGAGCTGCTGACCGAATACGGCGTGCCGGACAGCGAGCAGGCCGCGATGACCGCCATCGCAAGCCGGGACGGCCGGCCCGGCTGGTGGCAGCCGTTCGCGGGGAGCTTCTCCGAGGCGTATCTCGACTACGTCATCATGGAGTCGGCCGCCTCCGAGATCCTGACGTATGAGGCGCAGCTGGTCCCTGACCTGCTGCAAACCGATGACTATGCGCGTGCCATCGCCGCCGCCGAGCCGGGTTACACGACAGCGGAGCAGCGGGAGGAGGCGGTGACGGCCAGGGCCGTGCGGCGGCAGGGCGTGCTCAGCGGCAAACGGCGTTTGTCGGTCATCCTCGGCGAAGGCGCGCTGCGCCAGGCGGTCGGCGGTCCCGGTGTGCTGGCCGGGCAGGTCAGCCATCTCATCCAGCTGGCTGAGGAGCATCCCGACCTGACCGTGCAGATCCTGCCGTTCTCAGCCGGAGCTCACGCCGCCGC